>JAYVUV010000318.1:0-3410 GCA_043787615.1 Janthinobacterium sp. | reverse complement strand
TACGTCGGCTCGACCCAGGTCAACGTGAACCCGGTGGCGATTCGCTAGCGGCTTCGCGGCCGGCGACCGGCGTCCGTCAAGGTTTAGGCGCCCTGCGGGCGGCCGCCTCGCCATCGGCGCGGTGCGCCGCCACCACGGCCAGCATGGTGTCGGCGAACCCGCCACGGGCGCGCGCGTCGGTGCGGGCGCCGGTGGGCATGCGCGGCGCGGCGCTCCAGGCGAAGCGGGCGCCGATTTTTTCCAGCGCCCCCACCAGGGCCACGTCCTCGTGGCAGGGCAGCGGCGCGGGCCGCGAAGGCTGGCATGGGGCGGAAGGGGGGCGTCGTCAGGTGTATCAATCACCGATCATGACGTGCGCCGCGCCCCTTCGCCGTACGACAGCGTGCCGAATCCAGGCAAGCACGGATGCATTCATGACGGCGGATTCGGCACACGAAAAAAGCGCTCAGCTGCGTTGCACATCCTCGCCATGCCCCCGGCATGTCCGCGATGTCGCGCCTTGCCGAGCACTTTTTGCGCGGCCGATTCCATCGGCCAGAATCAATCGATGCTTCCCTAGCAGTCTGTCGGACTTGGGCTCGTCGGCTGCCAAATGCGCTGGGACGGTCCATATTTCGCCGCTTTCTCGGCCAATAGCTCGCTATTGGCACTGCGAAATCGTCAAAATCTGGCCTGGTCCAGCGCATTTCTCGCTTCGACTCCCCAAGTCCGACAGGCTGCTAGCTGTTGACGACCTGCGTGAGCGCTTCGAAGTCGGCCGGTTTGACCAGGTGAAAATCGAAACCGGCCGCCCTGGTTTTTTCGCGGTCCTGGGGCGAGCCGTAGCCGGTGTGGGCGATCAGCCGGGTGGTGGCGAAATGCGGCTGGGCGCGCAGCAGGCGCGCCAGCGCGTAGCCGTCGATGTCGGGCAGGCCGATGTCGAGGATGATCGCGTCGGGCCGGTGCAGTTCGGCCATCTGGAGCGCGGTGGTGGCGTGGTTGGCGGTGTAGACCCGGTGTCCCATCGCGGTCAGTAATTCCTGCATGATCTCGACCGAATCGACATTGTCGTCCACCAGCAGCAGGGTGCGGCCCCGGCCCCGCGGCTCCGGCAAGGCGGTGGGCGCCGGCTCGGCCGCGATCGCGGTCCCGGTCCTATTCGGCAGCAGCGGCAATTCGATGGTGAAGGTGCTGCCCTGGTCGATGCCGGGACTGGTCGCCGACACCCGCCCGCCATGCATGTGCACCAGCGTCGACACCAGCGACAGGCCGATGCCCAAGCCGTCGTGCGCCCGGTCCGAGGCCGAGGCGCCCTGGGCGAACATGTTGAAGATGCGCGGCAGATTGTACGAGGTGATGCCGATGCCGTTGTCGCGCACCGAAATGCGCACCGTGTGCTCGTCGCCCAGTTCGACCAGCAGTTGGATTTTGCCGTTGCGGAGAGTGAATTTGGCGGCGTTATGCAGCAGGTTGCCGATCGACTGGGCCAGCCGCACCGGGTCGCCCGACAGCCAGATCGGCTGCTCCGGCAGCGTCACTTCGAGGTCGTGGCCGCGCCCCTGCAGGGTCGGGCCGGCCGCCTCCAGGGCCGGCGCCAGCACCGCGTGCAGCTCCACTTCCTCCAGGCGCAGCGTCAGCTTGCCCTCCGAAATGCGGGCCACGTCGAGCAGGTCGTCGACCAGGCGCGTCAAGTGGTCGACCTGGCGCGTGATCACCAGGCGGGCCTTGTTGTGCACCGCCGCGTCCTTCGATTGGCCCATCAAGCCGACCGCGTTGCGGATCGGGCTGAGTGGGTTGCGCAGCTCGTGGGCCAGGGTGGCCAAAAAATCGTTCTTGTTTTGATCGGCCGCGTACAGCAGGCGCTCCATCTCCTTGCGGCGCGTGATGTCGCTGGTGATGCGGGCGATCCGATACGGCGTGTTGCCGGCGTTATGCACCAAAAACGCGCGGTCGCGCACCCAGCGTATGCCGCCGTCGGCCTGGAGGAGGCGGTATTCGTGGTCGAAATGGACGCCGTCGTTCAGGGCGTTCCAGCGCGTGAGCACCTCGTTGTGGTCCTCAGGGTGGACGGCGGCGATCCAGTCGCCCGGCGTTTGCTCCAGCGCGGCGCGGGCGCGGCCCCATATCATGTCGTAGGCCACGCTCACGTACAGCAGCGCGCCGCCATCGAGCGCGAACATCCAGAACACGTCTTCGATATTGTCGGTCAGCTGGCGGAAGCGTTCCTCGCTGTTGCGCAGATCGCTCTGGGTTTGGCGCAGCCGCAGCAGCGCGTTGACGTTGGCGATCAATTCGTCGGCCTCGATCGGCGCGGCCAGGTAATTGTCGGCGCCGCCCTCCAGGCCGCGGATCTTGTCGTCGCGGCCGGTCAGCGCGGCCGAGGTCTGCAGCACCAAAATGCTGCCGGTGGCCGGATCGGCCTTGATGCGGCGGCACACCTCGATACCGTTGATGTCGGGTAGTTTCACGTCCAGCAGCACCAGCGCCGGCAGCAGGCGGCGCGCCATGGCCAGCGCGTCGGTGCCGTTGGCCGCCTCCTCGACGTGGAAGCCGGCGTTGAGCAGGATGCGCGTCTTGACGTAGCGCGCGCCGTCGTTGTCATCGACATTCAGGATCAGGGTCGCTAACTTGCTCATGGGGGCGGGACTTTCACGGTGAGTCCGGGGCGCCGGGATGGCGGCGCGGCAGCGTCAGGAAAAAGGTGGAACCGACGTTGATGACGCTATGGACGCCGACCTCGCCGCCGAGCAAAGTGGCCAGGCTCCGGCACAAGGGCAAGCCCAGGCCGGTACCCTTGACCTGGCGCTGCAAGGGATGCTCGACTTGGCCGAACTCCTCGAAAATCAGGTGCAGATTGTCGTCGCTGATGCCGATCCCGGTGTCGCTCACTTCGAAGCGTATCAGGTCGGCGTCGCCGCTGTCGGCCAGGGCCACCCGCACCCGGCCCGCCTCGGTGAATTTGAGCGCGTTGGAGATGAAGTTGCGCAGGATCTGGGCCACCTTGGCCTCGTCGCTGACTAACATCCGGCCCGGCGCGGCGACAAATTGCAGTTCCACGCCGGCGTGCTGGATCAGGGGCCGCAACATGCCCTTCAAGGCGCTGAACAGATTGTCGACATGGCAGGGCGCCAGTTGCAGTTCCACCTTGCCGGCCTCGATCTTGGCCAGGTCGAGCAAGTCGTTCACCAGTTCCGACAGATCGGTCGCGGCGTCGGCGATGTAGCGCACCTGGCGTTCCTGCTCCACCGTCAAATTGCCATCCATGCGGTCCAGCAGCAGCTTGGCCAGGGCGCGGATCGAGCTCAGTGGCGTGCGCAGTTCGTGGCTGGTGTTGGACAGGAAGCGCGACTTCATTTCGTCGGCCTTGCGCAGCCGCTCGGCTTTTTCCTCGATTTCGGCGTACAGCGCGACCACGCCGCGGTTGGTGTCCT
>JAYVUV010000317.1:0-4082 GCA_043787615.1 Janthinobacterium sp. | reverse complement strand
CGGGCGCCGGAGGCGCCGATCGGGTGGCCCAGCGCGATGGCGCCGCCGTTGACGTTGATCTTGCTGGTGTCCCAACCCATTTCCTGGTTGACGGCGATGGCTTGGGCGGCGAACGCTTCGTTAATTTCCATCAAATCCAGGTCTTCGTGGGTCCAGCCGGCTTTTTTCAGGCACAGGCGGGTGGCCGAGACCGGCCCCATGCCCATGAAGGCCGGGTCCAGGCCGGACGAGGAATAGGCCTTGATGCGGGCCAGCGGGGTCAGGCCCAATTCCTTGGCCTTGCTGGCCGACATCATGATGACGGCGGCCGCGCCGTCGTTGATGCCGGAGGCGTTGCCGGCGGTGACGCTGCCTTCCTTGGAAAAGGCGGGACGCAGGCCCGACAGCGATTCCAGGGTGGCGCCGGCCTTGATGTATTCGTCGCTGTCGAACACCACGCTGCCTTTTTTCTGGGCGATTTCAAGCGGCAGGATCTCGTCCTTGAACTTGCCGGCCTTTTGCGCCGCTTCCGCCTTCAGTTGCGATTGCAGCGCGAATTCGTCCTGGGCCGCGCGCGACACTTCATATTTCTTGGCCACGTTCTCGGCCGTGATGCCCATGTGGTACTGGTTGTAGACGTCCCACAGGCCGTCGACGATCATGGTGTCGACCATTTTGATGTCGCCCATGCGTACGCCGTCGCGCGAGCCGTTCATGGCGTGCGGCGCGGCGCTCATGTTTTCCTGGCCGCCGGCGATGACGATCTCGGCGTCGCCGCATTTGATGGCCTGGGCCGCCAGATGGGTGGCTTTCAAGCCGCTGCCGCACACCTTGTTGATGGTATAGGCCGGTATGCTGTTGGGCAAGCCTGCCTTGATGACGGCTTGACGCGCCGGATTTTGGCCCACGGCGGCGGTCAGCACCTGGCCCAGGATGGCTTCGCTGATCAAATTCGGATCGAGGTTGATACGGGCCAGCAAGCCCTTGATCACGTGCGCGCCCAGTTCGGCCGCCGGCACCTTGGCCAGGCTGCCGCCGAATTTGCCCACTGCGGTGCGGCCCGCGGCCACGATTACAACGTCATCCATTTGCTTCTCCAATATTCCGACCTGTGGTCATTAAATTAAACTAGCGACATGCAACGCATTCTAACGCGCTGCCGGCCGCTATTCCAGCGCCGTTCACATGTCTGGCGCTGGCCGTGCCGCTTAGCGCGCGCCGTCGGCGGCGAAGCCGGCCGGCGCGGCGGCGAAGGCCTCGCCGGCTTGTTTCACCTCGGCCGCCGCTTGCTGACCCTTGCGGGCGAATTGATCATACCCCGACTGGGCTTGGTCGAACGCGCTTTTGAAGAAGCTGTTGAGCGGGGTGGTGGCGGCGGCCGGCGCCTGCTTGACGACGTCGGCCAGCTCGATCAATTTTTGCTTGGACGCGGCCGCTTCCTGCTCGGCCACCTGGGAAAACTTGGCGCGGCTGTCTTGCACCACGCTGGCGGCTTGGCGGCCGTAAGCCTGGACCCGCTCCAGCGCCTGCTGCGATTGGTTGGTGCCGATGCCGATGAGTTCCTGGGGATGTTTCACCGCGAGAATTTGATTGGCCGCCACCGTGGCCGCCGCCAGCGAGGTTTTGAACGCTTCCAGATTCAAGCCGATGGCGGTGGCGCCGCTGTCGAAGGCCGCCTGGGCGAACGCGTTGGCGCTGACCAGTTGGGCGTCGATGGCGGCTTTGGTGGCGCGCGTCAATTGTTCAGAAATAGCAAACATGGGTGTCCTCGTCGGTGGAGTGGGCGGTGCGGCGCTTGATGCGCCGCACGGGCTTCTATCGTAGCGGCGCCGCCGCGACTAACATTTGATCTAAGTCAATATTATCATCCAGACCACGTGGCAAGACTCACCAATTGTCACTAAAGCAATTTGATTCCATCCAAAGTGGCGCCGCACCGCTCGCGGATCACGGCCACGAAGTCGCGCACATAGGCTTTGCGCTCCAGGGCGGCCGGCACCGAGACGAACAAATCGCTCCACAAGCCGTGTTCGCCGACCGGGCGCGCGATCACATAATCGTAGTCGATATAATTTTTGATGGCCCAGTTGGGCAGCGCGGCCACGCCGCGCCGGCTGGCCACCAATTGCAGGATGGCCACGGTGAGCTCGGCGGTGCGGCGCTCGAAGGCCACCCCGGCCGGGCGCAGCACCTCGCGGATCAAGTCGATGCGCTGCTCCGGCACTGGATAAGTGATCACCGTTTCGCCGGCGAAGTCGGCCGCCCGCAGGCGGCGTTGGCCGTGCAGCCGGTGTTTTTGCGCCATCACCACCAGGATTTCAAAGCGGAACAGCGGAAAAGTGGCGAACTCGGCGCTGTAATCGGAGCCGATCACCAGGTCGGCCCCGCCCGCGCGCAGCAGCTCGGCCGGCTCGCTGTGGAAGCCGGACACCAGATCGATCTCGACCTCGGGCCAGCGCTGGCGGAACGCGTCCATCACCGGCATCAGCCAGTCGAAACAGGTGTGGCATTCGAGCGCCACGCGCAACTGGCCGCGGTCGCCCTGGGCCAGGCCGGCCACGTCGCGTTCGGCCCGGGCGATCTCGGGCAGCAGCAAGTCGGCCAGCGCCAGCAGGCGGGCACCGGCGGCCGTGAAACCGAGCGGCGCCGATTTGCGCTCGAACAGGGCGGCGCCGAAATGGTTTTCCACTAGCTTGACCTGATGCGACAGGGCCGATTGGGTCAGGTTGAGCAACTGGGCGGCGCGCACCAGGCTGCCGGCCGAACGCAGCGCGCTCAGGGTGCGTAAATGGCGAATTTCTAACATGGTTCCATGATGAATTTTTTTCATGCGAAAGCAAAAATCTTTCGTTTTGATTATAGACGGCTTTGCGCCAGACTGGCGGACCGCCCACTCACCAGACTCTCCAATGCATGCGATACAGACCCATATCCTCGGCTTTCCCCGCCTGGGCGCCGAAAGCGAACCGATGCTGGCCACGCGGCGGGGCGAGGACGGCGCCCTGGAACGCCGCGGCGCCATGCTGCGCGCGCGCCACTGGGCGCTGCAAAGCGCGGCCGGCCTGGACATGGTGACGGTGGGCGACTTCGCGTATCACGATCATGTGGCCCAGCACATGCAGCTGTTCGGCTGCGAACCGGCCCGCTTCGGCTTCGCGCCGGCCGAGCCGGACCTGGCGCGCCTGCCGGTGCTGGCCGACGGCCGCGACGGCCAGCCCGGCTTGGCCGCGCGCCAATGGTTCGACACCCCGTATCACTATTTGACGCCGGAATTTTCCCCGGCCACCCGCTTCACCCTGGCCGCCGGACGCCTGCTGGCCGAGGTGGCCGAGGCGCAAGCGCTCGGGCACGCCGTGAAAGCGGTGTTGCTGGGACCATTGACCTTTTTGTGGCTGGGCCGGGAACAGGCCGAGGGCGGCGCGGCCTTGCCGGCGCGATTCGGCCGGCTCGACTTGCTCGAGCAATTGCTGCCCGTGTATGGCGCCCTGCTCGACCGCCTCAAGCGCCAGGGCGTGGCCTGGGTCCAGATCGACGAACCGATCCTGGGCCTGGACCTGGAACCGGCCTGGCGCGCCGCCTTCGAGCCGGTGTATTGGCAATTGAACCAAGTCGGGGTCAAGCTGCTGCTGGCCACCTATTTTTCGCCGCTGGAGGAAAATCTGAGCCTGGCTTGCCGCCTGCCCGTGGCCGGCTTGCACGTGGACGGTATCCGCGCGCGCCACGAGCTGACCAGCGTCTGCGATTGGCTGGCCCATCCCAAGGTATTGTCGGTCGGCATCGTTGACGGACGCAATATCTGGCGCTGCGACTTGGAGCGGGCGCTGGCGGCGCTGCGGCCGCTGCTGGCCAAGCGCGGCGGCGCCCTGTGGCTGGCCGCGTCCTGCTCGCTGCTGCATGTGCCGCTCGGCCTGGCGCGCGAAAGCGCCATCGACCCGGAACTGCGCGCCGCGCTGGCCTTCGCCACGGAAAAGTTGGACGAGCTGGCGTGGTTGAAGGCGATGCTCGGCGAGGAGGAAGAGGACGCGGCCCGGGGCGCCGCCCCGTCGCACGCGCGGGCGGTATCGGCCGCGCGCCGGGCGAGCGTTCGGTCCGCCGCGCCGTCT
>JAYVUV010000316.1:0-6117 GCA_043787615.1 Janthinobacterium sp. | reverse complement strand
CACGCACAGGCCCACCGGCATGCCGGTGGCGATCGCGTACTCGGCAACCAGGTGGCGGGCCAGGCGATTGGCGCGCGCGTTCAATGCGGCGTAGCTGATGCTGTCGTCGCCGAGGACCAGGGCGCGCGCGTGCGGCGTGCGCCCCGCCTGCGCTTCGACCATGCCGGCCAGGGTGGCGGGCGCGAAGTCGCACTCGGTTCCATTCCATAGGGCCAGCAGCCGCGCGTCGGGGGCGGCTAGAGCAATGCGGTCCAGCGGCAGGTCGGGATCGTCCGCGACCGCCTCGAGCAGTTCGTCGTAGGCGGCCGCCATGCGCGCGATGGCTTCCGGCATGAACAGCGCCGTGGCATAGCGCCAGCGGATTTCCAGCGCGCCGCCGGTCAGGGTGACTTCGGTTTCGAGCTCGAATTTCACGCGCTCCAGCGCGCCCGGCAAGACCTCGGCCCGCACGCCCGGCAGCGCGATGCGGTCCACATGCCGCTCCTGCACCGCGAACAGCACCTGGCATAGCGGCACGTGGCTGGCCGGGCGTTCGGCGCCGAGCCGGTCGACCAGCATGTCGAACGGCAGGTCCTGGTGATCCAACGCGCCCAGCACGGTGGCCTTGCCCTGTTCCAGCAGCGCGGAAAAGCGCATGCCGGGCGCGCAGCGGCTGCGCAGCACCAGGGTGTTGACGAACATGCCGATCGTGTCTTCCAGCTCGCAGTGGCTGCGCCCGGCCACCGGGGTGCCGATCGCCAGGTCGTCTTGGCCGCTATAGCGATGCAGCAGCGCGGCAAAGGCGCTGTGCAAGACCATGAACAGGGTGGCTTGGTGGCGCTGCGCCAGCGCCGCCAGCTTCTCCCTGCATGCCGCTCCCACCCGCGTGACGATGGCCGCGCCCTCGGTGTCGGCCGGGCTGGAACGGGGATGGGCAAGCGGCAGGCTGTGCGCGGCGGGCATGCCCGCCAGCGCGCCGCGCCAGTAGGCCAGATGCTCGTCGAGCAGCGGGCCTTGCAGGCGTTCGCGCTGCCAGGCCGCGTAAGCGCTGTATTGCATGCCCGGCGCGGCCAGCGCGGGCGCCGACCCGGTACGCAGGGCGGCGTACAGCTGGGCGAATTCGCGCATGAACAAACCCACCGACCAGCCGTCGGAGGCGATGTGGTGCAGGGTCACCAATAAGACGTGATGCGCCTGTTCCTGCCCTTCCAATTCGAGCAGGCGCGCGCGCAGCATCACGTCGCGTTCCAGGTCGAACGGGGTTTTCGCTTCCGTCGAGATGGCGGTGCGCAGCGCCGCTTCCTGACCGTGCGCGGGCAGGGCCGCCACCGGCAGCGGCACGCCGCGCGCGGGGTCGACCAGGGCAAGCAGTTCGCCGTCGCGGTACAGGAAACGGGTGCGCAACGCTTCGTGACGCGCCACGATGGTGTCGAAGGCGCGCCGCACGGCGTCCAGGTCGAGCGGGCCGCGCAAGCTTACCGCCAGCGGCTGGTTATACTCGACGCTGCCGCCGGCGATACGGTCGACCAACCAGAGACGCTGCTGGGCGAACGAAGGCGCGCAGGCGCGCGGCGCCAGCCTGGCGCGCCGCAGCACCTCGATGATGTCCTGCTGCCGGTCGCGTATGCGATCGAGCAAACCCGGGTCGAACTCGTCGATCGGGCACTCGACCTGCAGGCTGTCGCCATCCAGATCCAGGCCGATGCCCTGCCCTTTGGCCAGGGCCATCAGGCTTTCAATCTCGCTCATGCCGCTTCTCCTGTCCAGCCGCCGGCCAGACCTTGTGTGATGGCCAGCGCCAGGCGCCGGACGTGGGGTTCGGTGACGATGCTGGCGTGGCTGCCCCCGATCACGACGTGGGACAGGTGCGCGCCCGCCGCGCTCCAGCCCAGCGTGGGGTCGGTGGCGCCATCCTGCGCGGTAAATAAATGCACCGTGGCCGACAGGGGCGGCGTGCGGTAAGCCAGCAGCGCGCGCACGATAGCCTGGCGCAGCGCGATGTGACGGCGCAGCCAGCCGCGCTCCAGGCCGGGCGGGATCCAGCCCTGGCCCATCGCGAGGTCCAGCATGGCGTCCACCCGGTCGGCCTTGGCCAACGCGTCCAGCACGGCCAGTTGGCCGGCGTCGGCGCCTTTCCCGCCCAGCCACTCGAACAGCAATTGGCCCTGGTTCAGCAAGTGGTCGCCGGCGCCCGGCCCTTCGTGGTAGGCGTGATGGGTATCGATCAAGCCCAAAAAAGATACCTGTTCGCCGCGCTGTTCGAGCTGACGCGTCATGTCGCAAGCGATGGTGCCGCCGGCGGACCAGCCGGCGATCCGGTATGGTCCGCGCGGCTGCACGTCGCACATGGCCTCCACATACGCGCGCGCCATCGCTTCCACGCTGTCGGGCAGGGTTTCGCCTTGCTGGTGGCCGCTGGCGGCCAAGCCGTACAAGGGCAGACGCGGCGGCAGCCAGGGCAGCAGGTCGCGCCCGTAATTGACTTCGCCCCCGCCCGAGTGCACCAGGAACAGGGGCGCGCCATCGCCTTCGGCACGCAGCGGCACCAGAATCGACAGGCCGGCCCGGCCACGCCCGTCGATGGCCGCCGCCATGGCATGCAATTGCGGCGACGCGACGATGTCGCGCAGGGCCAACGCCCCGCCCCATTCGGCCCGCACGCGCGCATGCAGGCGCATGGCCAGCATCGAGTGGCCGCCCAGCGCGAAGAAATCGTCGCGCCGGCCCACCGCTTCCACACCCAGCAATTCTTGCCACAGCAGCGACAGCGCTGTTTCGGTGGCGCCGCGGGGCGCCTCGTAGGCTTCCAGGTCCAGGTCGGCGTGGCCGGGAGCGGGCAGCGCCAACCGGTCCAGCTTGCCGCTTGGCGTGAGCGGCCATGCCGGCAGCCACACGTACAATGCCGGCACCATATACTCGGGCAAGCCGGCCGACAGCGCGGCGCGCAGCGCGAATGCCGCCACCTGCGTCCCGTCCTCGTCCCCCAGCAGATAGGCCACCAGACGCTGTTCGCCGCCGTCGGCGCGCGCCAGCACCAGCGCGTCGCGCACGCCCTCGCAGGCGCGCAAGCCGGCCTCGATCTCGCCCAGCTCGATCCGCAAGCCGCGCAGCTTGACCTGAAAATCGTTGCGGCCCAGGTATTCGAGACCGCCGCCGGGCAGCCAGCGGCCGATGTCGCCGCTGCGGTACAAGCGCGCGTCCCTCTCCCCCTCCGCCGCATACGGGTCGGGCAGGTAACGCTCGGCGGTGAGCCGCGGCCGGTGCAAATAGCCGCGCCCGACGACCGTGCCGCCGATATACAGTTCGCCGGTCGCGCCGCGCGGCAGCAGCCGGCCCAGGGCATCGACCACGTACACGGCGCTGCCCGGGATAGGCTGGCCGATCGACACCCGGCGCGCCGCTTCGGGAGTACATTCCCAGGCCGTCATGTGGACCGCCGTTTCAGTCGGTCCGTACAGATTGTGCAGCGCCACCCCGGGCAGCACCTGCGCCAGGCGCCGGTACAACGCGGGCGGCAGCACTTCGCCGCTGCACACCACCATGCGCAACGAGCGGCAGGCGGCCGCCTCGGGCTGGTCCAGGAACAGGGCCAACATCGACGGCACGAAATGCGCGACGGTGATGCGGTGTTGGGCGATGGCCGCGCACACGTAAGCCGGATCGGTGTGGCCGCGCGCGCGCGCCATCACCAGCGTCACGCCGGAGAGCAAGGGCAGGAAAATTTCCCACACCGACACGTCGAAGCCGACCGGGGTTTTTTGCAGCACGCGGTCGTGCCCGGCGAGGGCGAAATAGTCGCGCGCCCACAACAGGTGGCTCACCGAGCCGTCGTGCTGGTTCATCGCGCCCTTGGGTTTGCCGGTGGAGCCCGAGGTATAAATCACGTAGGCCAGATGGGCCGGCGTAAGGCCTAGCGCGGCCGGCTCGGGGTTCGACGCCTCGCCTGCTTCGGCCGCCGCTTCGAGCAGCAGCAACGGCACCCTCAGCGGCGGGAGCCGCGCCGCCAGCGCCGGCTGCGCCAGCACGGCGGCCGGCGCGCTGTCTTCCAGCATATAGGCCAGCCGGTCGAGTGGATAGGATGGGTCCAGCGGCACGTAGGCGGCACCCGATTTGAGGATGGCCAACAGGCCGATCACCATTTCCACGCTGCGTTCGGCATAAATGGCCACCCGCGTATCGGGACGGGCCACGGTTGCCAGCAGGCGCCGCGCCAGCAAGTTGGCGCGGCGGTTGGTTTCGGCATAACTGACTTCCCCGCCCTCGTCGCGCAGGGCCACCGCGTGCGGCGTGCGCGCGGCCTGCCGTTCGAATAGCACGTGCATCAGGGCCGGGGGCGCGCCCGGCAAGCCGGCGCCGCGCGCCAGGGCCAGCAGCTCGGCGCGCTGGGAAGTGTCGAGCACCGGCAACGCCGCCACCGGCAGCGACGGATCGGCCGCCAGGGCCGCCAGCAGGATTTCAAAGTGCCGGCTCCAACCCCGCACGGTGGCCGGCTCGAACAGCGCGCTGGCATAGTGCCAGGCGCATTCGAGCACGCGACCGTCGTCGTGCACGTTGAGGGCCAGATCGAACTGGGTGGTGGCGGCACTCTGCGTCAGGGGCTCGACCCGCAAGCCGGGCAAGGCGACGGCGCCGGAGCGCGGCGTGTTATCGACCGACAGCATGACTTGGAACAGCGGGTGGTGCGCCATGCTGCGCCGCGGACGCAGCGCCTCGACCACTTGTTCGAAGGGCAGATCCTGGTGGCTGCACGCGGCCAGCGTGGCGGCCTTGGCGCGCGCCAGCAGCGCCGCGCCCGTTTCATTCTCGTCCAGGGTGATGCGCAGCGCCAGCGTGTTGACGAAAAAGCCCACCAGCCCTTCCAGTTCGCTGCGCTGCCGGTTGGCCACCGGCGTGCCCACCACCAGATCGTCCTGGCCGGACAGGCGCGCCAGCAGGGCCGACCAGGCGGCCAGCAGGGTCATGAACATGGTGCCGCCGTGGCGCTGCCCCAGCGCGCGCAGGGAGGCGGCCAGCGGGGCCGGTAGAATGTGCACGACGCTGGCGCCGGCATAGCCCTGGACGGCGGGGCGCGGATGGTCCAGCGGCAGCTCCAGCAGCGCCGGGGCGCCACCCAAGTGCTGTTTCCAAAAGCCGAGCTGACGTTCCAGCTCGGCGCCGCGCAGCCAGCCACGCTGCCAGGCGGCATAGTCGGCATACTGCAAGGGCAGCGGCGCCAGCGGGTCGGGCAAGCCCCGGCTGAAGGCGGCGTATAGCGCACTCACTTCGCGCAGCACGATGCCGACCGACCAGCCGTCGGACACGATGTGGTGTTGGGTGAATAGTAGCTGATGGCAATCGGGCGCCAGGCGCAGTAAGCTGGCCCGTATCAGCGGGCCGCGCTCGAGGTCGAAGGGCGCCAACGTTTCTTCCAGCGCCAGGCGGGTCGCTTCGACCAGCTGCGCGGCGTCATCCAAACCGGACAGATCGTGTTCGAGCAGGGCGAATGGACCAGGCGGGTCGATGCGCTGCACGGGTGCGCCATCGCGCAGGCCGATGCGGGTGCGCAGCGCTTCGTGGCGCAGCACGAGGCGGTCCAGGGTGGCGCGCAGGGCCGGCACGTCGAGGCTGCCGTGCAGGCGCAGCGCGGCCGGCATGTGGTAGGCGTGGCTGGCCGATTTGTCGAGCTGGTCGAGGAACCACAGCCGCTGCTGCGCCCACGAGAGCGGCAGCGGGCCGCCCCGGTCCGCGTGCGGCACGGGGGCCAGACGCACATCCGGCGCGGCCTGGGCGCCGCGCTTGAGGCGCAGGCGCAGCAATTCGCGGCGCGCGGGACTCATGTTGTCGAGGTCTATCGTCATAGTCATGTGTTATCCCGCATTGTCTTGCGCCAGCTCGCGCTCCTGTTCAAGCAGCAGCGCCACTTCCTCGTCGCTCATCTCGTCCAGCCCCGCCGCCGCCTCGGCCACTTCGGCCGCGTCATAGCGGGCGATCTGTTCGCCTTCGAGCCAGCGCGCCAGCGCCGACAGCGTGGTATGGCGGAACACTTCCATCAGCGCCATCTCGATGCCGAGCGCGTCGCGCAGGGCCGAGATCATGCGCACCGCCATCAGCGAATGGCCGCCGATATCGAAGAAGTTATCCCGGCGTCCCACCTGTTCC
>JAYVUV010000315.1:0-6505 GCA_043787615.1 Janthinobacterium sp. | reverse complement strand
ATCGGAAAACTGCGGCCCGACCGTCATGTAGTAGGCATGGGTCTGAAAGGCGCAGGCGGTCAGGGTGAGGGCGTGCAGCTTGCTCAGCGGCGAGGCGCGCAGGAGTTCGTAGGGTTGGCGCAGATCGTCCCCGGGCGCGCGGTGTTGCACGAAGGTGTGGCGGCCGGGCAGGATGTCGGTATAACTTTGCAAGATGTTGTTGGCGTCCTTGCCTTCCAGCCGGTCGAGCAGGGCCGAGAAGCGGTAGAGGTGATCGAAGTCTTCCAGCATGCCGAAGCGGTAGACCTGGGCCAGATAAGGCTCCGGCTCGGCCTGGGCGGCGGCGGCCGTCAATTCCAGCGCCGCCTGCTGATAGGCGATGGTGGTTTCCAGCGGCGAGTGGTCGGCGCCCAGCAGCCAGTTGATCATGGTGGCTTGGTGCTGCTCGGCCCGGCGCACGCGCGCCAGCGGCAGACGCAGCGGGCCGTTCATGCGCGCCGCCATGTGCTGGAAACGCAGTTGTTCGTGCTCGATGCCCGTCATGATGATGACGCGCGCGCGGGTGAAGGCGTCGTCGTCGAGTTTGCTGATCGGTTGCGGCACCAGCTCGCGCCAGCTGAACCGCTGCTGGTCGATGGCGCAGCCCTTCGCATCGTATAAATCGAAAGCCATGGTGTGCTCCTCTTTTTGCCCGGCCCCGCTATCTCGAGCTGGCAAAAATTAGACGCATGATCTGGCCGCTGGTTCGGCGATTTTTCGGCGCGGCGCGATTTAATCGTTGGCACAGACCGTTGTTTGATATAGCGCAGGAAATGTGCTGGCTAGGCCCGCCCGGCGGCGCGCATCCGGCGTCGCCGCCGCGCCGCTCAGGCCTGCTGTTCGGTCAGATCCAGGTCGGCCACGGCCGGATTGTTGTAGACCGCCAGATCGGTCTGCCCCAGCAGCCGGCTGGCCAGGCTGCCGGCGGTGATGGCGCCGCTTACGTTGAGCGCGGTGCGGCCCATGTCGATCAGCGGTTCGACCGAGATCAGCAGGCCGGCCAACGTGACCGGCAAGTCCAGCGCCGACAGCACGATGAGGGCGGCGAAGGTGGCGCCGCCGCCGACGCCGGCCACGCCGACCGAGCCGATGGCGACGATGGCCAGCAGCGGGCCGATGAAACCGGCCGTGAACGGGTCGATGCCGACGGTGGGCGCGATCATGACGGCCAGCATGGCCGGATAGATACCGGCGCAACCGTTTTGGCCGATGGTGGCGCCGAACGAGGCGGCGAAGTTGGCGATGCCCGGTTCCGTGCCCAGGCGCGCGGTCTGGGTTTGCACGTTCATGGGGATCGCGCCGGCGCTGCTGCGCGAGGTGAAGGCGAAGATCAGCACCGGCAAGATTTTTTTGACGAACAGCAGCGGATCCAAGCCGGCCGCCGCGATGATGGCCAGGTGCACCAGGAACATGAGCAGCAGCGCGCCGTAGGAGGCGAGCACGAAGTCGATCAGCTTGGCGATGTCGGCGTAGCTGGAACCGGACAGCATCTGCGCCATCAGGGCGAACACGCCGTACGGGGTCAGGCGCAGCACCATGGCGACTAAGCGCATGACGAGCGCGTGCGCCACCTGGACCGCGTGATCGAAGGAAGCGAACAGTTGCGGCTTCTTGTCGGCGATGCCGGTGGCGGCCAGGCCCAGCATGATGGAAAAAATCACCACGGCGATGGTGGAGGTCTTGCGGGCGCCCGTTAAGTCGAGGAAAGGATTGGCTGGCAGGAAGCTGAGGAACATGGCCGGCGCGGAGATCGCCCGGGCGGTGCCGAGCGCGCCTTGCAGGTATTGCCCGCGCGCCAGCTCGGCCGCCGCCGGGCGCAAGCCGACCGCGCTCAGGCCGAACAATTTCGCCATCAGGACGCCGATCGCCGCCGCCACCACGGTGGTCAGGATCAGGGTGCCGATGGTGAGCGCGCTGATCGCGCCAAGCGACTTGGCGCCGCGCAGCTTGAGCACCGCGCCGACGATGGAGACCATAATCAGCGGCATCACTATCATTTGCAGCAATTTCACGTAGCCGCCGCCTATGATGTCCAGATAGGCCTTGCTGGTGTCGACCACCGGCGAGGTGGCGCCGAACACCGCTTGCAGCGCGCCGCCCAGCGCGATGCCCAGACATAGGCCGAGCAAGACGCGCACGGTGAAGGAAACCCGACGCTGTTGTAGCCGGTATAGGCCGGCGCACACGCCAAGCGCGATCAGCAGGATAACGACGATCTGGACGGTCATGACGGGCCTTTAGGTGGAGCGTTGCGCGTGGCGGCCGGCGCGGCGCCCCGCCTTCGACTGTAGCGCATGCGCCGCGCCGCGCGGCCGGTTGGGGGTCGAATAATTGGCGATATCGATATACGGAAGCCGCGCAAGCAAACAGATGGCGCCATGATCTGTGCGGAATCGAACATAGTGATGCGTCGCTTTGTATCTGTTGTAAGCGGTTGAATCAATGATTGTTTCCTCCGGCCAGGGATCTATAGTGAGATCACACAACAAATTTGGAGGCACCATGAAACGTATTCTTTCCACCGCCGCGGCCGTGATTGCGCTTGGCGGCGCGGTTTTCTTGCCGATGCAAGCGATGGCGCAAGTGGGCGTGAACGTGGTGATCGGACGCGAGCCGCCGCCCTTGCGCCACGAGACGGTGCCGGCCGCGCGGCGCGGTTATGAATGGGCGCCAGGCTATTGGAACTGGACCGGCAGAAGGCATGTGTGGGTCGGCGGCCATTGGGAGCGGGCGCGCGCGGGCCAGTATTATCAGCAGTCCGAGTGGCAGCGCGACGGCGATGGCTGGCGCTTCAACCGGGGCGGCTGGCATAGCGGCGAACGGCGTGGCGGTGACCGTGACGGGGACGGCGTTAGAAACGGGCGCGACCACGACCGCGATGGCGACGGCGTGCCCAACCGCAACGACGCGCGTCCCGACAATCCGCGCCGCAATTAAGCACGGGGTGTGAGAACCGCCCGCCGCGGGATGGTTCCGGGGCGGGAAGCAAAAAGCCGCATCGATGCGCATCGATGCGGCTTTTTTCGTTCGGCGCGGCCTTGGCGTCGCTCTGGCGCGCAGGCGGGTTGGCGTCTAGCGTAACGTTTCGCTCAGAATGCGGCCGTCGGCGGCCGAGGGCAGGCGCACCCGCAGCAAGTGGGACAGGGTGGGGGCGATATCGACCACTTCCGCGTATTGGGAGTAGGCGCCCGGCTTGATCCATTGTTTGCCCATGATCATCAGCGGCACGTTGGTGTCGTAGGAATACGGCGATCCGTGCGAACTGCCGCTGGTGCCGGTGCCGAAGTACCAATACGGCTTGGTCACCACCATCAAGTCACCCGACAGCTGCCGATTCCAGGCGCGCTGCATCAAGTTACCCATGCGCGTGTTGCCTACCGCGCCCGCTTCGAGCTGGGTGCGGGTATAGACTTGGGCCACGCCCGGCTGGGCGAGCAAAAAGCGCGCCGCCGCGTTTTCGATTTCGTCGCGTCGCAAGCCGTTGCGCTCGATTTGCCCGTAGTCCAGATGGATGTTGGGCAGCGACCAGCCGCTGACCAGTTTACCGGCCGAATAATCCTGCGTCAGTTGCTTGTCCAGCGCCGTGACCAGCCGTTCGCCGTCGATGCGGGCCGCGTCGCGGTGCTGGGCTTGGGCAAACTCGGGCGTGTTGGCGAAGCCGTGATCGGCCGTCATGACCACGATCACATTGTCCATGCCAACCCGCTGGTCGAGGAAGGTGAAGAACTCGGCGATCATGCGGTCCAGGCGTTGCAGATGGTCGTGAGACATCTTGCTTTCCGGTCCGAAGGCGTGGTTCACATAGTCGTGGCTGGACAAGCTCACGCCCAGCACGTCCGCCACTCCGGCCGGGTTCTTGCCGAGGTTTTCGCCGAGCACGGCGGCGCGCGCGAAGTCCAGCGTCAACTGGTCCAGATAGGGGCCGACCCGCAAGCGGTTGTAATAGTCGGCGTCCAGATTGCCGCTTTCGCTGTAGTAGGTGAAGGGGAAACGGTTGTTGACGCCGGCCTTGGCCGGATAAAACTCGTCGCCGGCATCGTGTTCATAAGCGGCCGCCGGCAACAGAGGGGTCCAGGATTTGCCGTAGTAGCGGTCTTGCGGCTTGGTGGCCTGGTAACGTTGCACCCATTCCGGATGGGACGCCATGTAATAGGTGCTGCTGGCGAAGTTGCCGGTCTTTTCCATATACATATAGGCGGTGCCGGCCTTGCCCGCCAAGAGGATGGCGCCGCGGTCCTTGCCCGAGACCGTCACCACCTTCGATTGGTTGCCGCTGGCGTAGCGCATTTCATCGCCCAGAGTGCTGACCCGCAACTTGGCCGGCGAGGTGCCGTCGCCGGGCTTGGTGTCCTCGCCGATGTAGGTGTAGGCCCGGTCCTCGGTGCAGTAGACCGAGGTGTGGGTGTCGGGATCGATCCAGTTGTTGCCGATCACGCCATGCTGATAAGGGTAGGCGCCGGACAGGATGGCGGCGTGGCCGATGGCCGTCACTGTGATGCCGTGGGCTTGGTGGGCGTTGCTGTACCACGCGCCCTGGTCGAGCAAACGACGGAAGCCGCCCGGGCCGAATTGCTCGCGGTAGCGCTGTACTTGCTCCTGCGGCAAGCCATCGACCACCATCACCACCACCAGTTTGGGCGCGCCGGGCGCGGCCTTGACCGCCGGTGCCGCGCCGGGCTTGGTCGCCACGGCCGGGCCGGCCCAGCACAAGCCCGCGCCGGACACCAGCAACAGGGCGCCGGCCAAGCGCTGAAAGGAGAAAGTGTGCTGGATCATATGCGCTGGCGCCTGGTTGGATTGCGATGGGTGGGAAGCGCATGGTGCGCGCCGCGCGTGTCAATGTTGCGTTGTAATTATGCCGTGTTTGGTTGCCGGGTAGTAGCATATTCGAGCCATGTGACTAGGCCATGACGGGCCGGCCCGATTATTCAAAATGACAAGTGTTTCCGCTCCGGCCGGACGCCGGTGTGGTAAGCCCACCTCGCCCGGGCAAGCAAAATTGATCTCCGGCAGCACATTGTTGCAGTGCATGATATTCTGAGGGTTCCACCGCCCATTCCATTTCCCCTACTCCAATGCACGATCACGCGCTTCCCGACGACTCCATTTTTCACCGCATCACGGCGCCCCATGGCGCCGGCTTGGCCGATCTGGCGCTGGCGATCGGCGGTCTCGCCATCGGCACCGGCGAGTTCGCCTCCATGACCATCTTGCCGCTGGTGGCGGACGACCTCGGCACGACGCTGCCGAAGATGGGCCATATGATCAGCGCCTACGCGCTCGGGGTGGTGGTGGGGGCGCCCTTGATCACCATCTTCCTGGCGCGCATGCCGCGCCGCATGATGTTGATCTGCCTGATGTTGATGTTCGCGCTGGGCAATTTTCTGGGCGCGTTGGCGCCCACCCCGGGCTTGCTGATCCTGGCCCGCTTCATGGCCGGCGTGCCGCACGGCGCCTATTTCGGGGTGGCGGCCCTGGTCGCGGCCGCGATGGCGCCGCCCGAGCGGCGCGCCCAGGCGGTGGCGCGGGTGTTGCTGGGCTTGACGGTGGCCAATATCATCGGCGTGCCGCTGGCCACCTGGCTGGGGCAAAGCCTGGGTTGGCGCTCGGCTTTCGTGCTGGTCGGCGCCCTGGGCTTGCTGACCATGGCGATGGTGGCCATTTTCCTGCCCTACGTCGCGGCCGGCAACGCCAGTCCGCGGCGCGAGCTGGGCGTGTTCCGCCGCTTGCAGGTATGGCTGACCTTGTTGCTGGTGGCGGTCGGCTTCGGCGGCATGTTCGCCATGTACACCTACGTCACACCGACGTTGCTGACCATCACCAAGGTGTCGCCGCTGACGGTGTCGGTGCTGCTGGCGCTGATCGGGGTTGGCATGACGCTGGGTAATTTGGTGGGCGGCCGGCTGGCGGACCGTTCGCGCATCGGCACGATTTTCGGCGTCTTGATCTGGAACGCGCTGGCGCTGGCCGCGTTTTACTGGACCTGCGCCAACGTGTGGGCGGCCGGCATCAATTTGTTCTTGATCGGTTGCGGCATCGCCGTGGTGCCGGCGGTGCAAACCCGCTTGATGGATGTGGCCGGCGACGCGCAAACGGTGGCGCAGGCGCTCAACCATTCCGCCTTCAACATCGCCAACGCGCTGGGCGCCTGGGCCGGCGGCATGGCGATCACGGCCGGCTGGGGCCTGGCCTCGACCGGTTTGGTGGGCGGCGCGCTGGCGCTGGGCGGCATCGTGTTGCTGGGCATATCGGTCGGGGTGGAAAAGCGCGATGGGTTGCCGGTGTTGCCGATGGCGGCGGGGTCGTCGGCGTAAGCGGGTCTCACGGTTTGAGCTGCTGCATGCGGCGGCGACCGCTCGGCCTTGGAGCTCAAGGATGCCGCTGCCGTGAATGTAGGACGGAAACTATTTCGATTGCTGTCTTGCTACAGCGATACGGGATGATGTCGTTGGGCTGGACGACAAGTTCGCGTGTGCTTGATACCAGC
>JAYVUV010000314.1:0-11433 GCA_043787615.1 Janthinobacterium sp. | reverse complement strand
ACAGTTTCGCCCGGTTGGCGCAATACCTGAGCACCTTGTAGGCGGTCGGCCTCACCTTCTACTGCCGCTGGCCCGGGGCGCCGGCCGGCTTGTCCGCGGCGGGGGCGGCCGGGGCGGCATCGGGCATGGCGGCGGCCGGCATGCCCAGCGCGTCGCGAATCAGCGGAAGAATCAGTTTCCAGGACGGCGAAGCCACCGCCACCTCGTCGAAATGACTGGCGTCGGGCAAGATGACGGTGTCGGCGCGGTCGCCGGCGCGGCGCGCCCGCGCGGCATAGTCGAGCGCGGCGCGCGGCGGCGAAATGGTGTCCAGCGCGCCCGTCACCAGCACGGTCTTGCTGCCGTTGGGGATGAGTTCGGCCGGATTGGTGTCCGCGAACACGTCCGGTCGCGCCGGGCTGGCCGCGCCGGTCAGGTCGGCCACGTCGCGCCCGCAGCTCGATTGGATCAGCGTTTTTTCGTGGCGCAAGTCGGCCAAGCCACCCAGGCTGATGATGTGCGGCACGGGCAGCCCTCGGGCCTGGAATAGAACGCTATCGGGCGCGACTTTGCCGCGCCCGCCTATCCATTGCACCAGATGGCCGCCGGCCGAGTGGCCGACCGCCACCACGCGGTGCGTGTCGAGCCGATAGCGCCGCGCTTCGCTTTCGAGCTTGTCGATGGCGGCGTTCAAGTCGAGATAGGTGCCGGGATAGCCGCCGCCCGCTTCGTCGACGCGGCGGTATTCCATGTTCCAGACCGCGATGCCTTGCGCCGCCAACTCGCCGGCCATGCCGCGCATTTGTTCGATGCCGCCGTGTTGGACGGTCCAGCAGCCCCCGTGCACCAGCAACACCACCGGAAACGGTCCCTCTCCGGCTGGACGGAACAGCTCGACAAATTGCGAGGGCGCGCTGCCGTAAGCGATGTGCGCCGTGGGCGCGGGGCCGCGCAGGGCCAAATAGTCGGCCAAGGTCAAGGGGGCGGCCAAGACGGCGCCGCTCTGGAGCAGCAGCGCGCTCCAGAGCGACCGATGAAAGCGGGGAAAGCAGTAGCGCATGGCGGACTTTGTGCGGTGGCGGAAGCGCCATTGTAGCGAACTCGGGCGCGTCGGCGCGCGGCCGACCGGGCTCGCCGCCGCAGCGGGCGCTGAAGCGGAGACTGAACCGGCGCTGAAGCGGAGACTGAACCGGCCACCGAAGCGGGCGCCGGGGTCCGTCCTGCGATATCGCACGCGTATGCCTTTATTCCTTGCTCGACATGGTATATTCCAGCGTCGCCAGCCGCCCCCGTCCAGATACCGTGCATTCCCATAAAATTCTCGCGATGCTAGAGTTCGAGCACGCCGCCCTGGCCAGTATCGCGGCCGGTTCTTCTTTGGCCGATGGCCTGGAGATTGTCGTCGGCGGTGCCGAAGAACTGGCCGAGGACGGCATGCGCGCTTGCGTGCTCTTACTCGACGACACCGACCGTTTCGTGGCGGTGGTGGCGCCCGGCTTGAGCGAGGAGTACCGCGCCGTCTTGCAACAATCGTCGGTGGGCGAGGGCGGCAGCCCTTTCGGCAGCGCCGCGTTCGCCGGCGCGCCGGTGCTCTCGGGCGACATCGCGCAAGACCAGGGCTGGACCCAGGGCCGCAAGGATGCCTTGCTGCATGGCTTTCGGGCATGCTGGGTCGCCCCGATCTTCGGTGCCAAAGGCAAGATCCTCGGCGTGCTGGGCTGGTTGTTTTCCTTGCCCAAGCGACCCACCCAGGTCGATACCGATTTGCTCAACGTGTGCGCGCGCGGCTGCGCCCACGCCATCGAACGTTATCTGTGCGAACGCAGCGTGAGCGACAGCGCCGACCATTTCCGCCATGCCTTCGAGCTCAATGCCCAGGTATTGTGGACTGCACGCCCGGACGGTCAGCTCGATTACGTGGCCAACCGCTGGCGCGAATGGACCGGCACCTCCGGCCTGGGCGGCAGCTGGGGCGAGGCCATGCATCCGGACGATTTACAGCGCTCGATCGACACTTGGCAGCGGGCCGTGACGAGTGGCGAGCCCTACGATATCGAACACCGGGTGGGCATGCTCGACGGGCGCTATTGCTGGATGCGTTCGCGCGCCTTTTGCCGGCGCGACGAGCGCGGCGCGATCGTGCAATGGTATGGCTCGACCGAGGATATCCATCAGCACTGGGTGGCGCGCAGCGCCTTGCTCGAGAGCGAGGCCGAGTTCCGCACCCTGGCCAAGGCCATGCCGAACCAGGCTTGGCTGGCGCGCGCCGACGGCGCCCTGTATTGGTTCAACGAGCGGGTGTACGAATATACCGGCGCGGCGCCCGGCCAGCTCGACGGCGATGCCTGGGGCGCGGTGGTGCACGGCGACGATGTGGCCGGCGCCTTGCAAAGCTGGACGGCGTCGCTGACCAGCGGCCGGGACTATGAAGCCGAATTTCGCCTGCGCGCCGCCGACGGCCGCTACCGCTGGTTTTTGGCGCGCGCGGTGGCGGTGCGCGACGAGCGCGGCGCTGTGACGCGCTGGGTTGGCACCAATACCGACGTGCAGGAACAAAAAAATGTGTCCGACAAGCTGGCCTATCTCAATTCTTCGCTGGAAATCGAGGTGGCCAACCGCACCGCCGACCGCGACCGGATGTGGCGCTTGTCGACCGATATCATGCTGGTGGCCGATTTCGGCGGCATGATCATCGCCGTCAATCCGGCCTGGTCGACCATTTTGGGCTTGTCGGAAATCGAGTCGCTGGGGCTCGATTTCCTCGATTGCATCCACCCCGACGACCGCGCCACCACCACGGGCGAGATCGCCAAGCTCGAAAGCGGCTTGACCACCCTGCGTTTCGAGAACCGTTACCGGCACCGCGACGGTTCCTATCGCTGGATTTCCTGGACCGCCGTGCCGGCCCAGGAATTGATACACGCCATCGGCCGCGACGTGACGGATGAAAAGGACGCGCGCGCGGCCTTGGCGCGCAGCGAGCAAGCCTTGCTGCAATCGCAAAAATTGGAATCGATCGGCAAGCTGACGGGCGGGGTGGCCCACGATTTCAACAATGTGCTGCAAATCATTTCCGGCAACCTGCAATTGCTGCAACTGGCGGTGGGCGACAATCCCTTGGCCTTGAAACGGCTCGAGACCTCGGCCGCGGCGGTCGACCGGGGCGCCAAGCTGTCGTCGCAATTGCTGGCCTTCGCGCGGCGTCAGCCGCTCAAGCCGCTGGTGACGGACGTCGGCCGCTTGCTGCGCAGCGTGGCCGAGCTGCTGCGGCGTGCCATCGGCGAAACCATCGACGCCGAAATCATCGTCGGCGGCGGCTTGTGGAATACGCTGGTGGACCCGAACCAGCTGGAAAACGTGCTGCTCAATATCGCCATCAACGCGCGCGACGCGATGGATGGGCAGGGTAAGTTGACCATGGAAGTGAGCAACGCCATGCTCGACGATGCCTACGCGGCGCACCATGCCGATGTCGAGCCGGGCCAGTATGTGCTGCTGGCCATCACCGATACCGGCCATGGCATGTCGCAAGATGTCATCGGCAAAATTTTCGAACCTTTCTTCACCACCAAAAAGGAAGGCGAGGGGACCGGACTGGGCTTGAGTATGGCGTATGGCTTCGTGCGCCAGAGCGGCGGCCATATCAAGGTGTACAGCGAGCCGGGCCATGGCACCACCTTCAAGATTTACTTGCCGCGCGCTGTGGAGGCGCTGGCCGACACGCCGGTCAGCTTGACCGGCCCGGTGCTGGGCGGCACCGAAACCATTTTGGTGGTCGAGGACGATGCGCAAGTGCAAGCGACGGTGGTCGATATGTTGCGCGGCCTCGGTTACGCGGTGCTCAAGGCCAACGACGGCCACAGCGCCCTGACGGTGGTCAAGAGCGGGGTGCCGATCGACCTGTTGTTCACCGACGTGGTGATGCCCGGCGACTTGCGCAGTCCCGAACTGGCGCGGCAAGCGAAGATTTTGCTGCCGGATTTGACCGTCTTGTTTACTTCCGGTTATACGCAGAACGCGATCGTGCACGGCGGCCGGCTCGACGCCGGAGTCGAGCTGCTCAGCAAACCTTATCGGCGCGAGGATTTGGCGCGCAAGGTGCGCCACTTGCTGGCCAACCAGCAACACGCGACGGCCTTGCGCTTGGTGGCCGACGCCGCGCCCGCGACGATCCCGGTGGCCGACGCCTGCGCGCCCGGCGGGCGCCACATTCTGTTGGTGGAGGATAATCTGGACTCGCTGGAAATGACGGCGGAGTTGCTACACATGTTGGGGCATCGCGTGCTGACGGCGGCCAGCGCCGAGGATGCGCTCGCGTTGCTGGGCGCCGATGGCTTGGAGGTATTGCTGACCGACGTGACGTTGCCGCAGATGTCGGGCTTGGAACTGGCGGCGCAGGCCATGCGCAGCTATCCGCATTTGACCGTCATTTTCGCTTCCGGGCATGATCGAAGCAAGTTGGCGATTCCGGAAGGCAGCGCGATGTTTCTGCAAAAACCATTCAGTGTGGCTCAGCTGGAGAGCGCATTGTCGGCGCACGGCTAGTGGCGCACGGCTGGTGGCGGCCGGCCGCGCGGGCCGCGCTAGACCTCGCGCACAGCGGCCGGCCGCCCTATCCTTGTGCCCGCGGCTCGGCGAGGGCGGCCTGGCCGTCCAGTGGCAGGGTAACGCTGAACAGGGCGCCATCGCCCGGCTCGCTATGCAGCGCGATGCTGCCGCCATGGGCCCGCACCAGTTGCAGGGTGATATACAGCCCCAGACCCAGTCCGCCCGAGCCATCCTGGTTGCGCACCCGCTCGTACGGCTCGAAAATACGCGCCTGATCGGCCGGGGTGACGCCCACGCCATGGTCGCGCACTTCGATCACGGCGCCGTCCATCCCTGCGCTCACGCGCAATTGCACCGGTTTGCCGGCGCCGTAGCGCAGCGCGTTACTTAACAGATTCACCACCACTTGCTCGACCCGGAACGCGTCCCACATGCCCTCCAGCGGCGCGCAGGGAGTGAAGCCGACCACGCTGCCCGCCGCCGAAGCCAGCGGGGCCATGTCGTCGACCACGCGCCCCACCAGAGCGTTCAGTTCAGTGCGCTGGCGCCGTATCGACAGCTTGCCGTTGCGCATGCGCGAGATATCGAGCATGTCGTCGATCAAGCGCACCATGCTGCGGATTTGGCGCTCGTCGCGCGCCACCATCTTGCGTACTTGTTCCGGCGCGAACGCGGCTTGGTTGCCGCGTTCCAGATGCATGGTGCGCATCTGGGTTTCGAGAAACAACGTATTGAGCGGCGTACGCAATTCATGCGCCACCATCGACATGAACTGGTCGCGCATGGTGACCGAGCGCTGTAATTCGGCCTGAGTGGTGCGCAATTGCTGTAGCAGAGCATCCTGCTCGCGCCGGCTGTGTTCCAGCGCCAGCACTTGGCGCCGGGTTTCATTGCGTTGCTGGTGCAGGGCGACGAAGGCGTTGACCTTGCTTTGCACGGCATGCGCTTCGAGCGGCTTTTGCAAAAAATCGACCGCGCCTTTTTCGTAGCCCTTGAAGGCATAATTGAGTTCGCGTCCGGCCGCGCTGACGAAAACGATCGGGATGTGGCGGGTCTTTTCCGTGCCGCGCATCAGCTCGGCAAGCTCGAAACCGTTCATGCCCGGCATTTGCACGTCCAGGATGGCGAGCGCGAAATCGTGTTCGAGCAGCAGGGCCAGCGCTTCTTCGCCCGAGCTGGCTTGGTGGATATGACGCTCGGGCTGGCGCAGCACGGCATTGAGCGCGCGCAGGTTTTCCGGCAAATCGTCGACGATCAATAGCTTGGTGACGGCGTCGGCGCCGGTCGATGGGGCGGGTGCGTGCATGCGTGGCTCTCTTCTATAACTTGCGGTACAGTTTCTCCGGCGGCGACACCGGCTCGAACAGGGTGCTGTAGGCGAAGAAATTGGTGCTTTCCTTGCTGCCCAAGCCGAGGAAACCACGGTGGCATAGCGATTCGTGGAACAGGCCCATGGCGCGGTTTTGCAGGGGGCGGTTGAAATAGATCAACACGTTGCGACAACAGATCAAGTGCGTTTCCGCGAACACGCTATCGGTGGCCAGGCTGTGGTCGGCGAAGGTGATGTACTCGCACAGTGAGCGGTCGAACAGGGCGGCGTCGTAGGCGGCCGTGTAATAGTCGGAAAACGCGCGCCGTCCGCCCGCGCGCTGGTAACTGGCCGTGTAACCTTGCACTTTTTCCAGCGAAAACACGCCCTTGCGGGCCTTGTCCAGCGATTCCGGATTGATGTCGGTGGCGTAGATCAAGGCACGCTCGAGCAAACCTTCTTCCTTGAGCAAGATGGCCATCGACACCACTTCCTCGCCCGTGCTGCACCCGGCGATCCAGATTTTGAGCGAGGGGTAGGTTTTCAGGATCGGCATCACGTCGCGCCGCAGGGCCAGGAAAAACAGCGGGTCGCGGAACATTTCACTGACCGGAATGGTCAGCAATTGCAGCACTTTCAGGAAGAAGCTCGGGTCGGCCAGCACTTGTTCTTCGAGCCGCGCCACGGTGGCGCAGCCGAGCTGGGTGACCGCGTGTTGCACCCGGCGCCGCTGGGATGCCAGTGCGTAACCGCGGAAATCGTAACTGTAGCGCCGGTAGATCGCTTCCATCAAGCCGCCGATCCGAGCGTCCAGATCGTGATCGGCCGCGGCGATCGTCATACCCGGTCCATTTTCGGCATCCAGACCCGCAACAGCGAATATAACCGGTCCAGCTCGATCGGCTTGGCCAGGTAATCGGAGGCGCCGGCCTGCAAACATTCCTCTTGATCGTTGCGCATGGCCTTGGCGGTGATGGCGATGATCGGCAGTTTGTGGAAGCGCGGGTCGGCGCGGATGCGGCGTGTCGCTTCCAAGCCGTCCATGCCGGGCATCATCACATCCATCAAGACCAGGTCGATGTCGGGTAGCTCGTCGAGTTTGCTGATCGCCTCGAAACCGTTGCGGCCCACTTCAACGATCACGCCTTTTTGTTCCAGCGCGCTGGTCAAGGCGAAGATATTGCGCACGTCATCGTCCACCAGCAAGATCTTGCGGCCCTCGAACACGCGCTCGCGGCTGCGCACCTTGTGCAACATGCCGCGCCGCTCGCTCGACAGTTCCGATTCCACCTTGTGCAAGAACAGCGTCACTTCGTCGAGTAGGCGCTCGGGCGAGCGCGCGCCCTTGATGATGATGGAGCGCGAATATTTCATCAATTCGGTTTCCTCGGCGCGGCTCAGATTACGTCCTGTGTACACGATGACGGGCGGGAAAGACGACAATTCCTCGTTCGCCATGCGCTTGAGCAGTTCGTTGCCTTCGATATCGGGCAATTTCAAATCGATAATCATGCAATCGAAAATCTCGGTGCGCAGCAGCGCCAGCGCCTCGCCGCCCAGCGCCACGGCGGTCACTTCGACGTCGTCGTCGCCGATCAGCTGCATCACGCTGTCGCGCTGGCGGGCATCGTCTTCCACCAGCAAGATGCGTTTGACCTTTTGGGCGATCTTCGATTCCAGTTTCAAGAACACGTCCTTGAGCTGTTCGCGGGTGCGCGGCTTGGTGGCGTAACCGACGGCGCCCAGTTGCATGGCGGCTTGATTATGGTCGGCCGAGGAAACCACGTGCACCGGAATGTGGCGCGTGCGCGGATTTTCCTTGAGCTTTTGCAGCACCACCAAGCCCGGGCTGTCGGGCAAGCCCATGTCGAGCAACACCGCGTCGGGCAGAAATTCGGTGGCCAGGCGCAAACCTTCGTCGGCGCCATGCGCCACCAGGCAACGGTATTCGAGCTCGTGCGCCAGGTCGTACAGGATGCCCGCGAAGGCCGGTTCGTCCTCGATCACCAGCACCGTGCGGCGCGCATTTTCTTGCTCGCGGTCGTCGGCGAAGGTGGGGATGGGCAGCATGGCCCCGGCGGCGGGGACGAGCTGTTGCTGCGGCCGCGTTGCCGCTTGCGGCAGGAGGGCGTCGTACAAGGTGGGCACCGGAACGATGTTGTCGGCCACGTCTTGAATCGGCGCTTGCCATGCGAGCGGCAGCGACAAGGTGAACACGCTACCCTGGCCGGGCGTGCTGCCGACCCGGATCGCGCCACCCAGCAGGGCGGCCAGGTCGCGCGAAATCGACAAGCCC
This sequence comes from Janthinobacterium sp., assembly GCA_043787615.1. Lineage (GTDB taxonomy): Bacteria > Pseudomonadota > Gammaproteobacteria > Burkholderiales > Burkholderiaceae_D > Janthinobacterium. The sequence continues at coordinate 3,301 of JAYVUV010000314.1, read as the reverse complement.
AGGCCGGTGCCGCCGAATCGCCGGCTGGTGGTGCCGTCGGCTTGATGAAAGGCGTCGAAAATCTTGTCTTGCTGGTCGGCCGCGATGCCGATGCCGGAATCCTCGATGGCGAACTCGACTTGGCCATCCGCGCCCGGGGCGATCGTCACCGAGACCCGGCCGTGGTCGGTGAATTTGATGGCGTTGGACAGCAAATTTTTCAGAATCTGGTCCAGGCGCTGGCGGTCGGTCACGAATTCGGCCGGCAATTGGCCACCCAGATGGACGCCGAAATCGAGCTTTTTCTGTTCGGCCACCGGACCGAAGCCCATTTTTAGACTCGACAGCAAGCCGGCGAAGCCCACTTCCTCCGGCAGCAACTCCAATTTGCCCGCCTCGACCTTGGAAATGTCGAGGATGTCATTGATGAGATTGAGCAAATCGTTTCCGGCCGAATAGATGGTCTGGGCGAAGACCACCTGTTCCTCGCTCAGGTTGCCGGCCACGTTGTCGGCCAGCAGCTTCGACAGGATCAGCGAACTGTTGAGCGGGGTGCGCAGCTCGTGCGACATATTGGCCAAAAATTCGGTCTTGTAGCGGCTGGCCCGCTGCAACTCTTCGGCGCGCAACTCCAACTGGTCATGGGCGTGGCTGATGGCCATATTCTTCTGGTCCAGCGCCAAGGCTTGGATCGCCAATTGTTCATTGGACGTTTCCAGCGCCGATTTTTGGTGTTCCAGATGCGATTGCGATTCTTCCAACACGCGCGACTGCTCGCCCAGCTCTTCGTTGGCGGTGCGCAGTTCCTCTTGTTGGACTTCGAGTTCCTCGTTCAGTTGCTGGGTTTCCTCCAAGATGTTTTGCAGACGCTGGCGATACTGGGCGGCCTCGACCGACGTGCCGATGTTGCCGCCGATCAGGCGCATGAAGTCCAGATCGCGCGCGCCGGCCGCGCGTGCGAAGCCCAGCTCGATCACGCCGTTGACTTTGCCTTCGTTCTCGATCGGCGCCAGCACCACATCGATCGGGGCGCCATGGCCCAGACCGGAGCGCACGCGCAGATAATCGTTGGGCATCTGTTGCACATGGATCAGGCGCTGGGTCCAGGCCGCTTCGCCGACCAAGCCTTCGCCGCGCTGAAACACTTCCGGACTCTCGCCGCGCGCGCCGAAACCGAAACTGGCGACCCGGCGCAAGCTGCCGTCCGTCTCCGTGACATACAGGGCGGCCACGGCGACATCGATATGTTCGGCGAGAAAACTCAGCACTGCGCGGCCCAGTTGGGGCAGGGCGAGTTGGCCGGTGCATCGCGACGCCAGTTCGGTCTGGCCGGTGCGCAACCAGGCTTGCTGCTGGAGGGCGGCGCTGTGCTCGGTTTGCTGCTCCAGCGCGCCATTGTAAATATTCGACAGGTGCAGCAATTCGCGCCGGCCGAAAAACGCCAGCATGCCGCTCATGGTAAGGCTGAGCAGCACGAACCCGGTCACCACGGTCAGGGTGTCGTGCTCGGCGCCGGCGTTGCGGTCTTGGCGCAAGCGTTGCTCGGTCGTGAGGAAGGAACTCAATTCGCGGCGGATTTCATCGAATTCGGCCTTGCCCTGACCGGAGCGCACGCGGCCGATGTACTCGTCGCCCTTGCGGCGCGCGTCGATCATGGTTTGCGCATACACTTCCCACTGCCGCTGCAAGGCTTGGACCCGTTTCAGGCGGCCGAGCTGGGTCGAATTGTCCGTGGTGGCGTTGAGCAAGGCTTCCATCTCGCTAGGAATTTTGGCTTTGCCCGTATGGTAAGGCTGCAAGAAATTTTCATCGCCCGTCAGCAGGAAGCCGCGCATGCCGGTTTCCATGTCGACCGCGAGCTTGCCGATTTCATTGGCGTTGCCGATCACCTTTTCGCTATGCTCGACCCAATGCATGGCCGACAGCAGATAGAGGATCAAGGCGACAAACACGCCGGCCCCCAAAATGCCCACCAAGAGCGGCGCGGTGACGTTGCGCGCCAGAATACGACGGAAGCTGGTGGGGTCGATAGCGTTGGGACTGTTCATCGGGATCGGGTCGGGACTGGTCAAAAGTCCGTAAGTTTAGCCGATCGACGCCGATGCGACGCGTTTGTGACGGAACGAGGACGATTATATTGCCGCCACGGCGGGCGGCGGCCTTGGGGGACCGGGTTCGGACCGCTACCTCAAGCGCAGCCCGCCGACCCGGGCGGATGCGCGTTGGGCACAACGCCGCCGATATTCATGCACGTTGTTACCGGGTGCCGCTTCCAGCGGCGCGTGACCGCGCTCGGGCGCGCCCATGCCCGGCGGCGCCACCAGGGGCTGGCTGGAATGGCGGCGCAACCAGGCTTGCCATATGGGCCGCCAGGGACCGGCTTCGGTCGGGTTTCCAGGAACCAGCGTCCGGATCGACAAGCCGTTCATCGGGCATCCAGCGCGCCTGATGGAAGCGCCGGTGCGGGTGGTCCGGTCCGCTGACGATGCCTGCATTGTGGCCGCCGCTGGTCAAGACGAGGTTCCATTCCGTGTTGGCCACCAGGGCCAGCTTATAAACCGCATGCCAGGGTGCCACCTGAACACCGTGCGGCCTTGCTCGACCAGAAAGCGCACCAGGGACCATTAGACCGTAAAGCATGGCCCCGGTTCCGCGCCACGTGTGTCGCTCTCCCGGGCGCGGCGCGCGCACGCACACCTGACGCAGATCAAAGGCCGTCTTGCGCCCGATTTTAGGATGGTTGGTAGCGGGGCCGGATGTGCGGGCGCCGCAGTGGCCCTTGGCGGCCGATGTGCCAACGTTGTTATGTTAGAGGGGAGGAAACATCATGGCCAACAATATCATGCAACGCGATCCTTATGGCGCGCTGACCAGGTTCGATCCTTTCGCTGAAATGGACGACATGTTCCGCGAGTTTTTCGGCGCGCCCGCGGTGCGCGGCCGGGAAGCGGCGGCGCCGCGGATTCGGGTCGATATCGCGGAAAACGATCAACACTTCGTAGTCAACGCCGAAATCCCGGGCGTAAGCAAGGATGACATCACCGTGTCGATCGACGGCAACCGGGTTTCCATCAATGCCGAGTTGAAAGAAGAAAAACCCGACAATGACGACAGCAAGCTGGCCAGCAAGCTGGTGCGCAGCGAACGGGTGTACGGCAGGCAGTACCGCAGCTTCACTCTGCCGCAGGAAGTCGACGACAACGCCGCGCAAGCCCGTTACCACGATGGTGTGTTGGAATTGACGTTGCCCAAGAAAGCCGGGACGGGCGGCAAACAGTTGGCCATCCAGTAAGGCGCCATCGCGCCGCCTGGACGGCCGGCG
>JAYVUV010000313.1:0-13089 GCA_043787615.1 Janthinobacterium sp. | reverse complement strand
GGCTTGGACAAGCGGCTCGGTTCGGCCGCCAAGAACGCCAACAGCAAGGACGTGAAAAACGTCGGCCCCAGCGTGCAATACAAATTGCGCGACAAGACGGGCCAGGCCCGCGAGTATCAGAACTATATGCAGCCGGTCACCATCGACGGCGCCACCGTGTTCCTGGCCGGCGTGCGCGGCGATCCGGCCGAGCCGTTCAGCTTCCTGCGCATTCCAGCCGACGACGAGCACAGCGTCAGGGAATGGATGCGCTTGCGCGCCGCCCTGCAAGACCCGGCTTTGCGCGACAAGGCGGCCCGGCGCTACGCCGCGCGCGCCATGAGCCAGTCCGGCAACGAAGCCTTGCGCCTGCAATTGCAAGAATCGGCCGCCAAGAGCATGACCATCTTCGCCGGCGACGGCAAAGAGGGCGGTTTCCTGTCGGTCTCGCGCTTCCTCGAAAAAGTGCCGGCGCAGGAACAGGAAAAGGCGGCCGAGGTATTCATGAAGATTTTCAACGGTAGCCTGTGGGATCTGTGGCAGGTGGCGCGCGACAAGGATGGTTTGGCGGCCGTGTCGGCCGACGACGCCCATGCCCGCTTCCTGCAACTGGCCACCAACGCCCTGTCCGACAGCGCGTTTTACGGCGCCCCCGTGTATCTGCAACTGGACGATTTCAACGAAGTGAAGGCCTCGGTGTTCCAGGTCACCAAGTCGCCCGGCAAGCCGGTGGTGTATCTGGGTTGCCTGTTCCTGGTGCTGGGCGTGTTTTCGATGTTCTATATCCGCGAGCGCCGGGTCTGGGTCTGGATCGTGGATGGCGCCGAAGGCGAGGGGGCCGACGCGCTGATGGCCATGAGCACCCAGCGCAAGACCCTGGACTTCGAACATGAATTTACCAGTTTGAAACAAAAATTGCCGCAAATGGCGTAATCTGTAGCAAGACTTTACGATCGAGCGTATCCGCAAGCATGCGACGCCAGGAGAAAACATGGAACTGACCCACCCCGCGAGCTATACCCAGGCGCCCGGCTTCTTTAAAAGACTGGGGCCGCTGGATTGGCTGTTCGGCCTGTTGTTGCTGTCCGGCTCGCTATTTGGCTTGAGCCGGTATGGCGGCCACATGGATATCTATGAAAAAGCCATCTTGCTGCTGGCCGCGCCCACCTTCGCGGTGCTGGGCTGGCACTGGAAACCGGTGCGCTGGCTGATGCCGCTGGTGGCGCTGCTGGCGCTGGGCGCCATCGCCATGTATGCGGGCGAGCTGGACAACGGCACCAAGAAATTCTGGCTGCGTTACATGCTGTCGAGCCAATCGGCGGTGCTGTGGATGAGCGTGATGTTCTTCCTGTCGACCCTATTCTATTGGATCGGCCTGGTCAGCAATTCGGCCGCCAGCGCGGCGGTCGGCTCCAAGTTGTGCTGGGCCGCCGTCATTCTGGGCATGACCGCCATGATGGTGCGCTGGTACGAGTCTTACCTGATCGGCGCCGACGTGGGCCATATTCCCGTGTCGAACCTGTATGAAGTGTTCATCCTGTTTTCCCTGATCACGGCCCTGTTTTACCTGTATTTCGAACAGCATTACGCGACCCGCCAACTGGGCGCCTTCGTGCTGCTGGTCATTTCGGCGGCCATCGGCTTCCTGCTGTGGTACACCGTCACGCGCGACGCCTCCGACATCCAGCCCCTGGTGCCGGCCCTGCAAAGCTGGTGGATGAAAATTCACGTGCCGGCCAATTTCATCGGTTACGGCAACTTCGCGCTGGCCTCGATGGTGGCCTGGGCGTATTTGCTCAAGTTCGAGCGGCCGCGCGCCATGTGGATGGCGCTGGTGGTGGCGCCGTGCGCGATCGTGGTGCTGGCCTGGCTCGCCGTGCTGCTGATCGGCCCGGGCGAGGCGGTCATGGCCGGCATGGTGCGCGCCACCGAGTTCGCGCTCAGCCTGGCGGCCGTGTTCGCCATCACCAATCTGCTGCGCGCGCGCCTGGTGGCCCACCTGCCCGACACCGAAGTGCTCGAAGACGTGATGTACAAAGCCATTTCGGCCGGCTTCGCCTTTTTCACCATCGCCACCATCCTGGGCGCCCTCTGGGCCGCCGAGGCCTGGGGCGGTTACTGGTCCTGGGACCCGAAGGAAACCTGGGCCTTGATCGTGTGGCTCAACTATGCGGCCTGGTTGCATATGCGCCTGATGACGGGCTTGCGCGGCAAAGTGGCGGCCTGGTGGGCGCTGGTGGGCTTGGTGGTGACCACCTTCGCCTTCCTGGGCGTGAACATGTTCCTGTCGGGTTTGCATTCATACGGCAAACTATGATTGCAAAGATGTAATCTGCGTGGCGGCGTAATTGGTGTAAGGTTGTGGCTTCAGGACAGACTAACCTTCACTACTTAATGCGGAGTCGCCATGTTGATCACTCGTAGCCCGAACGGCATCGAATTGCCTTTTTCCTCAGAAATCACGCCGCGCGGGGTGTTCGAAGCGCGCCGTCGTTTCATCCGCCAGATGGCGGTCGGCTCGATCGCCGGTGGCGCCTTGTTCGAGATGGCCGGGCGCGAAGCCTTCGCCCAGGGCAATCTGCCCAAGCTGGCCGCCAAGCTCAATCCATCCTATTCGGCGCTGGACAAGCCCAGCGCCTACAAGGACGCCACCACCTACAACAATTTCTACGAGTTCGGCACCGACAAGTCCGATCCGGCCCGCAACGCCGGCACCCTCAAGCCGCGCCCGTGGACCGTCAGCATCGAGGGCGAAATCAAGAAGCCGATGACCTTGGACCTGGACGCGCTGCTCAAGCTGGCGCCGCTGGAGGAACGGGTTTACCGCATGCGCTGCGTGGAAGGCTGGTCGATGGTGATACCGTGGATCGGTTACTCGCTGTCCGAGTTGATCAAGAAGGTCGAGCCGACCGGCAACGCCAAGTACATCGAATTCGTGTCCCTGGCCGACAAGGCCCAGATGCCCGGCGTCGGCAGCCGCGTGCTGGAATGGCCCTACGTGGAAGGCTTGCGCCTGGACGAGGCCAACCATCCGCTGGCCTTGCTGACCCTGGGCATGTACGGCGAAACCCTGCCCAATCAAAACGGCGCCCCGGTGCGCGTGGTGTTGCCGTGGAAGTATGGCTTCAAGTCGGCCAAATCCATCGTCAAGATTCGCTTCGTCAAGGAACAGCCGCGCACGGCCTGGAACGGCATCGCGGCCCAGGAATACGGTTTCTATTCCAACGTCAATCCCAACGTCGACCATCCGCGCTGGTCGCAAGCCACCGAGCGCCGCATCGGCGAGGATGGTTTCCTGGCCCGCAAGCGCAAGACGCTGATGTTCAACGGCTATAACGACGTCGCGTCCCTGTATTCGGGCATGGACTTGAAGAAGTTTTTCTAGGATTGGCCATGGCATTCAATCCCAACCCCAAGCAAACGAGCGCGATCAAGGTCGCGGTTTTTCTGCTGGCCTTGGTTCCCTTCGGCCGCATGGTGTGGCTGACCCTGGCCGGCCAACTGGTCGAGCCGCTCGAATTCATCACCCGCGCCACCGGCGACTGGACCTTGTATTTCCTGTGCATCACCTTGGGCGTGACCCCGCTGCGCCGCTTGAGCAAGTGGAACTGGACCCTCAAGCTGCGCCGCATGCTGGGCTTGTTCGCGTTTTTCTACGGCTTGCTGCACTTCACCACTTTCCTGTGGTTCGATCATTTCTTCGACCTGGGCGAGATGTGGAAGGATGTGATCAAGCGTCCCTTCATCACGGTCGGCTTCATCGCCTTCGTGCTGCTGATACCGCTGGCCGTCACCAGCACCAACGGCATGATACGGCGCCTGGGCGGCAAACGCTGGCAGTGGTTGCATCGCCTGATCTATGTCATCGCGCCGCTGGGCATCCTGCATTTCTGGTGGATGAAGGCGGGCAAGCACAATTTCACCCAACCCATCCTGTTCGGAACCATCGTGGCCGTGCTGCTGCTGGCGCGCGTGTATTGGGCTTGGCAGCGCCATCGCGGCGCCGCCCTCAAGCCGGCAATCTGAACGGTTCCATGCGCGCCAAGGCGGTGCGCAGCAACGCGCGCAAGTCGGCTTCGGTTTGCTTGTTGCCGGCCAGCTCTTGCTTCATCTGGTCCTGTTGTTTGCCCAGGGCGGCCCGGGCGGCGGGCGACTCCGCGCGATGCAATTGAAACGCCAGCCTTTCTATGCCTTGCAACTGGGTTTGCTGGGCGCTGGCGTGGGCCGTCAAATTGGCGATCGCCTGTTGCAACTGCGAGCTGGCCTGTTGCGCCAGCGGCGAGGAAATCGTGCGGAATCGCTGTTGCAGCGAGTCGCGCTCGTTCTTGCCGCTGAACATATTGCGAAACACCCGATGCTTGTGTTGCGCGTGATACGACTGCTCGACCCGTTTCCATCCATCGATCAAGCCCGTGGCTTGGCGCCACACCAGGTCGTCGTCGGCGCGTGTCAAGGGCCGCGGCTTGATGCGGGTCGCCGGCGCGCCGTCGGGTTGCATGATGGGCGCCGGCGAGGGTGTGGCGCTCGGGAAGCGGGTGCGGGCGTTGTGCAAGGCGGCGTCCAGATCGGCCCTGTCGCTCGGCGGCCTGGGTTCGAAAATCGCGTCGAGATCGAGCGCCCGCGCGCGCCCCTCGGCCACGCCGGCGTCGATGGCGGGCATGGCCGCCGGCGGCTGCGGCTCGAACAAGTGCGGCCGCGGCGCGTCGGTGCGCGCGCGCGCGATGGCTTGGTCCAGGCTGTGCAAGGCCGCTTCCTGTTCCGGCGCGACCCGGCTCACATCGGCTTGCGCGCGCGGCTCGCCTTTGTGCAGGGCCGACCAGCCTTGTTCGCCCTTGAAGATCAGCACCGCCTGGCGCCGGCCGCCGTCGCCGGCGCCGGCCAGGCGCAGCGGCGCCTCGTGCGGCGACAGCAGCCGGGCGTCGAACTGGGCGTCCGGAAAACGCCGCCCCACCGCCGCCATCACGGCCGCGCGGGCGTCCGGCCCGAGGTCGCCGTCGGCGAGGCCGGCGAAGGCGCCGTGTCCGGCCCCCACCAATTCGTTCTGGACCGCGCGCGCCATCGCCTCGTGCGAATGCTGGTAGTCGGCGCTGGCGTGCTGGAGCAGCGCGTGCACCAGGCGCATATTGCCGCTGGCGGGGTTGGGCGCCGCTTCCACATCGTGTTTTTTCAGCCAGGCCTGGTCCAGGCGCAGTTCGGCGCTGCCGCCGCCGGCGTGGGCTTCGAGCAGCAGCAGGTTGGCGTAGGTGGTCAAGCCCGTCAGGTCGCCCTCGCTACCCAGGTTCAACTTGTCGAGCCGGTCCACCGCGTCCTCCAGGGCCAGCACTTCCTCCGCTTCGAGCAGGGCGCCGGCCTCGGTCGCGGCCGGGCTGACGATGCCGGCCGGGATGGCGGCGCGGGCCGCGCGCTGCGCCAGTTCGGCGGCGGCCGCCAGGCGGACCGCCGGCGCCAGCTTGCGGTTCTCGCGCAGGGTGTGCAAATCGGCCACGCTGTAACGGCCGCTATCGGCGTACACCGCCTTCGGCCGCACGTCGGCGCCGGCCAGTTTTTTGATGGCGCGGGTGAGGGCGTTGGTGCCCAGTTCTTGTTCCAGCTGTTGTTCGACCTTGGCCAGCTCGGCGCGCGCGGGCCGCTTGGTCGGCTCGCCCAGGGCGCGGTTGTGCACGATGGCGCGCAAGGCGGCCGCCCTTTGTTTGAGCGGTTCCAGCGCGGGGCGCAGCAGGCGCTGCATATGGCCGGCGCTGGCCCCCGCCTTGGCCCCCGCCTTGGCGTTGGTGGTCTTGCTGCCCGGCTTGGCGGACGCGCCCGGCTCCTGGTTCAAGCGTCCGGACGGCGCCAGCCCCTCCGGCTGCAAGCCGTTGAGAAACAGCACCAGCCGGTCGTTGTCGTTGAGGATGGAGGCGATCTTTTGTTTCGAGCCGCTATCGTCGGGCGGGAAAAAAGCCGCCAGCGCGCTTTCCTGGAGCTGGGTCAAGTGGCTCAAGTCGGCGATTGCGCCCTTGCGTAATTGCTTCATGACTTCGGCCACGGCGCCGGCGTAGTGCTGGCGCGCGGTGTCGCCCGCCACCGGATCGCTGAGAAAGTCGAGCAATTCCGGGCCGCCGTCGCGCAGCACGCGTTCGATCTGGGCCGAGTCGGGCTGGTGCTTGACTGTGGGCAGGGCGTGGTCGCTCAATTCCAGGGTCGGTTGCCCCTCGCTCGCTTCCGATTCCGGATAGTTGACGTGGATATTGGCCCACGGGCTACGGAAAGTGTTTTCCGCGCCGCTTTGGTAGCGCAAGGCCAGGATCCCGGTTTTCCAGCTGGTCGCGTAAGTGTTGGCGTCCATGGCGCCGATGTTGACGATGCGCAGATTGCGCGGCTCGGCCATTTTCTCGGCGATGAATTGCTGGGTTTCCGCCTTGGTCGGCGTGCCGCCCACGCCCCGGTAATGCCGCACCTGTTCCAGGACGTGGGGCTTGAGCTGCATGCTCACCTCCAGCGGCAGGCGCGAGGCGATCATTTTTTCCAGCGGCGCGCGCACCTCGGGATTGCTGTCCATCAGTTCCTGCAACTGGGGCAGGTACTTACTGACGAACTGGCGGTTCGGGTTGGTGTAGGCGTCGCGCATGGCGCGGATCGCGCCGTCGCCGTCCGAGCTGTTCTTGGCCGCCACCGTGGTGCTGATTTCATCGAGATGGCCCTCGGCGTTGTAATGCTGGGTGTAACCGTCGCTCACCAGCGAACTGCCATAAATTTGCTTGTTGGCCACGATGATCGCCACCGGGGCCTTGTTTTGATTTTCATACCCGTGCTTGTCGCCGCCCGGATTGTCGCGCGCGTTGGCGATTTGCGCCTCCAGCGCGGCCACCCCGGTCACGCCGATGCCGTATTCGGTCTTGCTGATGATTTTGCTGGCGCGGCTGCCGTCGCTCTTTTCCGTGTTTTCATGGCCGCTGGTGTGCTTCGCTTCCAGGTTGAGCTGGCCGACCACGGCGCCCATCACCTTGGCTTGGTTGCGGTAGGGTTCCTCGGACAGGGTGCTGACGATGCCGGCCGCCAGGTTGGGCGTGAAATCCAGATTGGCGGCCAGGGTGGTGCTGGCCTGGCGCGTGTTGGCGGCCTCGTCGGACAGGTTCATCAGCTCGAAGGGCGACATGGTGCCGCCCAACAGGCCGGCCAGCACGCCGTCGACCTTGCCGTAATCGTCCGGCGCGATGGTGAACTTGGCCACGTTTTCGGTGCGCTCGGTGATGCCCAGCCGGATCTTGGTGCTCATGCCGGCCGAGGCCACCAGGGACGCGCCCGGGACGATGTTCGAACCCGAGACGCCGATGCCCTGGCTGATCTTGGCCGCCACCGGCAGCGCCGTCACATTGGTGTTTTTGTTGATCGCGATACTGATGCCGCCGTCGGCGTTTTTTTCGATGCTCAAGCCATAGCTGCGGTTGGCGAAGATCTGGTTGATCGGTTCGATTTGCAGCGCCTGGGCCGAGATCAGGCCGGTGATCAGCGGGATGGCCTTGAATTTCATCACCTGGCTCAAGCCCTCGGAGTCGAGCCCGCCGCCGGTGGAGGAAGTCAAGTTGATCGACTCGCCCGGGCGCATGCTGCGCACCATGTTTTGATAGGCGCCCACCAGGGGCTCGCGCAATTCGCCCTGGGCGGTCAGGGCGCGTCCGAGCTTGTGCTTGGGATTGGTCAAGCCGCCGTTCAGAAAATCGTAGGCTTCCAGGAAGCGGTCGACCCGGTCCAGGTTGACGAAGCCCGATTTGTACAATTGGGTGATGTGGTTGACCGGCGCCTGGCCGGCTGCGCCATCGGCCCCGGCCGCCGCCTGCGGAAGGTGTTCGAGTTCGGCCGCGCCGGCCGCGATCCGCTCCGCCGTCGGGGCCGGATCGCGGCTCAGCTCAGCCAAGATCGCGTGGTCGTGCAGCATTTTGCCGGTGTAGACCGCGAACTTGTTTTTCAGCAGATGGGGCAAGTCCATGCCGGGCGCGTCGTGCGCCAGATCGACCTCGAAATCGATGTCCTTGGTGCGCGCCACCTGGCGCAGGCGCTTCACCAGCGCGTCGTCGGCGCCGAACTGGGCGCTGCGGGTGGCCAGCAGCGCCGCCAGCGGATGGTCGGCGCTGTCCGGGTCGGCCGCCTGCTGCGCGTCGGGCAAGGCTTCCCAGCGCGCCAGCACGGCCGCCGTGTTGGCGTTCACCCGCAAGCCGATCTGGTTGCTCAGGGTATCGGCGGCGGCCCGTTCGGACGGCGTGGCGCGGCCGGCCCGGGCTTGCGCCTGCGACAGCATGCCGTGATCGCGCCACATTTTTTCCACGTCGCCCGCGTCCACCGCGCGCCCGGCGATGGCGGCCGCGTCGACCGCGCTCGGCATCACGATTTTCCCGGCCGGCAGGCTCAGATGGCGGTCGCTGTCGTAGCCGAGGAAGACATTTTTTTCCAGCAAACGTTCGAGCTGGCGCGCGTGCGGGTCGTCGGCGCCGAACAGGCGCACCCGGGTGGCGTGCAATTGGTGCAGCGCGTTGGCGGGCGAATTCACTTGCAGCGCCGCGGCGTGCACTTGTTTATAGGCGGCGTCTTGCCGGTAACCTGGGATTTCACGGCCGTGTTCGTCCCAAATGCCAAGCCGGGCCGACAAGGCCTTCACGATGTCGCCGGTGTTGGCGTCGATGGTGGCCAGCAGGGTCGGGTCGGCGCGCAGCGGGTGCCCGGGCGGCAGCGGCGCCAGCGTGGCCGGGTCGCCCAGTTTGGCGCGGTCGCTGTCTATGTTTTGGTGTAACTGTCGCTTGACCTGGCCCCAGGCGCCCTTGGTCAGCTGAAACGGCTGGTGCGCGCCGAACCAGTTGCCGTAGCGCGAGTGCAGCCGCTCGCCCTCGTAGGCGCGGTGCAGCATGGACGGCTTCCACCAGGGCCGGTCCTTGCGCCAGTTTTGTTCGCCGAAGCCGATCGGCGAACCGAGCCCGGCCACGTTCCACTCGCCGCGCGCGGTGCGCTGAAAATTGCCATAAAACTTTTGGGTGGAGGTCGGCATGTTCGACAGCGCCGGCAGCCACTTGCCGTCCTGGTCGCGCGACATCGATTGATGGTCGCGGTCCAGCGCGCCGACCGAGCCGTCGGGCAGCACTTGCAGTTTGCTCAGGCGCACCCGCACCGGTCCGGCCTGGGCGCTCTGGTCCATGGGCGCGCTCCACAGCACTTCCTGGGTGGCGATGGTCTGGCTGTGGGCCGAGGCCGGCGGCGCGCGGCGGCCCTCGCTCAATTGCCCGCTTTTATCGAGCAACAGCAAGGTGCCGTCGTTCTGGTAAGCCATCGAGGCCACGCCCGGATCGTGGGCGCACGCCGGCCCCTGGCCCCACACCACTTGGCGGCCGCCGCCACGGCGCTGCTCGGCGTCGAGAAAGCCGATCAAGTGCGGCTTGCTGGCGCTGATGAAGGCCACCGCGCCGGTGGGCGAGACGGCGAAGTCGACCAGATCGGCCGGCAGCTTGAGGGCGGCGAAACTGGCCGACGGTTTGGCGCTCGCGTCGAGCGCGTGCAGCACGCCGTCGGCGCCGAGCACGTTCATCTGGCGGTTGGCGCCGAAATGCAGCGCCTTGACGGGGCCGACCGCCTTGGCCAGTTTCCAGCTTTGTTCGCCGGCTTCCCAATGCAGCAACCTGCCGTTCACCAGGCAGCAGGCCTGGTCCTGGCCGGTGGCGACAAAACTGAACTGGCGCCTGAGCGCCGCGTCCTCCTGCTCGCTGATCGGGCGCTGGTGCACCAGATGCTCGGCGAAGTCGTCATGCAGGGCTTGCTTGGCGTACCACGGAATCTGTTTGCTGGCGTTGTGCAGCAGCTGGGCCGCGGTCGGGGTCGGCGGCGCTTTGCGTAATTTGTTTTGCGCCGACCAGCGGTCGCGCTTGACGGCGCCGATGGCCGGGCCGTGCGGCGGTTCGGCGCCGGGCGCGGCGTCGGGCTGGCGCGGCTCCTGGCGCGTTTTAGCCGGGGTCGGGTGCGGCGGGTCCTTGTGCAATTTGTTTTGGATCGACCAGCGGTCGCGCTTGACGGCGCCCAGCGCCGGACCGTGCTGCGGCTCGGCGCTCGGCGCGGCGTCGGGCTGGCGATGCTCCTGGCGCGTTCTAAACAAATTGGTCAGCATGCGGTTCTCACAGTTGGTTTGCCATCCGAGCTGGAGACGCGCGCGGGTCAATCACGCGGCGCGGCCGTTGTCGTATCGCTATTTTTTTCGCATAGTCATGGATCTCGATGGGAGTGAGTGGCGCGTTTCGCGGATCTGTTCCCTTTGTTATTGCTTTTGATAACTATCAATCGACAAGCCGCCGGCGCGCCCCCGCCGCGCCGCCGCGCGCCGGCTCAATCCGGTAAATGCAGGGGCGCCATGCGCGCCACCGCCACCCGCAGGCGCGCGCGCAAGCCCGCCTCGTCGCGCCGCGCGACGGCCAGCCGCTCGTTCAGCGCGGCCCGTTGCCGGTCCAGCGCCGTGCGTGCGGCCGGCGCGCGCTCGCCGCCCAGTTCGAACGCGCATTGTTCGAGGCCGCGCAACTGGGCCTGCTGGGCGCTGGCGTTCTCGCTCAGCTCCGCCAGCGCGCGCCGCAGTTGGGTGGTGGCTTGCTGCGCCTCGGGCGTGGACACGGCGCGGAACGCTTGCTCGGCCCTGGCGCGCGGTCCCGGCTTGGCGAACAGCGCGCCGACGGTGTGGCTCTTGCGCCGCGTCAGGTAATCCTGCTCGACCCGTCGCACGCCGTCGAGCAGGGTGGTCGCTTGGCGCAGCACGGCGGCGTCGCTATCGGCCGGCGGCGCCGGGCGCGGCGCGATGCGGACGGGCGCGCCGACGTCCAGGCGTGGCATGGGCGCCGGCGGCGGCGCGCCAGGGGCGGCCAGGGCCGCGTCCAGGCCGGCCATGGCGGTCGCCGGGCGCGGCTCGAACACGTCCCGCGCGTGCCGGTCGGCGCGCACCCGGCCTATGTCCGCGTCCAGCCGTCGCAGGGCCGCCTCCTGTTCCGGCGCGGCGGCGCGCAGGTCGGCTTCCAGGTGCGGCGCGCCCATGCGCAGGGCGGACCAGCCATGCTCGCCCTGGAACACCAGCACCGCCGCGCGCGCCTCGCCGTCCGCGCCGCCGGGCAGGCGCCGTGGCGGCTGGTGCGGCGACAGCAGGCTGGCGTCGAAGCAAGCTTGCGGATAGCGCCGGCCGACCGCCGCCATCGCGGCCGCCAGGGCCGGCCCGTCCGGCTCGCCGTCGGCGCCGTCGGCGAAAACGCTATGGCCCGCCCGCACCAGCTCGGCCTGGATCGCGCCGGCCATCGCGGCATGCTCATACCCGTAGTCGGCGCTGGCGTGCTGTAACAGCGCGTGCAGCAAACGCGGATTGCCGCTGGCCGGGTTGGGCGCGGCCTCCACGCCGTGGGTGGCCAGCCATGCCGCGGTCGGGCGCGCGTCGCCGGACAAGGCAAGCCCGGGCGCCGCCATCGCTTCGCGCAGCGCCGCCTCCAGCAGCGCGCCGGCCCGGGTCGCCTCGGGCGCGACGCCGCCGGCCGGGATGGCGGCCCGGGCCGCGCGCTCGGCCAGTTCGGCGGCGGCGGCCAGGCGCGTGGCCGGCGCCAGTTGGCGGTTGTCGCGCAGGATGCGCAAGTCGCTTTCGCTGTAGCGGCCGGTGTCGGCCAGCACCGCTTTCGGGCGCACGTCGGCGCCGCCCAGTTGTTTGACGGCGCGCACCAGGGCGTTGGTGTCGCGTTCTTGCGCGATCTGTTGTTCCACCTTGGCCAGCTCGGCCCGCGCCCCGCGCTTGGCCGGTTCGCCCAGGGCGCGGTCGCGCACGATCGCGCGCAGGTCGGCGGCGCGCCGCGTGAGCGGTTCCAGCTCGGGCCGCAGCAGGCGTTGCAGGCGGTTGGCCGGGGCCGGCTTGGTCGCCGCCGTCAGCGCGGCCGTGGCCGTGGCGGGTGGCGCTTCCGGCCGCAAGCCTTTCAGAAACAGGCTCAGGCGGTCGTGGTCGTTGAGGATGGACGCCATGGTCAGCGTCGCGCCGGGGTCACCGGGCGGGAAAAAAGCGGCCAGAGCCTGGACCTGTTCGGGCTCGAGCTGCTCGGGATCGGCGATCTCGCCCTGGCGCAAGCGTCGCATGATGTCGCCCACGGCGGCGGCGTGGCGCTGGCGCAGCGGGTCGGCGCCCACCGGGTTGCTGAGAAAGTCGAGCAGGGCCGGGCCGCCGTCGCGCAGCACGCGCTCGATCTGGGCCGCGTCCGCCTGCTGCGACACGCTGGGCAGGGCGTGGTCGCTCAACTCCACGCTCGGCCGGCCCTCGGCCGTGGCCGCGTAGCGCACATGGATATTGGCCCACGGACTGCGGAAGGTGTTTTCCGCGCCGCTTTGGTAGCGCAGAGCCAGGATGCCGGTGCTCCAGCTGGTTTTGTAGGTGTTGGCGTCGGTGGCGCCGATGTTGACGATGCGCAGATTGGCCGGCGTGGCCATTTTTTCGGCGATGAAACGCTGGATCTCGGCCTGGGTCGCGCTGCCGCCCACCCCCTTGTATTGGCGCACCTGCTCCAGGATGTGCGGCTTGAGCTGCATGCTCACTTCGAGCGGCAGGCGCGAGGCGATCATTTTTTCCAGCGGCGCGCGCACTTCCGGATTGCTGTCCATCAGTTCCTGCAACTGGGGCAGGTGCTTGCCGATGAAGTGGCGGTTCGGATTGGTGTAATTGTCGCGCATGGCGCGGATCGCGTTGTCGCCGTCGGAACTGTTTTTCGCCGTGACCGTGGTGCTGATTTCATCGAGGTGGCCGGCCGCGTTGTAGTGCTGGGTGTAACCGTCGCTCACCAGCGAGCTGCCATACAATTGTTTGCTGGCCACGGCGATCGCCACCGGCAGCTTGTTCTGATTTTCATAGCCGTTTTTTTCGCCGCCCGGCATATTGCGCGCGTCGGCGATCTGGCCTTCGAGCACGGCGATGCCGGTTACGCCGATGCCGAATTCGGTCTTGTCGATCAGCTTGTTGCTGCGCCGGCCGTCGCTCGCTTCGGTGCTGTCGTGGCCGAGGGTGCGCTTGGCTTCGAAATTGAGCTGGCCGACGGCGGCCACGATCGCCTTGGCTTGTTCATGGTAGGCGGCGTCGTTGAGCGAGGCCACCAC
>JAYVUV010000312.1:0-2975 GCA_043787615.1 Janthinobacterium sp. | reverse complement strand
TATCCGATCATGAAATCGGTGCGCGTGGCCGGCGCCGTCAACAAGGCCGAGTCCGCCCTGAACGCGCTCGACCTGGAAGAGGTGGTCGACCACTACGAGTTGGCGTACTTCGTGCAAACCCGCATGCTGGTCAATCGGCACCCCACCTACCACGACACGGTGCTCAACGCCAAGACCGGCAAGATCATCGCCCAGTGGAAAGCGCTGCAAACCGTGGTCGGCACCGGCAACAGCCAGTACAACGGCAGCGTGCCCATCAACACCACCCTGAGCGGCGGCACTTACTCGATGAAGGACGCCACCCGCGGCACCGGCGGCCTGTTCGGCGCGATGGCCATCACCAACGCCAACCACAGCCCGGAGAGCAACCCGACCGCCGGCAGCATCTACACCAACAGCAGCAATGTCTGGGGCGACGGCCAGCAATACATCAGCGGCGGCAGCACCACCAACGCCAACGGCCAAACGGCGGCCGTGAACGCGATGTGGGGCTTGATGAACACCTACGACACGCTGAAAAACGTGCTCGGCTGGCAAAGTCTGGACGGCAACAACACCGCCACCTATATCGCCGCCCACGTCGACAACAATTACGACAACGCCTTCTACGACGACAATTGCAAATGCATGTTCATCGGCGACGGCAGCGACTTCAAGAGCCTGGGCTCGATCGACGTGACCGGCCATGAAATGTCGCACGGCGTGACCGACGCCACTTCCAAGCTGGTCTACGCCGGCGAATCGGGCGGCTTGAACGAATCGAACTCGGACATCGGCGGCGAGATGGTGGAAGCCTACGCCCGCGCCGGCGGCACCGGAACAGTGATCCCGAACAGCGGCAACGATTGGCAGATGGGCACGGAAATCAGCAAAGACGGTCAACCGCTGCGCTGGATGTACAAGCCGAGCAAGGATGGCAGCAGCCCCAACGCCTGGAGCAGCACCATCAAGAACCTCGACGTTCATTTGAACAGCGGCCCCAACAACCGCATGTTCTACTTCCTGGCCAAAGGCTCCAATTCGAGCTCCAGCAGCGACTTTTACAGCTCTTACCTGAACAAGAGCCCCTTGGCCATGACCGGCATCGGCAACGACAAGGCTTACCGCATCTGGTTCAAGGCCGCCACCACCAAGTTCACCTCCACCACCAATTACGCCGACGCGCGCGCCAAGGTGCTGGCCTCGGCCGAGGAATTGTATGGCGTGGGCAGCAAGGAAGCGACCGCCGTCAAGCGCGCCTACGCGGCCATCAACGTCGGCACCGACGTCGATGAAACGGGCGGCGGCGGCAGCGCCGTGTCGATCGGCACCCAGCCGGGCAACGTGACGGTGGCGGCCGGTTCGACCGCGTCCTTCGCGGTCGGCGCCAGCGGCGGCACCGCGCCCTACAGCTATAAGTGGTTCCGCAACGGCAGCGCCATCAGCGGCGCCACCTCGGCCACCTACTCGCTGACGGCGCAAACGGCCGACAATGGCGCCGTGTTCAAGGCCACCGTGACCGACTCGTCCTCGCCGGCCGCCACCGCCACCTCGGCCAACGCCACCCTGACCGTGTCCGCCACGGGCGGCGGCGGCAGCGTCGAGCGCGTCACCAACGGCGGCTTTGAAAGCAGCACCACCGGCTGGAGCGGCAGCACCGGCGTGATCGGCACCTTCAGCGGCCAGAGCGCTTACGAAGGCAGCCGCTACGCTTGGCTGGGCGGCAACGGTTCGAGCGCCACCGAGACCTTGACCCAGCCGCTGGTGATCCCGTCGGCCGCCACCTCGGCCAGCTTGAGCTTCGCGCTGCACATCGACACGGCCGAAACCGGCACCACGGCCTACGACAAGTTGACCGTCACCGTGAAAAACAGCGCCGGCTCGGTGCTGGGCACCCTGGCCAGCTACTCCAACGTGAACAAGGCCAGCGGCTACCAGCTGCGCACGTTCAACTTGCTGCCCTACAAAGGCCAGACCGTGACCTTGTCGTTCTCGGCGACCGAGGATTCGTCGCTGCAAACCTCGTTCGTGGTCGACAAGGTGAGCTTGATCACCCAGTGATCGCCCGGCGCTGAGCCGACGATCGATCCGTGACGCGCGCTGACGGCGCCCTCCCCGGAGGGCGCCGTCTTGTCCGGCGCGCACGATTATGTGTTCACTATTTTTACATGTTATAAAGTAATGTCTAATTTTTAACATCGCTTCGCCTTCCGACGAATTTACGAAGTTTTTTGACACGCCAATATCGATAAGAATAGTGTCATCGTACTCGGCGCTTCCGTCTCAGACCCCATCGGCATCCCTATCCGGATCGGCGATGCAGGTTGCCCGGGCTGGCCATCCCACTATGCGGCCACGTCGCACAACCCAGCACATAACCCGATATCCATGGAGAAGAGATGAATTTACGTAAGACTTTACTTGCCGCTTCCATCGCCGCCATCCCAATGATGCTGATGGCGCAAGCGCAAGCAGGCAATCAGCTGATGGCCGCGCCGACCGTACAACTGTCTCCACAAGAGACGTCCGGTCTGGTCGCCAAGCTGTCGGCCAAGCGTGCCGCGCTCGGCTTGAACGCCGACAACGGCTTCGCCGTGGCGCCGGCCCATCCGGGCGTCAACGGCACCAAGATCAGCCGCGCCCAGCACACCTTCAAGGGCTTGCGCGTATTTGGCTCGGAATCGGTGGTGGTCACCAACGACAGCGGCGACATCGTCAGCGAATCGGTCGCGGACCGGCGCGCGGGCCTGGGCAACAGCGCCGCCAGCCTGGCCGGCGGCAGCGACAACAGCGTGTTCGGCAACGACCTGGCGCCAAGCCTGAGCGGCACCGACGCGATCGACCTGGCCGTCAAATCGGTGGCCCCGCGCGCCGTGCACCGCAGCCCGCCGAAGTCCGAATTGCTGATTTATCCGATCATGAAATCGGTGCGCGTGGCCGGCGCCGTCAACAAGGCCGAGTCCGCCCTGAACGCGCTCGACCTGGAAGAGGTGGTC
>JAYVUV010000311.1:0-4749 GCA_043787615.1 Janthinobacterium sp. | reverse complement strand
GCCGCACCGTCAAAAAAGAGTACCAGGCGGCGTGGCTGGTGAAAGCCATCCAGTGCATCGACCTGACGACGCTCGGCGGCGACGATACGCCGGGCCGCGTCGAGCGCCTGTGCCGCAAGGCCATGCGCCCGCTGCGCACCGATTTGATGGAAGCGCTGGGCGTCACCGAACTGACCACAGGCGCGGTGTGCGTGTACCACGAGATGATCACGCCCGCCGTCGCCGTGTTGAAGGGCCGCTTGCCGATCGCCGCCGTCTCGACCGGTTTCCCGGCCGGCTTGACCAGCATGGAAACCAAGGTGCGCGAGATCGAATTGTCGGTCGCCGCCGGCGCCACCGAGATCGATATCGTGATCACGCGCCAGCACGTTTTGACCGGCGACTGGCAAGCCCTGTACGATGAAATGCTGGCTTACCGCGCCGCTTGCGGCGAGGCGCACATCAAGGCGATCCTGGCCACCGGCGACTTGCTCACGCTGGAGAACGTGGCCAAGGCTTCGTGGGTGTGCATGATGGCGGGCGCCGATTTCATCAAAACCTCCACCGGCAAGGAAGGCGTCAACGCCACCATTCCGGTGGCCTTGACGATGGTGCGCACCATCCGCGAATACCACCAACGGACCGGCTTTCAAGTCGGCTTCAAGCCGGCCGGCGGGGTCGGCACGGCCAAGGGCGCGCTGCAATACCTGACGCTGATGAAGGAGGAGCTGGGCAACGCCTGGCTCGAGCCGCACCTGTTCCGCATCGGCGCATCGAGCCTGCTGACCGACATCGAGCGCCAGCTCGAACACTACGTGACCGGACATTACTCGGCCAATCACCGCCACGCGCAACCTTAGTCCTCACCTCAGCATCCACGGATTCGCCATGCCAACAATACAAGAGATTCTCACCACTATGGATTACGGCCCCGCACCCGAAAGCCAGAAAGAAGCGCAAGCGTGGTTGGACCAGCACCAGCGCGTCTTCGGCCTGTTCATCGACAACGCGTGGAGCGCGCCGGGCCGGTTGTTCGCCTCGACCAATCCGGCCGACGGCAAGCCGCTGGCTCAACTGACTCAGGCCGGCGACGCCGACGTGGACCGCGCGGTGGCCGCGGCGCGCCGCGCCCAGCCCTTGTGGCAAGGCTTGGGCGGCCATGGCCGGGCGCGCGTGATGTACGCGCTCGCGCGCCTGCTGCAAAAGCACGTGCGCCTGTTCGCCGTGCTCGAAACGCTGGACAACGGCAAAACCATCCGCGAAATGCGCGACGTCGACATGCCGCTGGCGGCGCGCCATTTTTACTATCACGCCGGCTGGGCGCAATTGCAGGACGAAGAACTGGCCGATTACCGCGCGGTCGGCGTGGTCGGCCAAATCACGCCCTGGAATTTCCCCTTCCTGATGCTGGCCTGGAAAATCGCGCCGGCCCTGGCGGCCGGTAACACGGTGGTGTTCAAGCCGGCCGAATACACCTCGCTGAGCGCCTTGCTGTTCGCCGAGATTTGCCTGCAGGCCGGGGTGCCGGCCGGCGTGGTCAACATCGTCACCGGCGACGGCCGCGTCGGTCAAGCCATCGTCGACCATCCGGGCATCGACAAGCTGGCCTTCACCGGCTCGACCGAAGTGGGACGCCTGATCCGCCAAGCCACCGCCGGCAGCGGCAAGAAGCTGTCGCTGGAACTGGGCGGCAAATCGCCCTTCATCGTGTTCGACGACGCCGATCTGGACGCCGCCGTCGAAGGCTTGGTCGATTCGATCTGGTTCAACCAGGGCCAGGTTTGCTGCGCCGGTTCCCGCCTGCTGGTGCAGGAATCGGTGCACGACCGCTTCCTGGTCAAGGTCAAGGCGCGCATGGAAAACCTGCGTCTGGGCTCGCCGCTCGACAAGTCCACCGACATCGGCGCCCTGGTCGATCCGGTTCAGCGCCGCCGCATCGCGGACTTGGTCGAGTCGGCCCGCGCCGAAGGTTGCGAGGTGTGGCAGCCGGCCTGCGACCTGCCGGCCGACGGCTCCTGGTTCCCGCCCACCCTGATCACGGGCGCCTCCACTTCGGCGGCCGTGGCTCAGGCCGAAATCTTCGGCCCGGTCTTGGTGGCGATGAGTTTCCGCACCCCGCCCGAGGCGGTCCAACTGGCCAACAACACGGTCTACGGCCTGGCCGCCTGCGTCTGGACCGAGTCGATCAGCCTGGCGCTGGACGTGGCGCCCGAGATCAAGGCCGGCGTGGTCTGGATTAACAGCGCCAACCAATTCGACGCCGCCTGCGGCTTCGGCGGTTACAAAGAATCGGGCTTCGGCCGCGAGGGTGGGCGCGAAGGCATGCTGGAATATTTGACGCCGCTGGCCGAGGATGCCCGTCCGGCCGCGCCGCCCACGCCGGTCGCGCCGCCCGCGCAGCGGACGTCACCCGGCACGCGCGCCGGCGTCGCCGATCCGCTGGCCATCGACCGCACCGCCAAGTTGTACATCGGCGGCAAGCAGGTGCGCCCGGACGGCGCGTATAGCCGCGCCGTGTTCGGCGCCGACGGCGCCTTCCTGGCCGATATCGGCGAAGGCGGCCGCAAGGATATCCGCAACGCCGTCGAGGCGGCGCACAAGGCCGGCGCCTGGAGCCGCGCCAGCGCCCATAACCGCGCCCAGGTCCTGTACTACATCGCGGAAAACCTGGCCGCGCGCGGCGCCGAATTCGCCGCCCGCATCGGCGCCATGACCGGCGCGGCGGACCCGGAAAAAGAAGTCCGGGCGGCGGTGGAGCGGTTGTTTTACTACGCCGCCTGGGCCGACAAATACGACGGCCTGGTGCACCAGCCGCCGGTGCGCGGCATCACCGTGGCGCTCAACGAGCCGCTCGGCGTGATCGGCATCGTTTGCCCCAACGAGGCGCCCTTGCTCGGCTTGATTTCGCTGGTGGCGCCCGCCATCGCGCTGGGCAACCGGGTGGTGCTGGTGCCGTCCGAAGCCCATCCGCTATCGGCCACCGACCTGTATCAGGTGTTCGACACGTCCGATTTGCCGGACGGCGTGGTCAACATCGTCACCGGCGGCGCCGACGAATTGGCGCGCACCCTGGCCAGCCACGCCGACATCGACGCCGTGTGGCGCCACGACGGCTCGGCCGAGGGGTGCGCCGAGGTGGAGCGGCTGTCGGCCGCCTCGCTCAAGCGCACCTGGGTCGGCGGCGCCCGTGGGCGCGACTGGTATAGTACCGCCCAAAGCGGCGGCCGGGCCGTGCTGGCGCACGCCAGCCAGGTCAAGAACGTCTGGATTCCCTACGGCGTGTAGCCGGTGGCGCGCGGCGCCCGTTGCACGGCGCCCGATTGTCTTCATCACCTTATTTTAGTCGGAGCATCGCATGTTTTTAACCCAAGAGATCATTCGCAAAAAGCGCGACGGCGGCGCCTTGAGCGCGGAAGAGATCCAGTTTTTCGTCGGCGGCATCACCGGGGGCGGCGTCACCGAAGGCCAGATCGCGGCGCTGGCGATGGCGGTTTTTTTCAACGACATGAACATGGACGAGCGGGTCGCCTTCACCCTGGCCATGCGCGACTCCGGCCAGGTGCTCGACTGGCGCGAACTCAATTTGCCCGGCCCGGTGGTGGACAAGCACTCGACCGGCGGCGTGGGCGACGTGGTCTCGCTTTTGCTGGGGCCCATGATGGCCGCCTGCGGCGCCTACGTGCCGATGATTTCCGGGCGCGGCCTGGGTCACACCGGCGGCACGCTCGACAAGTTCGACGCGATTCCAGGCTACTGCACGGTGCCCGACAACGCGCTGTTTCGCAAGGTGGTACAAGAAGTGGGCGTGGCCATCATCGGCCAGACCGCTCAACTGGCGCCGTCCGACAAGATCTTCTACGGCATACGCGACGTCACCGCCACGGTAGAATCGGTGGCCATGATCACCGGCTCCATCCTGTCGAAAAAACTCTCGGCCGGGCTGGACGCGCTGGTGATGGACGTGAAAGTGGGCAGCGGCGCCTTCATGCCGACCTACGACAAATCGGTGGAGCTGGCCGAGAGCATCGTCAGCGTCGGCAACGGCGCCGGCATGCGCACCTCGGCCATTTTGACCGACATGAACGAGTCGCTGGCGCCCTACGCCGGCAACGCGCTCGAAGTGCGCGGCGCCATGGATTACCTGACCGGGCGCGCGCGCCCGGCGCGGCTGCACGAGGTGACGCTGGCGCTGTGCGCCGAGATGCTGGTGCTGGGCGGCTTGGCCGAGACCGAGACGGCGGCGCGCGTCAAATTGATGGCGGCGCTGGACTCGGGCCAGGCTGCCGAGCGCTTCTCGCGCATGGTGGCGGCGCTGGGCGGCCCGGCCGATCTGATCGAACAGCCGGACCGTCACCTGGACAAGGCGCCCATCGTGCTGCCGGCGCCGGCCTTGCGGGCCGGTTACGCCGAGGTCCGCGATTGCCGTGGCCTGGGCTTGGCGGTGGTGGGCCTGGGCGGCGGCCGGCGCCGTCCGAGCGACGCGATCGACTTCGCGGTCGGGCTAACCGATCTGGTCGGCGCGGGCGAACACGTGGCCGCCGGCCAGCCGCTGGCGATGGTGCACGCGCGCACCCGCGACGCGGCCGAGCAGGCGGTGCGCGAAATCCAGGCCGCGTACGCGCTGGGCGACGCCGCGCCGCAAGCCAAGCCGGTGGTGTACCGCTCGATCCGTCCCTAGCAGCCTGTCGGACTTGGGGAGTCGAAGCGAGAAATGCGCTGGACGAGGCCAGATTTTGACGATTTCGCAGTGCCAATAGCGAGCTATTGGCC
>JAYVUV010000310.1:0-7988 GCA_043787615.1 Janthinobacterium sp. | reverse complement strand
GCAACTGGGCGGCATCTACGCCGCGCGCGAGTATTGCGTGCAATACGGCGAAACCGACTTCGCCTTCGTCTCGCGCCTGCTGGAAGAGGAAGGTATTTTCTACTTCTTCCGCCACGCGGCGGGCCATCACATGCTGGTGCTGGCCGACGCGCCCGACGCCTTTCCCGCCTGCCCCGGCGCGGCCTCGATCGCGTTCGCGCCGGCCGCGATCGGCGGGCGCGAGCAGCAGTGCGTTTATGCCGGGGAGCTGGGCCAGCAAGCGGTCAGCGTCGGCTTTCGCAGCGCCGACTTCGCGTTCGCCACCCCGGCCGCCGTGTTGACGGCCAGCGCGCGCGCCGACGCGGGCGGTCCGACCCACTACGCGTATCCGGGCGGTTACGCCGCAAAGGATCGCGGCGACGCCATCGCCACAACGCGGGTCCAGGCGCAGACGGCGCGCGCGCGCCAGTTGCGCGGACAAAGCGACAGCCGCGCGCTGGTGCCGGGGCACGTGTTCACGCTGACGGGACACGAACGCGCCGACGCCAATGTGGCATGGGTGGTGAGCGAGTTGTCGCACGAAGCGTCGCACGAACGTTACGCCAACCATTTTTGCGCCTTGCCGGGCGAGCTGGCCTACCGTCCCGCGCGCGCCACCGCGCGGCCGCGCATCCACGGCGCCCAGACCGCGATCGTGGTGGGCAAGCAGGGCGAGGAGATCTGGACCGATGAATTCGGACGCGTCAAGGTCCAGTTTCACTGGGACCGGGCCGGCAAGCGCGACGAAAACAGCTCGTGCTGGGTACGGGTGGCGCAAGCCTGGGCCGGCAAGGGCTGGGGCGGGCAATTCATCCCGCGCATGGGCCAGGAAGTGGTGGTCAGTTTTCTGGATGCCGATCCCGACCGGCCGTTGGTGACCGGCTGCGTCTACAACGGCGCCAACGCGCCGCCCTACGACGTGCCGGCCGAGCAAACCAAAAGCGGGGTCAAGACCCATTCCTCTCCCGGCGGGGAAGGCTATAACGAGCTGCGCTTCGAAGACAAGAAAGACGCGGAAGAACTTTATCTGCATGCGCAAAAAGACATGAAGACCGAGGTGCTGCATGACGCCGCGCGTGTGGTGGGCAACGACGACAGCCGCAAGATCAAGCGCAACCAAACGCTGGAAGTGGAAGAGGGCGATCGCGCCGTCACTATCGCCAAAGGCAATCTGAGCACCGTTCTGAGTGAAGGCAACGACAGCCTGAGCGTGAAGGGGACGCGCGCGCTGGCCATCGAAGGCGCCGAGACGCACAACAACAAGGCCGACTTCACCCACCAGGTCGATGGCGGCTATGTGTTGACTATCAAGGGCGACTTGACCATCGACGTGACGGGCGAGATCAAATTCAAAGGGGCGGCCGGCATCGCGATCGAAGCGGGCAAGGCGCTCAGCAGCAAAGCCGGCACCACGCTGGCCGCCGAAGCCGGCACGGCGCTGAGCAACAAGGCCGGCACCACGCTGGCGCTGGAGGCGGCGACCAGCCTGACCAGCAAGGCGGGGGCCAGCCAAACTCTCGACGGCGGCGGCATGTTGACCTTGAAAGGCGGCATGGTGAAAATAAATTGACGACGCCGACAACCCCGCAAGCGTTCACCCTGCTCGACGCCGACGGCCAGGTCCACATGGAGGGCCAACTGGACGATGGCAAGCTGGAGGGCGTGCTGCGGATTCACGAGGATGGCGTGCCGCGGGCGGCCATGCGCTTCGCCGGCGGCGTGCAGCAGGGCGAGTGCGTGATGCTGTATGCGCCGCACCGGCCATCGGCGCGCCTGCATTTCATCGACGGCCGGCTCGACGGACCGGCCGAGTTTTATTCGCTGGAAGGGATCGTGGTGCGCCGTACCCACTATCTGCGCGGCCTGGTGCACGGTCTACAACAAGATTACTATCCCGACGGTGCGTTGTTCGAGGAAGCGTGGTATGTCGGCGGCCTGCCCGATGGCGACTGGCGCCGCTTCCATGCGCGCGGCGCGCTGAGCGAGCGGCGCAGTTATCTGGCCGGCCGCCTGGTCGGGGCCGCCGAGCGTTTCGACGAACGCGGCAACGCCGTCCCCACCTGAAAGGCGCGCCATGTCGCTCTGTGTCTGCCTGGGCGCCTCGCTGCAATGCAGCTTCGGCGTCGCCCCCAGCTCCCTGGTGGTGTTGCCCGCCAACCGGGTCAACGTGGACGGCGTGCCGGCCGCCACCATCATGGATTTCGCGCCGATGGTGAACGTGCCACCGTTCGGTATGTGCACCAGCATGAGCAATCCGATGGTGATCGCGGCCACCGCCGCCGCGCTGGGGGTGCCGACGCCGATGCCGTGCATTCCGGTGCCGACCGGGCCGTGGATCGCCGGCGCGCCCACGGTGGCCATCGGCGCCATGCCGGCGCTCAATAGCGATGCCAAGCTCGCTTGTAGCTGGGGCGGGGTGATCCAGATTTTGGCGCCCGGGCAAGCCAGCACGATGGTGCCGTGAGGCCGGCAGGTGCCGGCGCTTGATAAACCACGGCCAACGTGCTCGGCGTTTACACGGGGCGTCAATATATTGCATAATGATTGTAACCGTTAGCAGGTTTGCACTGAACGCAGCTGATTTGGGAGCAAAATGGTGGAATCGCACAAGGTGCCGGTTGCGCCAATGACGACCGGCCCGGCCGGCGACATGCTCGGCCGGCGGCGGGTGCGCAAGCTAACAGGGCAATCCGGAAAAATCCTCAATGCGCTATTTTTTCCGCATTCGGTGGGCGTCCGAGCATGCAAATATTGGAAAAAGCAATGACGAAGAAGCCCTTGGTCCCGCCCAACCTGCCCAAGAAAACCCACGCCGAAAAAGACGCGCTGATCTTGTCCTTGCTTGAGCGCGTGAGCGCGCTGGAAAAGGATGCCGAGATCGCCGTCCAAAAAACGACTTTCCAGCGCAATTTACTCCGCACACTGGCTGAAATTTTCCCTCATCGCATCTACGCCAAGGATATCGAAACGCGTTTTATTTTTGGCAATATGGCCGTGGCGCAGGGCATGGGGGTACTCCACCCCGACGATCTGCTCGGTAAAACCGATTTTTCTTTTTATCCCGAAACCGATGCGGCCCAATATCTCCTGGACGAACAGGCCATTATGCGATCGGGTCAGCCGATGATGCACCACGAAGAAAAGGCGGAATATTTATTGAGCAAAAAGGTGGCGTGGATGTTGACCACCAAGGTGCCCTTGCGCGACGATGACGGCGATGTGATCGGTATTGTCGGCATCAACTACAACATCACGGAGCGCAAGGAGATGGAATTGGAGTTGCTGGCTCGCAACGCGGAGTTGGTGGAACTCAACCTCACGCTGTCCCAGACCAAGGCGCAGCTGATCCATTCAGAGAAAATGGCCTCGATCGGGGTCCTGGCCGCCGGGATCGCCCATGAAATCAACAACCCGGTCGGCTTCGTCAAATCGAACATGGGCGCGCTGCGCAATTATGTCGATGTGTTATGCCAAGTGCTGGATGGCGACGAGAAAGTGCTCGCGGCGCTGCCGCAAAACGAAATGACGGCGTCGCTGACCCAGTTGCGGAAAAATTCCGACCTCGAATTCCTCAAAAAAGATCTGGCCGATTTGCTGCGCGAGTCGATGGATGGCTTGACCCGTGTGAAGGACATCGTCCAGTCATTAAAAGACTTCGCCCATGTGGGGGAGGCGGATTGGCAATTCGCCGACCTGCATCAGTGCATCGACAGCACCCTGGTCATCGCGAACAACGAAATAAAATACAAGGCCAAGGTGGTGCGGGACTTCGGCGTGCTGCCGCCGGTCAAATGCCTGGCGTCGCAATTGAACCAGGTTTTCATGAATCTCATCGTCAACGCCGCCCAGGCGATCAAGGAGTCGGGCAGTATCACCATCCGCACCGGTTGCCAAAACGACTGGGTCTGGGTCGACATCGCCGACGACGGGGTGGGTATCCCGGCAGTGAATTTGAGCCGCATCTTCGACCCGTTTTTCACGACCAAACCGGTCGGGCAAGGCACCGGTCTGGGATTGTCGCTTTCCTATAACATCATCGTCAAGCATGGCGGCAGAATCGAAGTGAAGAGCGAAATCGGCAAAGGCACCTGCTTCACCATCCATTTGCCGGTCAATACATCGGATGCGGCGGTATGATCGGTCGTAGGCGGGAATGAGAAATTAGTTACAATCGCCGCTTTTCCAATGCCATCCCGCCCCATGTCAATCCGTCCCTATCTCTTCGCCCTGTTTTGCGCGCCGCTCGCACCCGCCTTGGCGGCGGCCGCGCAGCAGGAAGCGCCTTACACATTAAGCGACACCGCCGTTCATCATATCCACGCCAAGCAATTGGGACGCGATTATCAAGTGTTCGTGAGCGTGCCGCCCGGGTATGCGTCAACCGGACCGGCGCTGCCCGTGGTATTCGTCACCGACGCCAATTATGCCTTTCCTCTGGTGCGGGCGATCGCGGCGCGGGTCGGGCGACACGGCAAAACCATCGCGCCGTTTATTCTGGTTGGCCTGTCCTACGCCGATGGCGAAACACCGGAGTACAGCCGCCGGCGCGATTACACGCCAAGCAGCAATCCATCCGCCGATCTGGTCTCCGATATGCCCGGGCGCGCGCCGGTGTTCGGGGAGGCCGAAGCATATCGGCGTTTTATCGCCAGCGAGGTGTTCCCGTTGATCGCGGCCGGCTACCGCGCCGATATGCGCCGCACCGTTTTCGTCGGCCATTCGTATGGCGGCTTGCTGGGCGCGCATATTCTGATGAACGCGCCCGATATGTTCAGCAAATATGTCATCAGCAGCCCCTCGCTGTGGTACGACCGCCGGGTCATCTTCGAGCGCGAAAAGCGCTATGCGGCGGCGCACAGCGACATGCCGGCCGAGGTGTTTTTCGCGATTGGCGGCTTGGAAACGGTCAAGGCCAGCGACGCCCGCGCCCATCCCGAGGATGATATGGTGCGCGACATACAAGCCTTCCAGCGCCTGCTCACTTCCCGACACTATCCGGGTTTGCGAACGCAGCTGCATGTTTTTGCGGGCCACGATCACCTTGATGTGTTTCCGGACATGATCACCGCCGCGTTGAAGTGGGCGACGCCAGGAAATCAATGAGCTGAGGCGGGCCGCATGGTAAGCACGGTGTTTAGATTGACAAAGTTATTAAAACATTCATACTTCCGCGTTGGCGCGGTCGCGCCAGCGTCAAGGTGAACGCCATCGCCAAAAAGTTAGGTTGTTATGTCCCGTTTTATATCGTCGGCGCTGTTGAGTTTTGTATTGATCGCGGGTCCCGTGGCGCGAGCGGCACCTCCGCCACCGGTCGGCACGCCGGAGGATTTCAAGGCGATCACCGAAGTGACGGAGGAATTCCAGGCCGCGCTGTTGGCCCAGGATGCGAAACGCTTGTCGGCGCTAGTCCTCAATCCCAATATCTTGTTTACCTCGCCCGCCAGCGAAGCCTTTCTCCGGAAAAGCCGCGAAATGATGGGCGAGGGCGATGACGGCGTGCCCATCGCCGGTTTTCGCGATTTCGCGCGCGCGGTGTTTCATGCCAAGCCGGCGTTTCAAGAGAAGTTTTATAACGTGAAAATCACTCAGGACGCGCATCTGGCGTGGGTCCAGTTCGACTATGAGTTTTTGCAGGGCGGGAAGGTGCAAAACTATGGAGTCGAGCACTGGAACATGGTGCGGCGCGATGGCAAGTGGAAGATTTTCAGCGTGGTCTGGTCGAGTCATTCGGCGCAGCCGTGAACCGGTCGGGCGCGCCGAAGCGGCGGCCCGCCGCGCCGCGTCATTTGAGCCGTTGTGACTATTGGTGATAATGCACGGGTTTGCAAGCATTACAATATGACATTGCCCATCCTGCACGGTTCAGCCCCCGACAGCGCGCGCAATCAAGATCGAATCCGCCCGCGCGATGTAACTGCGCCGCGCGGAGCCAGGGCTGAAAGCGACGTATGCCGCCGGGTGGAATGAAGATGCACGGGAAGCCGCTAGCTAGCCGCTTCTGGATCGGCACGTTCGCCTGGTTTTGCCACCCACCGCCATGACGGCGGATCGTTGGACCTACCAGGAGCGTTTCATGGCGATTGTGCCGCACCCCGAGCTGACCTATTCATTCCGCCGCGCCCGGCCCGTCATCAAAGACATCACCGACGACAACCGCACCCTGGCGGTGGTCGAACAGTTGCTGATCGGCGCGGGCGACCAGTACCGCGCCCGTCGTTACCGCGACGCCATCGACGCTTACCAGCAAGCCCGCGATCTGCTCTGGTCGCAGCTATTTCCCTGGAGCGAGCTGATCGAGATGGTGGCCTGGAATATCGACTTGCAACCCACTATTTTGTCGTACAGCGCCGAGTGGCTCAACCGCCTGCCGATCGAACAGGTCAGCGCCGGCGTGCGCCCGCGCGAGCTAGCCGATATCAAACCCGGCCCCATCTTCGGCCTCACCAGCAGCAATGTCGGCTACCAGGGCATTGGCGCGGTGGCCGATCTGGATTTTTCCACCATGCTCAACACGCGCGGCAACACCGCCTCGGCCCAGTTCTTCCGCCGCCGCGCCATCGCCCAGGCGCCCGAGTTGGTGCGCCAGATCGAGGCCGGCGCCCGTCAAGCCGGGGTCGCGCCGCCCGGCGCGGCCCCGGGCGCCCGACTGAGTCTGGCCCCTACGCTAAGCGCCATGCTGCACGAGCAGGATGGCGCGGCCGCGCTGGCGTCCGCGTCCGCGCCGGTATCGGCCCATTCACTGGCCCAGAGCGGCGCGCCGGAGCAAGGCGTGCTGGGCGAATTGGCAGCCCTGCTCAACAACCGCCCCAAGCCGCTCGAAGTGCCGGCCACGCTGACCGTGGCCAAACGCGTCTACAGCGTCAAGGTGGGCCAGCAAGTCGAACAAATGAGCTGGGCCGCCGGCGAGTCGCTCGCCATCGATGTCGTGGCCAAGACGATTTACGACGCGCGGCGCGCCCTGAACCAGCTGCCCGATATTTTGATCGCGCCGGTGCACGTTGCCGATGTCGCCGTCGGCCTGGCGCACGCCTGGTACTACGAAACCCCGCTCGGCCTGGCCGAGTGTTATCACGCGATGGGCGACTGGGTCAATGCCGAGTTGTGGTATCTGCGCGCGGCCGGCTACAGCTATTTGAACGCCGCCATCGAGGCGCCGTATGTGTGGAGCCGGCTGGCCGGCCTGTATCTCGATTGGGGCGATGCGCTGTTTCGCGACGACGATCCGGTGGCCGCCTTGCCGATCTACGAAAAGGCGCTGCTGGCCGACGGCAAGGCGCCATCGACCCCGCTCTACACGCTCGCGCCCCTGGCCCCGGCCAGCGCCGCCGCGCATAACGTGATCGACAATTTGCAGCACCCGGCCGCCATCACGGCCAGCCCGGCCATCAGCGGCGTGCTGTTCGAATTGCAGGCGCAGTTGGCCAAGATCTCGGGCGGCCTCGATTTTTGGGGCCATTGGTCGCAGAACGTGCCGATCTGGTCCTTCGACTATCTGCAATCGGTGGCCGCCAATTTCTGCCAGCTGGCTGTGAGCGCCGAACGCGACGCCAT
Organism: Janthinobacterium sp.; assembly: GCA_043787615.1. Taxonomy (GTDB): domain Bacteria; phylum Pseudomonadota; class Gammaproteobacteria; order Burkholderiales; family Burkholderiaceae_D; genus Janthinobacterium. Next base: position 419 of record JAYVUV010000310.1, on the reverse strand, counting down.
CTCGTTCTGGGAAAAGGCCGACAGCGGCGAGTTGACCCGCTTGCAGCTGGCGCAAGGGGTGGCCCAATCGAAGGCCGAACGCGACGCCGTTCAGCGCCAGGTCGAGTCGGCCCAGGCCGAACTGGGCGTGTATCAAGCCGGCCAGGCGCTGGCCGAGCAGCGCGCCGCCGCCGCGCGCGCCAACGCTAGCGAGTACGCCGCCAAGTCGGCCGGCTGGATCATGCATCAAGCCATGGCGGCCCAATTGGGCGGCGGCGAGGACGGCGATTCCACCCAGTTGAACCAGCTGGCCGACCGCATGATGCAGGGCGGGTACACGCTGGACGGGGATCGCGGCACCTTGACCGCGGCCGAGCAGTTGACCGCCTCGCGCCTGCAAAACCAGTACGAGATGGACCGCATGCAGCGTGAGGCCCAGG
>JAYVUV010000309.1:0-3958 GCA_043787615.1 Janthinobacterium sp. | reverse complement strand
CTGCGTGCACATGCGCAATATCGGCCTTATTCATATATCGGCTTGGCCGGTCCGCGCGGCCGGCAATGTTTCCCGCATCGCCTCATATCGCAATGGCGCCCGCCCGGATGTGCCGCGCGGTCCGAAGCTGACCGGGGCCGAGCGCCAGGCGACGCGCATGGCGCGTGTGCGCGCCGACATGGATGCCTATGATAAGCACACGGCGCGCGCCCGGGCTCGCAAAGTAAAGGCACGACCCGATCCGCTGGTTGCGGCGTTTTTCGGCTTTGCTGGTGCGGGGGCGAGTGCGTGACCGCTTATTACAACGAATACGACCCGTACGCGGCCCAGTGGCTGCGCAACCTCATACAGGCCGGACATATCGCGCCAGGAATAGTCGATGAACGATCGATCGAAGATGTTTGTCCAGACGAACTCACAGCCTACGAGCAGTGCCACTTTTTCGCTGGCATTGGCGTTTGGTCCTTCGCACTTCGTCGCGCGGGATGGGACGATTCGAGACCAGTCTGGACAGCCAGTTGCCCGTGCCAGCCTTTCAGCTCGGCAGGTAAAGGCGCTGGGTTTGATGACGAGCGGCACCTCTGGCCCGCCTTCCACCACCTCGTCGCCGAGCGCCGGCCTTCAACTATCCTTGGAGAGCAGGTTGCAAGCTCGGCTGTCAAACCTTGGATCGACCTTGTACACGCTGACATGGAAGCCCTGGACTACGCCTTCGGGTGTGTCCCGTTCCCGTCTGCGGGCGTCGGTGCGCCGCATATCCGAGACCGTGCTTACTGGGTGGCCTCGCGGCTGGGCGACACCGGCAGCACGGGATTACCGGTGCGCAAACGCGCTGCAGTGGTCGGAGCGAGGCGGCGGGGCGAAGGGGGAGCAACTAAACAATCAGGTCGTTCACTTGGCCGGCTGGCCGACACCTCGCGCGCTGGACGGGGAGAACGGCGCACGAACGCTTGCAGGTGCGCAGAGCGAAGCCGCGAGGAAGGGCTGGAACAACGACTTGGGGACGTGTGCGTTTGCTGCGTGCCTGAGCGGTTGGCCGACGCCGATGGCGGGCACGTCGGCGCAGAACGGCAACAACGCGGCTGGCAACAACGACAGCAGCCGCAAGACGGTAGCGGTGTTGAGCGGTTGGCCGACGCCGACATGCGCGGACGACAACAATTCACGGGTATCTTGCGACCCTCAATCTTATTCGATTCGGAGGATGGAGCGGGAGGGCGCGTCAACGAATCTGCCGACTACAACGCAAGCCCTGGCGCAAGGACCGGCCCGGCTAACGGTTTCTGGCGAGCTGCTGACTGGCTCGGATGCCGGGATGGAAAGTGGCGGCCAGTTGAACCCGGCACATTCCCGCTGGCTCATGGGTCTGCCGGTGGTCTGGGACGAGTGCGCGCCGATCAAGAACGCATCGCCGCGGCACAGCGCAAAGACCAAGGTAGTCGAGTAGGACGCCTGCGCGGCTACGGCAACGCCATCAACGCGGAAGCGGCGCGTTGCTTTATTGAATCGGTAATGGGGGCGGCATGACGGAGATCACCCTCGCCAAGCGCACCGACGCGCAACCGACCCCAGAGCAGGCCCAGGTGCTGCGCACGTATCTGTTCGATGTCATCGATGGTCTGTCGGACGAGGATCAAAAATCCTGGCGCCGCTTTTGGAATTGGATCATGCGGGCGGGCACGGGCGAAATATTCAGCATCGAAACCTGGGCGCCGCGCCACGCCGGGTTCCACAAAATGCACATGGTGATGGAGTCGAAGGTGTTCCAGGCGCAGGATCGGATCAAGTCCTTCGAGCAGTTCCGCCTGTGGCTCAAGATGGGCGCCGGCTTCGTGGACTGGATGGCCGGCCCGAAGGGCGGTGTCGTGCCGGTGCCGCGCTCGATCAGCTACAAAAAATGTGACGAGGACGTGATGCGCCAGTTCCACCAGGACGCGCTCGCATTCCTACGCACCGAGCACGCGCAACGCTATCTGTGGAAGCACCTCGACCCGAACCAAGCCGACCAGATGATGGATATTGTGCTCAGGAGCTTTTCATGAAACGCACTGCAATCCTCCAGCGCTCGCCCATGAAGCGGTCTGGCGCCATCGCTCGCACGCTTTCGGTTTCAATTATCAAGTCGCGCCTGAAAACCAAGGGGCCGAAGGCGACGCCGATCCGGCGCGCCGCGCGGGGCCAGGACTGCACGCTGACGATTCCGGGCGTGTGCAACGGCAATCCAGAAACAACGGTGCTGTGCCATAGCAACGCGTTGGCAGACGGCAAGGGCATGGGGTTAAAGGCTCCGGACACTGCGGCAGCGTTCGGCTGTAGCTCCTGCCATGACGTGCTGGATGGCCGCCGGCCGCGCCCGGGCGGGTTGACCAAGACGGATATGGACGAAATATTTTATGCCGGCATGCTCTTGACGCACGCCATGCTGCGCGCTTGCGGGCTGATGCCGTGCGTGTCGGCGAAGGAGACAACACGATGACGAAAGACATCACCAGCGAAAACTGGGAAGGCGACTGGGCTGATCCTATCGAGCCCAGCCGCATCCAATTCACCGCCATTACGGCGCCGCAAGCCGGCGAATGCACGGGTTGTCTATTCCGCACTCAGCGCGCGGCTGTATGCAACAAAGCGGCTGTGATCGCCGAGGCTCTGGAGCTGCCGCTTTGTTCGCCGCGCTTCGGTCCGACCTATATCTACGTGCGCGACCCGAAGACCGACCCGCGACAGTTGCGCATCAAGCGCGACCCGGGCGCGGCGGGAGAGGGTGCGCATTCGTGAATTATTACAGCCATCACATCGGCGACTACACGACCGATACGGCACATCTGTCGATCCTTGAGGATGGCGCTTACCGGCGCCTTATGGATCGCTATTACACGACTGAGGCGCCGCTGCCGGTCGATGAGGCGGCGCTTTTTCGCTTGGTGCGCGCCCGCGGCAACGATGAGCAGGAGGCCGTTCGCATTGTGCTGGTCGAGTTTTTCCAGCCCACGGAAGCGGGTTGGGTTCACAAGCGTTGCGAGTTGGAAATCGCAGCATTTAAAGAAAAAAGCACAAAGGCGGCCGACGCCGCGAACAAGCGTTGGCATAAGCCTGGCAATGCGTCTGCAATGCAGGTGCATTGCGAACGTAGTGCGGACGCAATGCCAACGCAATGCGAAGGCAATGCGGACGCAATGCCAACCAATAACCAAGAACCAATAACCAATAACCATAAACCAGAAGGTCAAAAACATAGCGCTGCCGCGCCGAAATATTCGGCCAGAGCCGACCTGCTCGCGTCGGGTGTTGCCGAGCAAACCGCTTCCGACTGGTTGAAGCTGCGCGCGGCCAAGAAGGCGCCAGCGAGCAAAACCGCCCTGGATGCCGTGCGGCGCGAGGCGGCCCTAGCGGGGCTGTCGCTGGACGGAGCCTTGGCGATCTGCTGTACGCGGGGCTGGCAGGGATTCAAGGCCGAATGGGTGACGCAGCAGCCGGCGGCGCGCGCTGGCCCAGGTCGTACAACCGGGTCGGTCTACGACCAAACCATGGCCGCCGCCGAGCGCGCCAAAGAGAAAATTTTCGGTAGCGCAGCACGACGGGGAGCTCAGCATGACGCAGGATGACTACGAAGAATTTACCGGCATGGTGGGCGCCATCACCGAGCTGTACGGCAAGGCGGCCAGCGAGTTTGCGATCGCGATTTGGTGGGGCGCGTTGCAGCAGTATGACCTGGCCGCCGTGCGCCAAGCGTTCGATCGGCACGTGCGCAACCCGGACAGCGGGCAGTTCTCGCCGAAGCCGGCCGACCTCATCCGCATGATGGGCGGTACCACCCAGGATTCGGCGCTGGTGGCCTGGGCCAAGGTCGACCGGGCGCTGCGCGTCATCGGGCCGTATCGAAGCGTCGCGTTCGATGACCCGCTGGTGCACCGGGTGCTCACCGAAATGGGCGGCTGGACGGCGTTGGGCGCGAAAACCG
>JAYVUV010000308.1:0-5919 GCA_043787615.1 Janthinobacterium sp. | reverse complement strand
GCAGTGCCAATAGCGAGCTATTGGCCGAGAAAGCGGCGAAATATGGACCGTCCCAGCGCATTTTGCAGCCGACGAGCCCAAGTCCGACAGGCTGCTAAGGGGGCGCGCCGCCCGTGGCGCGCATGTGGCGCGGCTTGCCCGTCCCGGCCGGACGCGGCCCGTGGTATGGTCCTGTTTTTTTGCAGTCAGACACCATGTGCCAACTCCTTGGAATGAATTGCAATGTCCCGACCGACATTGTGTTTAGCTTTACCGGCTTCGCCATGCGCGGCGGCCAGACCGACACCCACCACGACGGCTGGGGCATCGCCTTTTTCGAGGGCGCCGGGGTGCGCCACTTCGTCGACCACCAAGCCGCCATCGCTTCGCCGGTGGCCGAGCTGATCAAACGCTATCCGATCAAGTCGAAAAACGTCATCGCCCACATCCGCAAGGCGACCCAGGGCCGGGTGGCGCTGGAAAACTGCCATCCCTTCGTGCGCGAATTGTGGGGCCGCTACTGGGTGTTCGCCCATAACGGCGATCTGAAGCAGTTTTCCCCGCGCCTCAACGGCGCCTACCGCCCGGTTGGCTGCACCGACAGCGAGCGGGCCTTCTGTTTCATCCTCCAGCAATTGCGGGTCCAATTCGGCGACGTGGCGCCGGCCCTGGGCGCCTTGCGCGCGGCGGTGGACGCGCTGGCGCGCGCCATCGGCGCGCACGGCACCTTCAATTTCCTCTTGTCCGATGGCTCGGCCCTGTTCGCCCATTGTTCCACCAAGCTGTATTACGTGGTGCGCCAATATCCTTTCGTCACGGCCCGATTGTCCGATCAGGATGTGACGGTCGATTTTTCCCAAGTCACCACGCCGCAGGACCGGGTGGCGGTGATCGTCACCGCGCCCCTGACCACCAACGAGGATTGGCAAGCGTTCGCCTGTGATGAATTGAAAGTATTTGTAGACGGAATGCCGCAGGAGCTTGAACGCGCGTAAGTAGTTCAAGACATTCAAATATATTGCTGTCAGAATATCAGTCATCGTACGATTCGCTTGATCTATTCGGTATTGTTGATAATGAGCCATGAGTATTGCTATTAAAGAATGAGGAATGCCTGGTCCGCGGTGCGGCATATCAATCGACTTGAATGAAAAGATTTAATGATCGACATTTCCAACTCCGACATCACTCCCAAGCCCTTGCGCGTGCGCGAGTTCTATTTGGGTCGCCAACCGATATTGGACCGGAATCAAGGTCTATTCGGCTATGAACTGTTATTCCGTAATGCGCCGGTGGGGCCGGCCAATATCACCAGCGATTTGTCGGCCACGGCGGCGGTGATCGCCCACGCTTCGCAGCTGGGTATGGAAAAAGTGATCGGCGACGGTTTCGGTTTCGTCAATGTCGATGCCGACGTGATCATGAGCGATATCTTCGTGTTCTTGCCGCGCGAAAAAGTGGTGCTCGAAATTGTCGAATCGATGACCGTCACGCCGCAGTTGCAGGCGCGCATAGGCGAGCTGGTCGAGCATGGCTTCACCTTCGCGCTGGAAAATGTGGTGTCCGACTCGAATCAGGTGCAGCAACTGATGCCCCTGGTTGGCTATGTCAAGATGGACATGCGCTCGGTCGATCCGGTCACGCTGCTGGAACTGGCCCAGCGCTTCAAGCAGGAAAACAAGAAGTTGGTGGCGGAGAAGGTCGAAACGCGCGAGGAATTCAAAAATTGCCTGGATCTGGGCTTTGATTATTTTCAGGGCTATTATTTCGCCAAGCCGGCCATCATGACCGGCAAGAAGCTGTCGCCGTCGCAACTGGCCGTGATGGAGTTGATGACCTTGGTCACCTCCGAGGCCGACAATATGGACATCGAGCGCGCCATCAAGCGCGACGTGTCGCTGGCCTTGAATCTGCTGCGACTGGTGAACACGCCGGCCGTGGGCGCGCGCCAGCGCATCGATTCGTTGAGCCAGGCGGTGTCGGTGCTGGGCCGGCGCCAGTTGCAGCGCTGGCTGCAAATCATGTTGTACGCCGAGCCAAGCAAGCGCGGCCACAGCATGACGCCGCTGCTGATGCTGGCCACCACCCGCGGCCGCCTGCTCGAATTGCTGGCCCACAAGCTGCGGCCGAATCAAGCCCACGCGGCCGATGTCGCCTTCACGGTGGGCATCATGTCCTTGATGGACACCTTGTTCAGCGTGCCGATGGCGGAAATCTTGAAGCAGATCCATGTGATCGACGAGGTGGGCGACGCGCTGCTCACGCGCTCCGGCTTCTTTGGCGACTTGCTGCGCCTGGCCGAATGCATCGAGCGCATCGAGGATTTGGAGGATCAAATCGTGCCGACCCTGCGCGATCTGGCTATGTCGACCGAGGAATTGGTCGAGCTGGAAATGGCGGCTTACGAGTGGAGCGACAACGTGGTGCGCTACGCCTTGTAGCGGGCCGTCGGCGCCACCCGGCCGCCCTTGAGCGCGGCCACGCTTGCGTGTATATTGCACCGATATTCACCAAGGGCGGGCGCGCGTGACAAACACAGTGGCACAGAAATCGATCGAGCCGGACATCCGCACCTTGCATGGCGCGTTGATCGATCTGATCGGCGTGATGAACCGGCCGCAGCCCGACGCGGCCATGGTGGCGGCGGCCGGCGTCGCCCTCGACAGCACTTTGTTTTCGCTGTTGGTCGGCATCGATCGCTATGGCCCGATCGGCGTGATGGAACTGGCCGAGCGCAGCGGCCGCGATTACACGACCGTGAGCCGCCAAGTCGCCAAGCTGCACAAACTCAAGCTGATCGCGCGCAGGCCGGCCGAGGCGGACGCGCGCGTCAATCAAGCCGTGATCAGCGAGCCGGGCCGCGAAATGGTCAAGGCGCTGGATGTCGCCCGCAACAAGATCGTCAGCGCCATGCTGGCCGATTGGAGCGGGCAGGACGTGCATCAACTGGCCTTGCTGTTGCGCCGCCTGGCCGACGCCATGCTGGTCTGGGCGCCCTGACCGGGCCGGCACGGCGCCGCTGACATCGGCCGGCGTCACGGCAAAAACACCGCTTCCAATATCCGCAGCTGCCGGTCCCGGCTTTCTCCGGCGATTTCCATGATGGTTTGCTCGCCGCGCGCGGCGATGCCGTGCGCCCGTAGCCGTTGTTCCAGCAGCGCCGGCGTGGTGCGCGTCATGACGGCCAGTTGCGACAACGGTTGGTGCACCAAGCCGTGCTGGATCGCGGCCAGCAGTTGTCCACCCGTGTGCGCGCCCCAGGTGAAGAGGGAGGCCGCCAGCGCCAGCGTGAACACGCCCACGCTGACGCGGCCCCATCTTGAACGCAGATGGTTTGTAAGCGGGCGCAGATTGGCCTTGATGTGGCCGGCCACGCCGAGCATGAACAACCAGGCGAACCACTCGTGCGCGCCGCTGACGATGCCGCAGTCGAGGTGGAAAAACATCAGCACACCGGTGACGGCCATCAGGATGAAGACCCCGATGATCAGCGGCGTGGCCCATTTGCGCGCCGCGATCATGCCGGGCCGTCCCGGGGCGGCGTGAGGCCGACCGCGCCGAGATAACTCTCCAGGGCGGCGTGGTCGGCGGCCGCGCCGACGGCGCCGACGTAGCCGTCCGGGCGCACCAGCACCCAGCCGCCCGGCGCCAGGCCGTAAGCCGTGCGTAAATGTCCGGCGTGGTCGACGATGTCGCCCTGCGGCCCAACGTGGTGGCGCCGCAAGCCGGCCCGCGCGGGCGGCAGCGGCGCGTCGCGCGCGCTCTCGTAGCACAGCAAGGTCCAATGCGGGCCGCGAAACAGGTCGAACAAACGGCGCGGCTGGCCTGCGGCGCCAAGGCAGGGCGCGTCCGGCGCCCGCTTGCCGGCTTCGATGGCGCCGGCTCGCGCCGGCAGTGGCCAAGCCAGCGACGCGGCGGGGTAGCCGATGTCGAGCTGGTGCACTTCGCGCCCGCGCCGCATCGAGCCCTGGCTGGCCGCCGTCAGCAACTTGGTCGACAATCCCAGCACGTCGGCCGCGACCGGGCGCCGTTCCTCCTCGTAGCTGGCCAGCAGCGCGTCCGGCGCGCCGCCCAGGACGGCGGCCAGCTTCCAGCCCAGATTGTAGGCGTCCTGGATGCTGGTGTTTAAACCCTGGCCGCCGGTGGGCGGATGGATGTGGGCGGCGTCGCCGGCCAGGAACACGCGCCCGTCGCGGTAGCGCTGCGCCAGCCGCGCGTGCATGTTGAAGGCGGAGGCCCAGGACACCGATGCGATCACGATATCGTCGCGCCCCGTGCGCTGGGCGACCAGCGCGTTGAGCGCCTGCGCGGACAAATCGATCTCGCCCTCCAGCGGCACCGGCGCTTGCAGTTGAAACAGCGCGGTGCCCGCCAGGGGACACAGCGCCAATTGCTTGTCCATCGCGCCGTCGTTGAAACGATGCCAGGCGCCCCGGTCGATGCCATGCAGGACCACGTCGGCCACCACGGCGCGCACGCCCAGCGTCTTGCCCGGGAAGTCGATGTTCAGCGCGTGACGCACCATGCTGCGGCCACCGTCGGTGCCGATCAGGTAGCGCGCCCGCAGCGTTTCCTGGCCCCGGCCGCCGGCCAGATATGCTGTGACTCCGGTTTCGTCCTGCTCGAAGCCGGTCAGTTCGCAGCCGAATTCGGGCCGTCCCGCGCATTCGGCCAGGCGCGCGCGCATCACCGCCTCGGTTAAAAACTGCGGCACCATCAAAGGCAGTTGATAGGGTTCGGCGGGCGTGGCGTCCGGCTGGTCCATGACCGGCGATTCGTCGTAGCCGCCGTCGTCCCGGTAGACCCGTTGCGGCGGGTAGATGCCGCCGGCGGCCACCAGGCGGTCGAGGATGCCGAGGTCTTCGAACACTTCCTGGCTGCGCGGCTGGATACCCTTGCCGCGCGAACCGCGAAACGGGCCGTCGAGTTTGTCGATCAGGCGGAACGATACATTGCGGCGCGCCAGCTCGATGGCCAGGGTCAGGCCGGCGGCGCCGGCGCCCACGATCAAGACGTCGGTGGTGGTGAGGGTCATGCGGAATCCTTTCGAGGGAACCGTGCGGGCGGGAACCCGGTTCGGTAAAACAATAATATGTGCTGTGTGCACATAATAGCGCGCAAAAATAATATGTGCAACTTGCACTTAAAAAGCCGGGCCGGGCCGGGCTGGGACGGACCGAAACGGATGGGACGGGACGGATACGGCGGTCCGGCCGGCGGTCACCGGGCGTTCGATAGGGGAAGTGGGTGGGGTGTTGTAGGTTTTCGACGCGTGCTTGACGCTTCACGGCACCGGGGCGTCGGCCACCGACGTGCCGGCCACCGACGTGCCGGCCACCGAAGTGTCGGCCACCGGGCTGCCGGCGGCACCGCGACCCGATCGGCGCTGTCGCACACGCTCCGGCGCGGGACGGACGCCGGCATCGAGCGGCCGCCTGGGTTGACTATGCAGCGCTCAGTTCGCCGTGCCGGCGCCCGGCCAGTGTTTGTGCAGCTCGGGATCGGCGCGCAGTTCCCACAAGGCGAGCACGGCCACCGCCAGCCCGATGATCACTTCGTTCCACAGCACCTCGCGCTGCTGCGCCACGCGCAGCACCCAGGGCGACACCGCCACCCACAGGCCGAGCAGCAAATTGAGCGCGACCGCCCAAAAATAGGTTTTGTAAAGATCGAAGGCGGCCAGCACCGCGATCACCAGCCCCGAGACGATGGCGTTGGTCATCTGCGGCGAGCCGGTCGGATAGACAAAGGCCCAGGGCGAAACCAGCAGCCACAAGCCGAGCAGCAAGATCAGCTGGTCTTGCCAGCGCCGGGTAGTCACATCGTTTGCATCGCTTGCCATATTGCCTCCCTGTCAGGTCGCGAAAAGGCCGGACCGGGAACGCGGCGTGTGGATCGTTCGGACATCCCTCCGGCGTAATCGTTTAGTCATCACGCCGG
>JAYVUV010000307.1:0-1841 GCA_043787615.1 Janthinobacterium sp. | reverse complement strand
GCAGTGCCAATAGCGAGCTATTGGCCGAGAAAGCGGCGAAATATGGACCGTCCCAGCGCATTTTGCAGCCGACGAGCCCAAGTCCGACAGGCTGCTAGCCGGCTTCGGCCGCCAGCGCCGGCGCGACGACGGGCGCGGCGGGAACGGCGGCCCGCACCCGGCCCACCCACCACGCGGTGAAAAGGGTCAAGCCCGCCGCCAACCAGCCATTGATCCCGTAGCCAGCGATCCGGCCGGCGGCGTCGCTATGCAGCGTCAAGCCGCCCAGCCACGCCCCCATGCCGCTGCCGATCTGTTGAATCGCCGAATTAGCGCTCAGGAAAGCGCCGCGCTGGGCCGGCGCCGGCACCGTGGTCATCAAAGCTTGCAGCGGAATCATGCGGCCCGACACCAGGGTCATGAAAAACGGGAAAAACAGTATGATCGCCAGCAACGGCAAGGCCGGTAAATGGGTGATCGCCAACAGCGGCGCCGCCGAGCACAGCGCCACCACCCGGTAGACCCGGTGCTTGCCCGCGCGGTCGGCCCAGCGCCCAATCAAGCGGGCGCTGAACAAGGTGGCGCAACCGCCGGCCAGATAGACCCAGGTGATGTCGGCCGGGGCCAGGCCCAGGTTGTTGACCAGCACCGGCGAAATGAACGGAATCACCAGCATGGACGCCATCATGGTAACGAACGACAGCAGGAAGGCTTGCATGTGGCGCGGCACGCGCAACAGCCCCAGCAGGTTGGGCAGCAAGGCCGACAGCGCCACCGGCCGGGCGCCGCGATGCGCCGTGAGCGAGGGCAGCACGCGCGCCGCGACCAGCAAGATCGGCAAGGACAGCAACACCATCAAGTAAAACGGCGCCTGCCAGCCCAGGCGCGCGGCCAGCACCACCCCGAGCGGCACGCCGAGCACGGCCGCCATGCTGAACGAGGTCATCACGATGCCGGTCGCGTCGCCGCGGCGACTGACCGGTATCACGTCGCCGATGATGGCCATCACGATGGCGCCCAGCACGCCGCCGGTCAAGCCGGCGAACGCGCGCGTGAACAGCAGCACGGGAAAGGTGGGCGCCAGCGCGCACGCCAGGTTCGACAGGGTGAACAAGCAAAACACCGTCAACAGCAAGCTTTTACGATCGAAGCGGTCGATATAGGTGGCCGCCAGCAAGCCGGACAGGCCGGCGCACCAGGCATAGGCCGACACGGCGCCGGACACGCCGGCCGGGCTGACGGCGAAAGCGCGCATTAATTGGGGCGCCAGCGGCATCATGACCATGAAGTCCATGATGACGATAAATTGCGTGAGGGCCAGCAACCACAACAGCATGCGCTCGCGGCCGGGAGACAAAACGGGATGGGTCATATTGTTCTTATCGAATGGGGAAAAGGCCGGCTCAATCGAGTTGCACGATGTCGACGGTGGCGCGGCGCAGGATGGCGCGGATCTGGGCCAGGCGCTCGGCGCTGGGGCCGTCGCCATGGGCGCGGCCGATCACCACCGACTTCAATTCGTGCATCAAGTGGCGCAAGTCGTTGCCCTGCTCCGGCTGAGGCGCCGCCATGCGGGCGAAGATGGCGTCCACAAACTGGCGGTGCTCGTCCAGGAAAGCCTGGCCCTCGGGTGTGATGGTGTGCAACTTCTTGTTGCCGTCCGGGGTGGCCGAGACATGGCCCAGGTCGAGCAGCAGCGACAGCAGCGGATAGATCGCGCCCGGGCTGGGGGTGTAGGCGCCGCCGGCGCGTTGCTCCAGCTCTTTGATGATCTCGTAACCGTGCCGGGGTTTCTCGGCGATCAGTTGCAACACCACATAGCGCATGGCGCCGGCGTCGAACATCTTGGGACCGCGCTCGCC
>JAYVUV010000306.1:0-5002 GCA_043787615.1 Janthinobacterium sp. | reverse complement strand
GCAGTGCCAATAGCGAGCTATTGGCCGAGAAAGCGGCGAAATATGGACCGTCCCAGCGCATTTTGCAGCCGACGAGCCCAAGTCCGACAGGCTGCTAGTATTGAATCGCCGGGAAGTCGCGTTTGGCTTGCGCGTACTGCGCGTCCCACGCCGCTTGCCACTGGAAAGCCTTGCGCGCCAGCGGACGCAAGTCGGTCTTGGCGGCGCCGCTCATGAAGTGGATGTACTCGCCCCAATTCAAGTTGCGCTGGAATTGCTGACCGTTGGTCGGATAATACTGCCCCAACAGATTGAAGTAATTCACCATCACTTGCGCATGGCCATAATCGCGCCACATCGGATAGAACCAGTCGCGGAACCAGTGCGTGTTCGCGTTCGGGAAATTGTCGACTTTGCTGTCGGCGGTCAATTCCGTGAACGCGTCTTGCGCTTCCTTGTTCATGCCCAGCCCGACCATCGCATCGTAGAAATAGAATTCCGCCCACTTGCTGTCGCCCCACAGCGGGAAGGCGGGCGAGCCCGATTTGCCGGCCGCGCTGAACTCCACCACATGCGAGGTTTCATGGGTGACCACGCCATACTGGGGCGTGAGCCAATTTTGCCCGCCGACATCGCTGACATTGCGGAAATCATGCGAGGCGTCATAGACGGTGGCCGGATGGCCGCCCCAATATTTGCTCTCGTGGTGGATCGAATACAGGCGGTCGGTGTCCAGATGGCCATAGGTGCGCTGGGCGTACGGCCACAGCTTGGTCAGATACGCCATCATCCATTTGCCGGCGTTGCGATCCATGCCGTTGTCGAAATACAGGGCCACGCTGTCGTTATAGGCCACCAATTTCAGGTTGTCCACATGCTCGAACCAGTGTTCCTGCCACGTGGCCGGCGGCAATGCGAATTTGGCCGGCGCCACATTCGGCGCGCCGGCGCACACGCCGCCCTTGTTCCACAGTTGCGGCGTCTCGCCAGGACGCCAGTTCACGCCCTCGGCCAGCGTGTGCGGCACGGTGGCGGTGTAAATGGCGCCCTGATCGGCGATCACGTTGCCGGCCGCATAGGTGGCGCGCGCGTTCCAGTCGGGACAGACGGGCGCCGGCGGCGGGGTGGCGCCGGAATTGGCCGGGGTTAGGTTCCACAACTGATTGCTATTGCCGGTGCAATCCCACTGAATGATTTGCCCGCCGGTCGCGGCGCTGAAGTCTTTCACATCCATGCACTTGTTGCTGTGCTTGGCGCGCACGCTGTAGGCGTTGCCGTTCGGCGTCAGGGTGAAACGCTGGTTGGCGCCGCTCACGTAAGTCCATTGGTGGATCGGCGCGCCGCTGGCGGTGGACACCTCGCTCACGTCCAGCACTTTGCCGCTATTGGCGTTGAAAAAGCTGTAGCCATGGTCGGCCGCCACTTGGACTTCGAAGCGCTGCCGGGCTTCATTGTTGCAGCTCGCTTGCTGGATCTTGGCGCCATCGGCGTTGCTGCCGCCGACCACTTCCACGCACAGATTCGAGGAGGCCGAGCGCAGCGCGTATTGGCCCAGCGCCAGCGGCGCGCGGGCATTGTCGATCACCGGATAGAACAGGAATTGCTGCGGCGCTTCGGTGGTGCAAGTGGCTTGCTGCAAACCGGCGCCGTCGGCCAGGGAAGTGCCGCCGATGGCCACGCATTTGCCGCTGCCGGCGTTGACCAGGGAAAAACGGTTGCCCTGGGTCCGTTCCAGCTTGAAGCGCTGGGCGCTGCTGTTATTGTTGCTCCACTGATGGATGGCGGCGCCGTCGGCGGTCGAACTGGAGGCCAGGTCCACCACTTGACCGGTGGCCACGTTGACCAGCTTGTAGGCATTGTTCAATTCCTGGGTCAGCTCGAACACCTGGGTGGCGGCATTGTTGCAAGCGGCTTGGCGGAGCTTGGCGCCATCGACCTTGGCCGGCAGGGGCGCATCGACGCATTTATTGCTCAAAGCGCTGACCAGGGTGTAACGGCCCTGGGCTAGCGGGCTGCTCAAATCGTTGGCGTGGACGCCGATGCTGGCCAGGCTGGTGGCGGCGGAAGCGGCCGCGCCCTGGCTGTCGTCGCCGCCGCAGGCGGACAGGACGCTGGCGGAAACGGCCAACGCGGCAAGGCCGGACAGACCGCCTAAGCGTGGAAAGCTTGGTTTCATCATTGCCTTTTCATGATAAGGCGACAAGTAAGGCGAAGCGGCGCATGCGCCGACCCGGCCATGCGCGCGCGCTGGCCGGTGCAATGCTTTGACTTGTCACGCGTGATTGCGGAAGGTGTTATTACAACAACACTGATCGGATATCATGTTCGCGCTATGCCTGTGTCTCGTACCTCGCGCCACGCCGGGTTGCCGGTGCGGGCCAGGGGAGACTGCGACGGACTTTGTTTGCCCCTAAAGTCGTCACGCTCTGAACTGTAGCCACTTGGTATCTGTCGTACCAAATATTTATGCTCGAATAATATGGTGATTGTTGCAACCGGTCAATATATAAGTGAAAGTTTTTTCACTTGTTCAATTGGCACGGCGCGGGCGTTCAGCTGTTCGGCCCTTGCCGATGGCACAACGATATGGCCGGGCGACGCCGGGGCGCGCACGCCGGCCATGGCGAGGCCGTCCGCGCCGCCCCGCTCTTTCCGCCGGCCTTGCCCGCCCTACAACACGATCTCGGTGCGCAACACCTTCAGAAACTGGGCCAGCCATTGGGGATGGGCCGGCCAGGCCGGCGCGGTGACGAAGTTGCCATCGGTTACGGCGTCGGTCACGGCGATATCGGCGTATTCGCCGCCGGCCAGTTTGACCTCGGGCGCGCAAGCCGGGTAGGCAGAAATGCGCTTGCCGCGAATCACGTCCGCCGCGGCCAGCAACTGGGCGCCGTGGCACACGGCCGCGATCGGCTTATTGGCGGCGGCGAACTGGCGCACCAGCTCGATCACACGCGGATTGAGGCGTAAATATTCGGGCGCGCGGCCGCCGGCGATCATCAAGGCGTCGTAATCGCCCACCTCGACCTGGTCGAAACTGGCGTTCAAGGCAAACAAATGGCCTGGTTTTTCAGTGTAGGTTTGATCGCCCTCGAAGTCATGGATCGCGGTCTTGATCTTGTCGCCGCTTTTTTTACCGGGACAGACGGCATCGACCGTATGGCCCACCATCTGGAGCGCCTGGAAAGGCACCATGGTTTCATAGTCCTCGGCGAAATCGCCGGTCAAAAACAAGATTTTTTTAGCTGCCATTTGATTCTCCTGTGAAAGATCATGGGCGAGGCCGGCGCCGTGCGCGCCGGCTGCTTGCCGCTATCTTAGCCGGTCTGGCGGCTCGCTGCGGCGTGCCGCCCGGGACGCGAACACGAACGCGCACGCGCGCGCGCGATCTGGCGCAAGCACGCGTGGCCCCGACAGCGAATCTTTTGGCGCGCGAGGCGTCCAATCATGGAGCGCCCGCCTTGGACCGGGCCTGCAATGGAGGGAATCGGCATGGACCAACGTGGACTGGATCAACACGGATATACGAAACAGAAATTTCCCGCCTCGGCGGGGGTCTTCCTCGGCCTGGGCCTGGGCGGCGGTGCCGAGGCCATCGTCATGCATCAATTGCTACAGTGGCACCATGTGCTGTCGAGCGCCGGCTCGGGTGCCGCCCCGCCGCCCGCGCTGCGGGGCGTCTTGCTGTGGGATGGCGTCTTCCATGCCTGCACCTATCTGTTTCTGCTGGCGGGCTTGGCCATCTTGTGGCGCGCGGCGCGGCGCGCCCATCTCCCTTGGGACGGGCGGCCGCTGGCGGGAACGATATTGTTTGGTGCTGGTTTGTTCGCCGTGGTTGAAGGATTGCTTAGCCACCATATTCTGAAGATTCATCACGTGAACGAAACAGTGCCAATGGCACAGTGGATCTACTGGGATCTGGGATTTTTGCTATCGGGCGCGGCTGTGCTGACGGCTGGGCGCTGGTTGTGGACGGCGGGACCGGGCCGGCTATGGAAGGAACGACGCCGCGATCAGCGGCTGCGCCTGCGCTACCGATTGTAAAGCCGGGCGCGGCGCGGGCCAGCCTGGCGCGGCGCGGCCTGGCGCGGCGCGGCCTGGCGCGGCCCGGCCTGGCGCGGCGCGACTCTTCCAGCACGCCGCGCCGGCATGCGAGGAAACGCTTCGCTGCGCAAGGCTGTCGTCCTCCAACGCAATTGATCGGTGCTCCAGAAATTCACGCCGTCCGTCGCGCCCGCACCGTCGGGACCGCCGAGCAACCCCGTCATGATTAGGCACAGCGCCAGCAGCGGTTTCCCCATTCTCAGCATGGCGTTCATGCTCTTCCCCCGTGAATTCGCGCCGCGCGCGACGCATGCTTGCGGCGCGCCGCCTCGTACAATAGATCAAGCAGAATCCGTACCTAAAGGCTCGACGCTTGCAAAATCAAGCACTTGGCGCCGGCGAAACCTCGCGCTGCACGGGTACTGTCAATATTGTCGACATCGTCAAAGGGCCGGGCGAACGCGACAAAGCCATTTGATGCAAAATGGCGATTCTTCACCGGAAGGAATGTCCATGATCTACGAAATTGCCGAGCTCCATATCCAAGCCGATTCCCATCAGGCTTTCCAGGCCGCCGTGGCCGAGGCGGTGCCGCTGTTCAAGCGCGCGACCGGATGCCACGCGATGCGGCTGGACCGCACCATCGAGCGACCCGATGTGTATCGCCTGATCATCGGCTGGGAAACGCTGGAAACGCATACGGTCGATTTTCGTTCGAGCGCTGACTTTCTCGAATGGCGCCGGCTGGTGGGACCGTATTTTTCGGCGCCGCCGCTGGTGGAACACACCACGACGGTACTGAACGGCTTCTAGCGCGTGCCGACCCGCGCGCGCCCCCAGATTTGCCCGATCCGTATGGATTTGCCATGTAGAATAATGCGGCACGCCTAGCAGCCTGTCGGACTTGGGGAGTCGAAGCGAGAAATGCGCTGGACGAGGCCAGATTTTGACGATTTCGCAGTGCCAATAGCGAGCTATT
>JAYVUV010000305.1:0-10449 GCA_043787615.1 Janthinobacterium sp. | reverse complement strand
GCAGTGCCAATAGCGAGCTATTGGCCGAGAAAGCGGCGAAATATGGACCGTCCCAGCGCATTTTGCAGCCGACGAGCCCAAGTCCGACAGGCTGCTAGTGCTAGCGCTCCGCCGGGCGGCTCAGACCGCCACGGCGGCCTCGCACCGCAGCGCGTCCAGCCACACCAGCAGCGGTATGGTGGCCGGCAACAGCGGCGCCAGTCCGACCTGCCCCTGCCAGGCGAAGGCTTGCCCTTCCAGGCTCTGCGGCTCGCCATGCCAGGCGCGGCTGATATAAAAATGCAGGCGCACATGGGCGTGCGGATAGACATGCTCGACCCCGCACCAAGCCTCGGCGCTGACGATATGCAGCCCCAGTTCCTCGACAAATTCGCGCTTGAGCGCGTCGAGAATCGCCTCGCCCGGCTCGACCTTGCCGCCTGGGAATTCCCAATAGCCGGCATACGGTTTGCCGGCCGGACGCTGGCCCAGCAACACGTCGCCATTCGGCTTGAGCAGGATGCCGACCGCCACATCGATCGGCGCGACCGGCGCCGTCATGGCTGCGCCAGCTTGCCGGCGTGGTCGCGGGCGAATTGCCACGCCACCCGGCCCGAGCGCGAGCCGCGCTGCAAGGCCCAGCGCAAGGCGTCGCCGCGCGCCGCCGCGATCTGGGCAGGGTCGCAGCCGAACACGGCCAGCCAGTGGCCGGCGATGGCCAGATAATCGTCTTGCTTGAACGGGTAAAACGACAACCACAGGCCGAAGCGCTCCGACAGGGAGATTTTTTCCTCCACCGTTTCGCCCGGATGCAAGTCGCCATCCGCGTCGTGCTGGTAACTGGCGTTGTCGCTCATACGCTCGGGCATCAAATGGCGCCGGTTCGAGGTGGCGTAAATCAACACATTATCGGACTGGGCCGCGATGCTGCCGTCCAGCGCCACCTTGAGCGCCTTGTAGCCGCTCTCGCCTTCCTCGAACGACAAGTCGTCGCAAAAGAGGATGAAGCGCTCGGGCCGGGCCGCAACCAGATCGACGATATCAGCCAGATCGGCCAGGTCGGCTTTATCGACCTCGATCAAACGCAAGCCTTGCGCGGCGAACTGGGTCAGGCAAGCCTTGATCAAGGAAGATTTGCCGGTGCCGCGCGCGCCCGTCAACAGCACATTGTTGGCGCTCCGGCCCTGCACGAACTGACGCGTATTCTGTTCGATTTGCAGTTTTTGCGGACCGATGTGATGCAAGTCCGACAAGGCGATCGGCGCGCGCTGGGTCACCGCTTGCAGATAGCCGGCCGCGCCCCGCTTGCGCCAGCGGAAAGCGAAAGCTTGCCAATCCGGCGCCGGCAAGGGCGCCGGCAACAGCGCCTCGACCCGCGCCAGCACGGCTTCGGCGCGCGCGAGAAAATGTTCCAGGTTGCTCATGACGGATCAGGAACGGTAGTCGGCGTTGATGCTGACATAGTCATGCGACAAGTCGCAGGTCCACACCGTGGCCGCCGCCGCGCCGCGCGCCAGCTTGACCCGGATCGTGATTTCGCTTTGCTGCATCACGCGCTTGCCGTCCGCCTCGTGGTAATCCAGATGGCGGCCGCCGTTTTTAGCCACCCACACATCGTCCAGATACAGATTGAGCTTGCCCACGTCGAGGTCGTCGATGCCGGCGTAACCGATCGCGCACAGGATGCGCCCCAGGTTCGGGTCGGAGGCGAAAAAGGCGGTCTTCACCAGCGGCGAATGGGCGATCGAATACGCCACCTTGCGGCATTCCTCGACGCTGGCGCCGTCCTCCACCGTCACGGTGATGAACTTGGTGGCGCCCTCGCCGTCGCGGATGATGGACTGGGCCAAAAAGCCGGCCAGCTCGGTCACGGCGGCGGCCAGCTCCGCGTAATGCGGGCTGTGCACGCTATCGACCACCAGGCCGCCGGCGCCGGTGGCGATCAGCATGAAGGAATCGTTGGTCGAAGTGTCGCCGTCGATGGTGATGCAATTGAAGGAACGGTCGGCGGCCTGCTTGACCAGCTGGTCGAGCACGGGCTGGGCCACTTGCGCGTCGACGGCCAGGAAACCGAGCATGGTGGCCATGTTCGGCTTGATCATGCCGGCGCCCTTGCTGATACCGGTCAGGGTGACTGGATGGCCGCCGATGCGCACCGAGCGCGAACCGGCTTTCGGCTGGGTGTCGGTGGTCATGATGGCTTCGGCCGCGTTGAACCAATTGTCGGCGCTGAGCGCGGCCACCGCCTGCGGCAAGCCCGCCACCAGCTTTTGCACGGGCAAGGGTTCGAGAATCACGCCGGTCGAAAACGGCAGGATTTGCTGCGCCGCGCAGCCCAGCAGTTCGGCCAGGGCCGCGCAACTGGCCTGGGCGTCGGCCAGGCCGGACGCGCCGGTGCCGGCGTTGGCGTTGCCGGTGTTGATCAGCAGCGCGCGGATCGGCGCCGCGCCGGCGGCGACCGCGGCCAGATTGGCCTTGGCCACCTGCACCGGGGCCGCGCAAAAACGGTTCAGCGTGAACACGCCCGACACGGTGGCCGTCGGCGCCAGCTTGAGCACCAGCACATCCTTGCGGTTGGCTTTCTTGATGCCCGCTTCGGCGACACCGATATCGATACCGGCCACCGCGCGCAAATCGGCGGCGACGGGTTGAGGGGAATTGACGGCCATATGATGTTTTCTGCTAGGGAAATGGAGCCGCTATTGTAATGCCTGCGCCGCCGCGCGGCATGTCGCGCGCGCCAAAAAAACCGGCCGCCCGGACGCGCGCGGCGCTTGGAAAAGCGCGGATATAAACTAGACTAAAAAACCACAGTTTGGCGCGATCGCGGCCGAATCCGCCGATTCCGTTCCATTGCGATAAGAATCGCGTTATGTTGTATGAAACGGCAAGGGCGCGCGCACGGCCTGCCACACGCCGTCAGATCCCGGGAAACTGATGAGACTATTTTTGATGCCGCGCCGGCCATCGAGCGTATTGTCACCTTCGCCGTGCGCCGCGCTGCCCCTGCTGTTGTCCGTCGCGCTGTCGACCATGGCACCGGCCCGGGCCGCCCCGATCGAAGCCGGAAGCGAACTGAGCCTGAGCGGCTTCGGCACGCTGGGCCTAGCCCGCAGCAACACCAACGACGCCCAATTCGTGCGCTACAACCAAGCCGAGGGCGTGACCACCGGTTGGCGCACCGGCACCGACAGCAATCTGGGCCTGCAAGCGAGCTACCGTTTCAACAGCGACATCTCGGCCACCGTGCAATTGCTCACCCGTAAATTCACCAGTCCGCGCTACAGCACCGAGCTGGCCTGGGCCTTTTTGAAGACCCGCCTCAACGACGACTTTCAACTGCGCCTGGGCCGGGTGGTGCTGCCGAATTTCATCATGTCCGATTACCAAAACGTCGGCTATGCCAACACCATGCTGCGCCCGCCCATCGAAATGTATGGCCAAGTGGCGATCGAGCACGTCGACGGGGCCGACTTGAATTACCAGCGCACGCTGGGCGCGGCCAGCTTGACGGCGCAACTGACCGGCGGGGTCAGCTGCGGCAAGCTGTTCGTCGCCGCCGGCGGCGGCGCCCTCGCCAATTACCGCGCGCCCCTGATCAGCCTCAATCTGGCGCTGGAAAACGGGCCGTTGACGCTGCGCTTCGGCCACATGCGGGCGCGCTTGGCCAGCGACGATTTTCTAGCCCTCAACCAGCTGGCCGCGCGCTTGGAACAAAGCGGTTACGCCCGTTTGGGGCAAGAGCTGGGTCTGGTGGGTGGCAAGCGCATCGACTTCACCACCGTGGGCGTGATCTGGGACCGCGACAATCTCTTGCTCCAGTCCGAATTCGGCCGGCGCAAGGCGGCCGAGCCGGTGTATGTGCCCGACACCGACGCCTGGTATTTGATGGCTGGTTATCGCATCGGCAAATGGCTACCCTACGCCTCGCACGCGGCGGTGCGCCAAATCGGCGATTCGGTCGCCTTGCCGCCCGGCTTCCCCGCCGCCGGCGCCCTGGCCAGCACGGTCAGAACCGGCTTCTTGACGGCCGGCCAGCAACGCACCGATCTGATCGGAGTACGTTGGAACGTGGCCAAGTCGCGCGCGCTCAAACTGCAACTGGACCGCGTCACCCCGACCGCCAAGAACGGCAACCTGATCTTCGGGCCGCCCGGCGGCGTGACGCACCCGGTCAACGTGGTGGGGCTGGCCTTGGATGGAGTATTTTAACGATGAAAATCCTGCACGGCGGCATGCTGATGCTGGCCACCTTGACCCCGCCGCCCTGGGTGGCGGCCGAGACGGTGCTCATCGTCAATCCGAAAAACAGCGTGGCGCGCATGCCGGCCGAGCAAGCGGCCCAATTTTTCCTGGGCCGCTCGACCAAGTTGACCCCGATCGACCTGGCCGACAATTCCCCGCTGCGGGCCGATTTCTATCAAAAAATCGCTGGCAAGGACCAGGACCAAGTCAAGGCGATATGGTCTAAACTGGTCTTCACCGGCAAGGGTTTTCCGCCCAAGGAGTACAGCACCAGCACCGAAGTAAAACGCGCGGTCGCCGCCGATCCGGCCGCCATCGCCTATATCGACCGCGCGGCCGTCGACGACAGCGTCAAAGTCATTCCGATCGTGCAGTAACGAGCCAGTTGAGGGAGCATGTCCTTGAATCTGTCCTTGCGCGCCAAATTCCTCATTCTCAGTTCCTTGGTGCAAGCGCTGGTGGTTGGCTTGCTGATCTGGAACAGCATGCGCATCATGCAGCACGCGGTGAGCGCCAACGCGGACCGGGTGGCGCACGAGTACGCGGTCACCCTCAATTTGTCGCTGGGGCCGTACGCCAGCCGCGGCCGGCTGGCGGAATTGCATTCCTATCTAGTGGAAATGCTGGCCGACCCGGCCGACAGCTTCGTGCGCTACATCGTCATCCTCGATAGCGAGGCCCGCCCCATCATCGCCGTCGGCGCCGCGCCCGCCGCCTTGCAAGCGCTGTTCCGGCAAAGCGATACCCGCGTCAACCAGGGTTTGAAAACCGTGATGCAAGGGGCCATGCTGCATGCGCGCGCGCCCCTGCTGCTCAAGGATAACCAGGTCGGCGCCCTGCATTTCGGCTTGTCCACCGCCGACCTGGCCCAGGCCCGCGAAGAAGTGCTGAGCCAGGGCAGCCTGATTTCGGGGGTCGGGCTGGCGGTCGGCCTCTTGCTGTTTTATCTGTTTACCTACGGCATGGGGCGGCGCCTGGACGGCTTGACCGCGCAATCGCAGCGTCTGGCGCGCGGCGACTACGGCACCTTGCTGCCGGAACAGGGGGGCGACGAGATCGAAATCGTGTCGCGCTCGCTCAACAGCATGAGCCTGGCGCTGCGCGGGCGGATCGCCGACCTGGAGGGCGCCGAACGCCGCCTGTCCGAATCGGAGGCGCGCTTCCAGATCCTGTTCGAGCTGGCGCCGGTGCCGCTCAGCGTGACCAACCGCGACGGCGTCATCATCGCCGCCAACCTGGCTTTGCTGCGCGCCATCCACGTCGAGCGCGACGCCGTGCTGGGCAAGACGGCGGCCGATATTTCATACTGGGAAAGCGAACAGGAAAGACGGCGCATGCAATTGTTATACCGCCAGAGCGGTGCCCTGCGCGGCGACATCGCGGCGGTGCGCCTGGGCGACGGCAGCGCCGGCAGCGTGGCGGTGTGGTCGTCCTCGCTGTCGCTGGCCGGCGAGCAAGCCGTGATCTGGGCCTTGCTCGACTTGACCGAGGAATTGAACGCCAAGCGCGCCTTGAAGGAACTCAATATCTCGCTTGAAACCCGGGTCGAGGAACGCTCGGCGGCGCTGGCCTGCGCCAATGCCGACTTGAGCGCGGCGCTGGACAATTTGCGGCGCACCCAGCACGACTTGCTGGCGGCGGAGAAAATGGCTTCGCTGGGGTCGCTGGTGGCGGGCATCGCCCACGAGTTGAACACGCCGATCGGCAACAGCTTGCTGGCGGCCACCACCCTGGCCGACCGGGTGGCCGAATTCACCCGTCTCAGCGAAAGCGGGGCCATGCGCCGCTCCATCCTGGTCGCCCACCTGGAAGAAACCAAACAAGCCAGCGACTTGATCGCCGGCTCGCTGCACCGGGCGGCAGACTTGATCTCGTCCTTCAAACAGGTGGCAGTGGACCAGACCAGCGACCAGCGGCGCCGCTTCGACTTGTTACTGGTGCTGCAAGACACCCTGGCCACCTACCTGCCGCGCCTGCGCCGCGCCCACTGCGTGGCCAGCCTGGATGTGCGGCCTGGGCTGCAAATGGATTCCTATCCCGGCAGCCTGTGCCAGGTGATCAATAATCTGATCAACAACGCCCTGGCGCACGCCTTCGACCAAGGCCGGCACGGCAGCATGATCATCGTGGCGCGCGAGCTGGACGGCGACGAAATCGAATTACGGGTCGGCGACGACGGCGCCGGCATGAGCGAGAACGTGTTGCGCCACGTGTTCGATCCGTTTTTCACCACCAAGATGGGGCAAGGCGGGACCGGGCTGGGCATGAACATCGTCTACAACATCGTCACCGCCGTGCTGGGCGGGCGCATCGAGATCGACACCGCGCCCGGGGAAGGTACCCTGATCCGCATCGTCATGCCGCGCGTGGCGCCGCTGCGCGAGAGCGGGCGCAAGGCGGCGCCGACGGCCGCGCCCAGGGCGGTGCCGCCGCCCCAGCCCGCGTCCGAGGCGGAAACCGGACCGCTGTGAGCGAGCTGGCATCGGCCGTGGACGCGAAAAAAAAGCGGCGAACCCGGGTTCGCCGCTTTTTTTGCCTCATGCGCTAGCCTTAAGCCAGTTTGCCGTGGCAAGCCTTGAACTTCTTGCCGCTGCCGCAAGGGCAAGGATCGTTGCGGCCGACCTTGATGCCCACATTGACCACTTGCTCGCTATCGATCTGGCCTTGGCCCACCGGCGCCAACAACTCTTCCGGGGCCGCGTTCGGATTGAAGTCGGCGTGCTGGTAATGCACGTTTTCCACATGCGACTGCTGCATGGCCGCTTCGGCCGCGTCGATTTCCTCGCGCGACTGGATGCGCACCGTCATGATCAGCTTGACGACTTCATTTTTGATCATGTCCAGCATCTGGCCGAACAACTCGAACGCTTCGCGCTTGTATTCCTGCTTCGGATTTTTCTGGGCGTAACCGCGCAGATGGATACCCTGGCGCAAATGGTCGAGGGCGGCCAAATGCTCGCGCCAATGGCTGTCCACGCTTTGCAGCATGACATTGCGCTCGAAACCGCCGAACGATTCCTTGCCGACGATGTCGATCTTCGATTGGTACACGGCGTCGGCCGCGCTCAACACGCGCCCCAGCAAATCCTCGTCGCTCAGATTCGGTTCGCTTTTCAACATGGTCGCCAATGGCAAGGCGATCTGCCATTCGCTGGCCAGGCTCGCTTCCAAGCCCTTGATATCCCACTGTTCCTCGACCGATTCTTCCGGCACGTGCTCGCGCAACAAGTCGGTGAACATGCCGTGCCGCAGGGAGCCGATCAACTCGGAAATATCTGTCGTTTCCAGCAACTCGTTACGCTGCTGATAGATCACTTTGCGCTGATCGTTGGCGACATCGTCATATTCCAGCAACTGTTTACGCACGTCAAAGTTGCGCGCCTCGACCTTGCGCTGGGCCGATTCGATCGAACGCGACACGATGCCCGCCTCGATCGGCTCGCCTTCCGGCATGTTCAAGCGTTCCATGATCGAACGCACCCGATCGCCGGCGAAAATGCGCAGCAGCGCGTCGTCGAGCGACAAGTAGAAGCGCGAGGAACCCGGATCGCCCTGGCGTCCCGAACGGCCGCGCAACTGATTGTCGACCCGGCGCGATTCATGCCGTTCGGTGCCGATGATGTGCAAACCGCCCGCGTTGACGACGTGATCGTGCAGCGACTGCCATTCATTGCGCAGCGTTTCGGCCTGGGCCGCCTTGTCGGCGTCGCTCAGGGCCGGATTGGCTTCGATGATTTGAATTTGCTTTTCAACATTGCCGCCCAACACGATGTCGGTGCCGCGGCCCGCCATATTGGTGGCGATGGTGATGGCCTTGGGCCGGCCGGCCTGGGCGATGATCTCCGCTTCGCGCGCATGCTGCTTGGCGTTGAGCACATTGTGCGGCAACTTGGACTTGGTCAAGATACCGGACAACAATTCCGAGTTCTCGATCGAGGTGGTGCCGACCAACACCGGCTGGCCCCGCTCGTAGCAATCGCGGATGTCGTTGACCATCGCGCCGTATTTTTCCTGGGCCGACTTGTAGACTTGATCTTGGCGGTCCTTGCGTTGCAGCGGGCGATTTTGTGGAATCACCACCGTTTCCAGGCCATAAATTTCCTGGAATTCGTAGGCTTCCGTGTCCGCCGTGCCGGTCATGCCGCCCAGTTTGGAATACATGCGGAAATAGTTCTGGAAGGTGATCGAGGCCAGGGTCTGGTTCTCGTTCTGGATCTTCACGCCCTCCTTCGCCTCCACCGCTTGATGCAAGCCGTCCGACCAGCGCCGGCCAGTCATCATACGGCCGGTGAATTCGTCGACGATCACCACTTCATTGTTTTGCACCACATAATGCTGGTCCTTGAAGTACAGGGCGTAGGCGCGCAGGGCCGCGTACAGATGATGCACCAGGGTGATATTGGCTGAATCGTAGAGCGAAGCGCCCGGGGGCAGCAAGCCCATCTCGGTCAGGATTTGCTCGGCCTTTTCATGCCCGGCCTCGGTCAGCAACACCTGATGCGCCTTCTCATCCTTGGTGTAGTCGCCCGGCACTTCAACTTGACCCTTGCCGTCCGGCGTTTCTTCGCCGATTTGCAAGGTCAGCATGGCCGGCACTTCATTGATCTTGTAATACAGATCGGTGTGATTTTCAGCTTGGCCCGAAATGATCAAGGGGGTGCGCGCCTCGTCGATCAGGATCGAATCGACCTCGTCGACGATGCCGAAGTTCAAGGCGCGCTGAACCCGGTCGCGCGCCTCGAACACCATATTGTCGCGCAGGTAGTCGAAGCCGAATTCGTTGTTGGTGCCGTAGGTGATGTCGGACGCATACGCCACTTGCTTGGCGTCATGCTCCATCTGCGACAGATTGACCCCGGTGCTCAAACCCAACCAGCTGTACAGCCGGCCCATGGTGTCGGCGTCGCGCTGGGCCAGATAATCGTTGACGGTGACGATGTGCACACCCTTGCCCGACAGCGCGTTGAGGTAAGCCGGCAGGGTCGCCATCAGCGTCTTGCCCTCGCCCGTGCCCATTTCCGCGATTTTTCCGTAGTGCAAAACCATGCCGCCGATCAGCTGCACGTCGAAGTGACGCATCTTGAGCACGCGCTTGCTGGCCTCGCGGCACACCGCGAACGCTTCCACCAAGATCGCGTCGAGCGTCTCGCCGGCGGCGATGCGCTGCTTGAAGGCCGGCGTTTTCGCTTGCAACTCGGCATCCGACAGCTTTTCGATGAGCGGCTCGAGCGCATTGATCTCGCGTACCGTTTTTTGGTATTGCTTGAGCAGCCGCTGGTTGCGGCTACCGAAAATCTGGGTCAGTAATGACATGCTTGAATTCTTAAAAAACGCCGTTAATGAAGCTCTGTTGGATGTATCGCGTCACCGCACCGAGTCCGACCATGACAAAAGAGCGTGATTTTATCATGCGTTCCGCCCCACATTGGGTTGTTGGCCTATATAACAATAGGCACACGATTAACATTATCCCGAAAACACCTTGCCGTGTGGCATTTTAATCGGAATATTTCACGCTCGTACGAACGGCGCGCGGGCCGGCTGTGGTATGTTTCCGCACATGCGATCCAATGCCTTCTACCAACCCTTCCGCAGCCGCATCGGCGGCGCACGCAATGTGCCGGGCGCAACCGACTTTTTGCGCAGCAGTAGCACCCTGGCCGCCTTGATGCCAACCGTCACGCGCCTGGTGTCGCTGCAAAGCGATTGCGCCAAGGCCTTGCCGGCCATGTTCGCCGGCTGCGACATCTTGCAATTTCACGAAGGCGAGTTGCTGTTGGCCACCCCCAACGCGGCCGTGGCGGCTAAGCTCAAGCAGCAATTGCCCAAGTTGCAGGCCGAATTGCTCAAACGCGGTTGGCAGTTGAGCGCGATCCGGCTCAAGGTGCAGGTCAATAAACCGGTCGCGCCGGAAGTGATCATGCGCAGCCTGTCGCTGCCGGAGCGCGCCGTGTCCGCCTTCGCCGAGCTGGGCGACACGCTCGAGCAAAGCCCGCAAAACGGCGCCCTGATCGCCGCCCTGCGCGCCATGGTGCAACGGCGCCGCGACGGCGGCGGCTAGCAGCCTGTCGGACTTGGGATCGTCGGCTGCAAAATGCGCTGGGACGGTCCATATTTCGCCGCTTGCTCGGCCAATAGCTCGCTATTGGCACTGCGAAATCGTCAAAATCTGGCCTCGTCCAGCGCATTTCTCGCTTCGACTCCCCAAGTCCGACAGGCTGCTAG
>JAYVUV010000304.1:0-3857 GCA_043787615.1 Janthinobacterium sp. | reverse complement strand
GCGCGACGTCGTCCCCGTCTAAGCGCGCCGCGCTCCGAGTCTCGGTGTCTCTGTGGCTAAAACCCGTGGAGTCGATCGCAGCGTGACGGTCGCAGGCCGTACGAATCGCTAGGCAGGCGCGTGACCGCCGCCGCCGCGGCGGCCGCGGCGCCGCCGCCGGCGCTTCTTGTGCGGCGCGTGGGCGTGCGCGGCGGGCTCGGCGCCGTCGGGGTGTTCCGCGCCGTCGCCGCTGTCTTCTGATCCAGGCTCCGGCGCGCCGCTCTCATCGATGATCCCCATCCAGTGTTCGACCACCTCCGGCGCGTCGCCGTGGATCTCCAGCCAGGTCAGTGCCTCGCGGAAGATGCCGCGGTGCGCCAGCGACAGCTGGGCGCGCGGGCTCGCCGTCAGATCGCGCAGCCGCCGTTGCAGGCTCATCACCTGGCGCAGCCGCTCGACGTCGCGGCGCGCGAGCGGGAGCTCGCCGAGGCGAGGGCCCGGCGGATGGCGCGGCCGCCGCTACCGGCGCCGCCCCGTGCCGCCTAGGCTTCGATTGCGTCGAAGGCGAACCTGACTTCGTCGCCGAATTTATCCAGAAACATCAGCGCGCGCACGCCTTGCGCGGCCGCGTGGAAGTCGCCGGCGTCGAGCTGGTCGCCCACTTCGCGCAGCTGCGCCTTGCGCGCGGTTTTGAGCTGGGCTTCGAGCGCCTCCAGCGCCTCGGTGTCGCGGCCGGCGCGCGCCTCGCCCAATTCTTCGCGCCACTCCATCTGCTGCATCAGGAAGGCCATCGGCATGGCCGTGTTGGACTCGGTCTGCAAATCGACGCCATTTAATTCGCACAGATACTGGGCGCGTTTTTGCGGCTGCTTGAGGGTTTGATAGGCTTCGTTGGCGCGCGTGGCCCACTGCATGGCGACGCGTTTTTCGGCGTCGCCGGCGTTGACGAACTTGTCGGGATGGACCCGGCTCTGGACGTCGCGGTAGGCGCTGTCGAGGGCGGCGAGGTCGATGCCGAAGCGCTGCGGAAGCTGGAAAAGGTCGAAGTGATTTTGCATGGCTAGGTGTATCTGTTCGCTAGCGGATCAAGCAGATCGCCGCGGCGCTGGAAATGGGAGCGCAAGGCCGGCTCAAATACGGAAGCTTTCGCCGCAACCGCAAGCGTCTTTTTCGTTCGGGTTATTGAACTTGAAGCCTTCGTTCAGCCCCTCGCGCGCGAAATCGAGTTCGGTGCCGTCGATATAGGGCATGCTTTTCGGGTCGACGAACACCTTCACCCCGTGCGACTCGAACACCGCGTCTTCAGGCGCGGCCTCGTCCACATATTCGAGCTTATAGGCCAGGCCCGAGCAGCCGGTGGTGCGCACGCCGAAACGCAAGCCGACGCCCTTGCCGCGACGCTCGATATAGCGGTTGATATGCTTGGCCGCTTTTTCGGTCAATGTGATTGCCATGCTTTTCTCCGTGCCCGTCCCGCAGGGGACAGGCCTTAATACGATGTGCGACGCCGCCGAACGACGCGAAAGCTTATACCGCTTCGGCGGCGGACGGATGGCGGCTCTTATAATCGAGCACCGCCGCCTTGATCGCGTCTTCGGCCAGGATCGAGCAGTGGATCTTCACCGGCGGCAGCGCCAATTCCTCGGCGATCTGGGTGTTCTTGATCGACAGCGCTTGATCGAGCGTTTTGCCCTTGACCCATTCGGTGACCAGCGAGCTCGATGCGATGGCCGAGCCGCAGCCGTAGGTCTTGAACTTGGCGTCCTCGATCAAGCCGTCGGCGCCGACCTTGATCTGCAATTTCATCACGTCGCCGCAAGCGGGCGCGCCCACCATGCCGGTGCCGATGCTCTCGTCGCCCTTGTCGAAGGCGCCCACGTTGCGTGGATTTTCATAGTGGTCCAACACTTTGTCCGAATAAGCCATTTTGCTACTCCTAAAATTTAAGCCGTCCCGCCCGCGGCGGAACCGGCGACGCGACGGTTAGTGCGCCGCCCACTGGATCGAATTGATGTCGATCCCCTCTTTGAACATGTCCCACAGCGGCGACAGGTCGCGCAGTTTGCCGACCTTGGCCTTGAGCAGTTCGACCGCGAAATCGATGTCGGCCTCGGTCGAAAAACGGCCGATGGTGAAACGGATCGAGCTGTGCGCCAATTCGTCGCTGCGGCCCAGGGCGCGCAGCACGTAGGACGGCTCCAGGCTGGCCGAGGTGCAGGCCGAGCCGGACGAGACGGCGATATCCTTGATCGCCATGATCAGCGACTCGCCCTCGACATAATTGAAGCTCACGTTCAGGTTGTGCGGCACGCGCTGCGCCATGTCGCCGTTGACGTAGACTTCCTCGATCTCTTGCAAACCCTTGGCCAGCCGGTCGCGCAGCGCCTTGATGCGCGCCACTTCGCTATCCATCTCTTCCTTGGCCAGGCGGAAGGCCTCGCCCATGCCGACGATCTGGTGGGTCGGCAGGGTACCCGAGCGCAGGCCGCGCTCGTGGCCGCCGCCGTGCATCTGGGCCTCGATCCGCACCCGCGGCTTGCGGCACACGTACAGCGCGCCGATGCCTTTCGGGCCGTAGGTCTTGTGGGCCGTGAAGGTCATCAAGTCGACCTTGGTTTTTTGCAGGTCGATCACGACCTTGCCGGTCGCTTGCGCGGCGTCGCAATGGAAGATGATGCCTTTCGAGCGGCACAGCGCGCCGATCTCGTCGATCGGCTGGATCACGCCGATCTCGTTATTGACCAGCATGACGGAGACCAGGATGGTGTCGGGCCGGATCGCCGCGCTCAATTGTTCGAGCGTGATCAAGCCGTTGTCTTGCGGTTCCAGGTAGGTGGCCTCGAAGCCGACCCGCTCCAGTTCGCGCACCGTGTCCAGCACCGCCTTGTGCTCGGTCTTGACGGTGATGATGTGCTTGCCCTTGGTCTTGTAGAACTGGGCCGCGCCCTTGATCGCCAGATTGTTGCTCTCGGTGGCGCCGGAAGTCCAGATGATCTCGCGCGGATCGGCGTTGACCAGGGCGGCCACGTGGCCGCGCGCCTCTTCCACCGCTTTTTCGGCGGTCCAGCCGTACATGTGGCTGCGCGAGGCGGGGTTGCCGAACTGCTCGCGCAGGTAGGGGATCATCTTGTCGGCCACGCGCGGATCGATCGGCGTGGTGGCCGAATAATCCAGATAAATCGGGAAATGCGGCGCTTTCAGCGTATCGATCAAACTTTTTTCCAAAGGTGCATTCATTGACGTGCGCTCCGTTCAAGTTGCTGCGTGATTGCGATGCAACACCACCACGCTGTGTTCTGTAGTTTTGTGCTTCTGTTGATCGACCAAGTCTTGTAGCGATACCGAATTCAGGTAGTCGACCATTTTGCTATTCAACGTGGTCCAAAGGTCATGTGTCATGCAGCGCGAACCATTTTCCGCGCTGGCACCATGGCAGTTTTCCTTACCGCCACACTGCGTTGAATCAAGCGGCTCGTCGACCGAAATGATGATGTCGGCCACAGTAATCTCTGCAGCGCCGCGCGCCAGTTGATAACCGCCACCGGGACCACGCACCGATTCGACAATCGACTGGCGGCGCAGTTTGCCGAACAACTGCTCCAGATAAGAGAGCGAAATATCCTGCCTTCGACTGATGCCGGACAGCGTCACCGGTCCAGCGCCTTCACGCAATGCAAGGTCGATCATCGCAGTCACGGCAAAACGGCCTTTGGTGGTTAATCGCATGGAGTGGCCAGGCTACTTTCAGCTAAATTGATAAATTCATTGCGGCATCGCCCGTCTTGAAACGGCACCAAACGCAATACTTGAGTATTTTAATCAAGTATAGCAAAGTTGAGCAATTTCGTCAGGTACTCATTTTACCCACATCCGGTCGA
>JAYVUV010000303.1:0-29858 GCA_043787615.1 Janthinobacterium sp. | reverse complement strand
GCCAATAGCTCGCTATTGGCACTGCGAAATCGTCAAAATCTGGCCTCGTCCAGCGCATTTCTCGCTTCGACTCCCCAAGTCCGACAGGCTGCTAGCCGTGCCAAGCCCGTGCCGGAGCGGCACAGGGCAACGCCGCCCGCGCCCGCAACGGCACGCGCGCGGGGGAACGGTGGGTTGCCGGCAAGCCGCACGCCGACAAGCAAGGCGCCGCGCACGCGTCGGACGCGAAGCGCCAAGGCGCGGCAAGGAATGGCGCCCGCGCCGCCAAGCGGTCTGGACGCTACGCTCGACGCGCGCCCTACACCAGCGCCAGGCGCCGCTGACGGCGGCTGGACGACCACTGCGCCAGCCCCACCTCGTCGCGGATGGCGGCGCACGCGGCGAGCACCTGCTCGATATCGGCCGTGCTCAAGCCGGCGTTCAGGGTCAGCCGCACCAGCGAGCGATTTTTCGCCGTGGCCGGCGCGCAAAACATGGCGCCGTACACACGGTGCCGTTCCAGCGCCTGGCGCAAGGCCAGGGTCTTCGGTTCGGGACCGGCTTCCAGCGCGATAATTTGCTCGCTGCCATCGTCGACGTTGTAACCGAGCCGCCGCAAGCCGCCACGCACATGACACGCGTGGGCGCGCAAGGCGGCGCGCCGGTCGTCGGCGGCGCGGATGAACGCCAGCGCGGCGTCGAACCAGGCCAGCTCATGCCCCAGCAGGCAGGAACTGAAAATGGCCGGCCGCGACTCGGACAGGAAATAACCTTTGAAACGCGCCGAACACGTGATGAAACCGGCCCGGCCCGCGAACGCCTTGGCCAGCGAAGCGGTGCGAAAATGGACCCGCTCGCTCAAGCCCCACTCGGCCACCAAGCCGGCGCCGTGCGGACCATGCGTGCCGAGCGAATGGGATTCGTCGATCACCACCATGCAGCCGCTCCGCTCGGCGATCTCGAGCAGCGCCAGCAGCGGCGCCAGGCTGCCGTTGGTGCTGTAGAGCGCGTCCGCCACGATCACGCCGCGCCCATGCTTGGCCACCTGACGCTGCAAATGCGCCATGTCGTTATGCAGGAAGGAAACGGCCGGCGCGTGGGCCGCGTGGGCGCCCTCCCACAGCGAGGCGTGGGCTTGCATGTCGAGATACACCGGGATGCCCGGTCCGGCGATGCATTGCAGCAAACCGACATTGGCCGCCCAGCCGGACTGGGCCAATATGCCATCTTGCGCGCCCATGAAGGCGGCCAGCTTGCGTTCCAGCCGGTGCTGGGCGCTGCCTTCCTGCAAATACACGGCCGACATCAAGAGTTCGCCGCTGCCGCGGCGCATGGCATCGGCTTGCGCGCGCACCAGGCTGGCTTCGCCCGCCAGACACAGGTAATCATTGCCCGCCAAGAAAATCGCGTCGGCCGGGGTCGGCTGCCACGCATGCGGATGCTGACCGCCGAGCAGTTTTTCGATGCGGGTCACGTAATGCTGGTCCATGCGTTGCTCCAGATAATCGGGCAAGGATTGCTCGGCCGATAGGAATCGAGGGAAGGCGCCGATTGAGGTAGAAACGGCGGTGATCGCGCTGGTATGTGCCATGTAAATCTCCCAAAGTTGGTTTTTTATGAACGACTTCAAAACCATGCCGCCTTGGACAAGCCCGGGATTGACGCAGATCAATTGCATTCTGGATAGGCGCAATGGGGCTGGGATTTATAGGATCATGAGCAATTTTCTGGAGTACACGAAGGTCATGACCGAACATTTGCGCGATCAATGGAAGCGTTGGCAGGGAGGGATGGCGGAGTCGCTGCGCGGACGCAATGAACACGCGAGAATGCGCGTCATGCTGCTGGCCTGGGTCGGCACCATTTGCATGCCCTTGTTCTACGTGATCTGGCACTTTTTTTTCGCCCAGGAATACGAAAGCCCGGCGCTGCGCAGCGTCGGCTTCGCGCTGTGCGTGATCGGCCTGTTCGCGCGCCGTTTCGCCAACCGCTGGCTCGATATCTATCTGGCGGTGGCGCTCACCTACCTGTTCGCCTTTTTCTTCACCTTCATGTTTTTGATGAATCACGCCTCGGCGGTGTGGACCCAGTCGCTGCTGGTGGCCTTGATCGTGCTGTTTCACTTTGACATAGCCATGGCCGGGCTGGCCTATGTGACGGGCACCCTGCTCGCCTGCGCGGCGGTGACGCTGATCGGCGAGGGCGCCCTGCTGCTCCAGCGCGAGGTGTGGCAACAAGTGCCGATCCACTGGTTCACCATCGTCGCGCTCTCCGTGGCCCGGGTCGGGCGCAGCGTGCTGGCGCAGGAAAAACTGGCCGGTTTGGGCGCCGGCCTGGCCACCGTGGCACATGAATTGCGCACCCCCCTGATCAGCGTGGACGCCAATGTGCGCGGCCTGACCCGACTGCTGCAAAACAGCGCCGCGTGCGGCGAGCCGGAGCGCGGCATGAGCCAGGAAGCGCTGGGCCGCATCCAGTTCGAGGTGCGCCACATGAACCACATGATCGACCTGTTCCTGCTCAGCGCCACCGCCGTCAACCACAATCTGCGGCCCAACGAATCGGTCTCGATGGCCACCGCCGTCGAATCGGTGCTCAAACGTTACCCCTTCACCGGCAACAGCCAGCAGCAAACGGTGGCGGTGGAATTGCGCCGCAACTTCAGCTTCGCCGGCCAGAGCGAACTATGCGTCATCATCTTGCTCAACTTGCTGCGCAACGCCTTGAAGGCCATCCACCGCGCCGGCAAGGGGCGGGTGCGCATCATCGTCGACGGCGCGCGCCGCTCGCCACGCCTGCTGTTCATCGACACCGGCTGCGGCATCGCACCCAGCCAGATGCCGCTGATTTTCCGGCGTTTTTATTCCTTCCCGCCGCACAACGGCACCGGCATCGGCCTGGCGCTGTGCAAGGACATCATGGCGGCCTGGGAAGCGAAAATCAGTTGCGTATCGCGTGAAAACGCCTACGCCATCTTTGTCCTCGAATTTCCGCCCCTGCCCGCATAGGCCACCATGAACCTATCGATCTACACCCATCCGACCCTGACCGTGCTGCTCGACGACAGCGATTCCTTCTTGCGCAGCATGGCGTTCCAACTCCATCCCAAGCTGGCCAGCAAGATTTTTCACGACACCAGCAGCGCCCTGCTGTGGCTCCAGCACAGCCGGCAAGCGGAAGACTTGACGCTGCAAGTCAATTTCGACACGCAAAATCTGTCCCCGGATCATTGCAACGTGGTGATCGACATCGAGCGCATCTACCGTATCAGCGAGCGTCCGGAACGCTTCGAGATTCCGTCGGTACTGGTGGTCGATTATTCGATGCCGCAAATGAACGGGCTCGAATTTTGCCAGGCGGTGCAGCACCTGCCCTGCAAGAAGATCATGTTCACCGGCGCGGCCGATGAAAAAGTGGCGGTGACCGCCTTCAACCGCGGCTTGATCGACCGCTATATCAAGAAAAGCGAAGACAACGCGCTGGACCGGCTGGAGCAGGAAATCGTCGGCTTGCAGGAAGAGTTTTTCCGCGAACAATCCGACACCTTGCGCGACTTGCTGGTGCTGCACCACTTCAATTTTCTACGCGACCCGGCCTTCGCCCAGCTGGTGCGCCAGCTCGCGACGCGCCATGGTTTCGTCGAGCACTACATCTTTCCCAATCCGAGCGGCATCCTGTTTTTCGACAGCGCCGGCAAGGCCACCTTGATGGTGGTGGAGACGGCCGCCACCATGCAGTCGCAATTCGAGATCGCGCGCGACAGCGAAGCGCCGCCCTCGCTGCTGGACGCCTTGCGCGAGTGTCGCGTGATCCCCTTTTTCGGCGGCGCTGGCGGCGACGGCATGTATTCCCAAGCCTTCGGCAGCCACTGGCACCGCTATTGCAAGGCGCCGCAAATTTGCCAGGGCAAGGAAAACTACCTGTGGGCCTTGTTCGACCTGCCCTCGCGTTACCTGGACAGCGCGGTCTTTTCGTACGAACAATTTCTACAATCGTTGAGAGAGGCGCCGTCCGCCATCGACGCCAAGGCGCGCGGCGCCAGCTTCGCCTGACGCCGCGCGCAATAAACCGAGGGCCGCGGACCGATGGCGAGCGGCGCGTACCGCCGAACAATAGCAGGCCGGGCGCGGGCGCGACGGCGGCCGGTGCCATCTTGCAAAGCTGTGAGCAAACACACGCCGCGCGTCGCGCACCATCGAGCCGGCGCCCGCATCGAGCCTGCGCGCGCGGCGCTGGTCGGCGCCAGTCCGATTCAGCCGCCGTGCGCGCCGGCCGCTGGCGCCGCTCAACCCTCGCGCAAGGTTTGCAATGGCGGTTGACGCAGCACGCTGCGCAAGCCCAGCCAGCCGCCCGCGATGGCGCACAGCGCGCCGACCACGATGCCCGCCAGCCACACGCCGGAAGCGAAACTCCAGGCGAACTTGAACTGGTAAGTAGCCAGCGCCCAACCCATCGCGGCCGCGCCCGTGGCCGCCAGCAAGCCGGCCAGTGCGCCCACCAGCGAAAATTCGATGAGCTGGGCTTGACTCAACTGGCGCCGGGTGGCGCCCAGCGCGCGCAGCAAGCCGGCTTCGCGGGTGCGCTCGTCCTGCGAACCCATCAACGCCGCGTACAACACCAGCACGCCCGCCACCAGGGTGAAGGAAAACAGGAACTCGACCGCCAGCACCACTTGCTCGAGCACCGCTTGCACCTGCTTGAGCACGCCGCCCACGTCGATGATGGTCAGGTTCGGAAAGTCGCGCGCCAGCACGTTGCCGAAGCCGGCCTGGCCGGGCGGCAAGTGAAACGCCGTGATCCAGGTTTGCGGCGTGTCGGCCATCGCGGCCGGATTGATGATGACAAAAAAGTTGACCCGCATCGAGCCCCATTCCAGCTTGCGCAAACTGGTCACGGTGGCCTCGACCGGCTGCCCGGCGATATCGAAACGCATCTTGTCGCCCAGCTTGACGCCCAGGGTCTTGGCGATGCCCTCCTCGACCGACGCCTCGGCCAACGGCGCGCCGCCGCCCGAAGCCGGCTTGAACCAATGCCCGGCCACGATGCGGTTTTCGGCTTGCATCTCGGGCATGGTCGACAGATTGAACTCGCGGTCGGCCAGGCGCGCGGCGCGCTCATCGGTGTAGGTGGCGGCCGTGATCGGCGCACCGTTGATGGCGGTGAGGCGGCCCCGTATCATCGGATACAAGGGCGCGTTGAGCACGCCGACGGCGGCCAAGCGGCGCGCGATTTGATCCTTTTGTTCGGGCAAAATATTAATGATGAAACGGTTCGGCGCGTCGGCCGGGGTGGCGCTGCGCCAAGCCGTCATCAAGTCGCCGCGCACCACCGTCAGCAGCAGCAAGGCCATCAAGCCCAGCGCCAGCGAAACGATTTGAATCACGCTCGCGCCCGGGCGACGTTGCAAGGACGTGACGGCGAAGCGCCAACTCTGATGATCGACCAAGCCGCGCAAGCGCTTGAGCGACTTGATGGCCAGCCAGCCGACCAGGGCGAACACGCCGCAGGCGCCCAGGAAACCGGCGGCCGTCAACAAGGCAAGTTGCAAGTCGCCGGCTTGCCACAGCAGCAGCGCGACAAAGGTGGCGATGCCCACGCCGTAGGTCAGCAGCACCATCGGCTTGGGGCCGTCTTGTTCGCGCCGGATCACGCGGTTGTGCGGCACGTTACGCAATTGCAGCACCGGCGGCAAGGCGAAGCCGATCAACAACAGCATGCCCGTGGCCACGCCCTGCAGGGCCGGCAACACCGTGGCGGGCGGCAAATCGCTTTGCACCAGATTGCCCAAAAATACCAGCAGCAGATAATGCCCGCCGAAACCGACCGCCACCCCCAACACGCTGCCGACCAGGCCGACCAGCAAAAATTCGATCAAGTACATCAGCGTGACCTGGTTCTGGGTCAGCCCCAGGCAGCGCAGCATGGCGCAGGCGTCCAGGTGGCGCAACATGAAGCGGCGCGCCGCCATGGCCACGGCCACGGCCGCCAACATGGCCGACAGCAAGCCGACCAAGGACAGGAAACGGTCGGCGCGCTCCAGGGTCGATTGCATTTCCGGCCGGCCGCCTTCGAGCGATTCGAGGCGCACGCCCTTGATCTTTTCCGCCTTGATCTTGTCTTGAAGCCAAGTTTCGAAACCGCGCACGGCGGCGCCGCCGTTTTGGCCGGGCGCCGCCAGCAACAAGCGGTAGGTGACGCGCGATTCGGGTTGCACCAGGCCGGTGGCCGGCAAGTCGGACAAGGCCAGCATCACGCGCGGCGCGAAGTTGAGGAAGGAGGCGCCACGGTCCGGCTCGGCCGCGATCAACTGGGCCACCGTGAAGGTTTTGTCGCCCAGGCGCAAGCTGCCGCCCACTTTTACATTCAGGCTGCCCAGCACGCTGCTATCGATCCACACCGTGCCCGGCGCCGGCACCGCGCGCGTGGGCGTGCCGACGCTGTCGGCGGCTTGCTCGGGCTGGGTGCTGATTTTCAGGCTGCCGCGCTGGGGATAGCCGGGCGAGACCGCCTTGACGGCGGCCAGTTGCGACAGCGATTGCTCGCCCTCGCCGGCCTGCGCCATGCTGGGAAAGGTGACGGTGTCGGCCATGAGCAAGCCGCGCCGCGCCGCTTCGCGCCGCCAGGCCGGATCGACCGGCTGATCGGCGTTGAGCACCAGATCGGCGCCCAGCAATTGATGGGCGTCGCGGTTCAAGCCGCCGCGCAGCCGGTCGACGAAGAAGCCGACCGCCGACAAGGCGGCCACGGCCACCACCAGCGCCACCAGCAGGAAGCGCAACTGGCCGGCGCGCCAGTCGCGCCGGGTCATGTTCAAGGCAAGCTTTAGCATGGCAAACTTTTCAAAAATGGTCGGTGCGCGGCGCGGGAATCGGCCACGTTGTTACAGCGGCAGCGCGTCGAAAAAGGCGTCCACCCGGTCGAGCAAGGCTTGCTTGTCGGCCGGCGCCAAAAAGGCGGCCGCGAAGCTGTTGCGGGCCAGGCGACGCGCGTGCGACAGGCCCAGCGGCAGGGCGTCGAAGGCGGCCACGAAGTTATCGTTCATATAGCCGCCGAAGTAAGCCGGGTCGTCCGAGTTGACGGTGGCCATCAAGCCGGCGTCGAGCAGGGTCAGCAAATTATGCCGCTCCATGCTGTCGAACACCCGCAACTTCACGTTCGACAAGGGACACACCGTCAGCGCGATCTGCTCGCGCGCCAGGCGCGCCGTCAAGTCTTGGTCTTCCAGGCAACGCACGCCATGGTCGATGCGCTCCACCCCCAGCACGTCGAGCGCGGTGCGGATGTAGGCCGGCGGCCCCTCCTCGCCGGCGTGGGCCACCAGATGCAAGCCCAGCGCCTTGGCGCGGGCGAACACGCGGGCGAATTTTTCCGGCGGATGGCCGACCTCGGACGAATCGAGGCCCACCCCGATGATCTGGTCGCGGTGCGGCAAGGCCCGCTCCAGGGTGTCGAGCGCCTCTTGCTCGGACAAATGGCGCAGGAAGCACATGATCAAGCTGGCGCTGACGGGACTATCGCGGCAGGCGCGATGGATGCCGCCGATCACATCGGCGATCGGCACGCCGCGGTCGGTGTGGGTTTGCGGATCGAAGAAAATTTCCGCGTGCAAGACATTGTCGGCCGCCGCCCGCAACAGATAGGCTTGCGTCATGTCATAAAAATCCTGCTCGCGCAGCAGCACGCTGGCGCCGGCGTAATAGATATCGAGGAAGGATTGCAAATCCTCGAAGGCATACGCCTGCCGCAAGTGCTCCACCGATTGGTAAGCCAGCGCCACGCCGTTGCGTTCGGCCAGGGCGAAGATCAATTCCGGTTCCAGCGAGCCTTCTATATGGATGTGCAATTCTGCCTTGGGCATCTGCCGCACAACGCTGCGCAACTGCGGGTTCATCATCATGGTCGTCCTGGGTGGGTTAAATAGGCTCGGCTTAGGCTCGGCTTAGGCGCGCATCGCGATGCCGATCGGCGCCGTGTCGCGGCCGCGAGCAAGCCATCTTAGCGCATCGTGGCCGCGCGCACCGGCGGCCCGACGCGCCGGCCCGGACCGGCCCGACAAGGCGGCGCCCGCCGGCGCGCGCGCGACGGCGCCGGCGGTGTCGTTTTTTGAGCCGAATGCCAGCCTGAAATGCCATAAAAAAGTGCTAATTAATTTCTCTTTTCTCTTTATTTTCAAACACTTATAAACAAGTATTAAGGAAATTACGACATATCTTTTGACTTCCTGAACTAATAGAGCAATAATAAATTTCATAGACGTAAGATACCCAATACAGCACAGTGACATGCCGGGACGCGTAGGGAAAACACGGCACGAAACGGCGGCGCTTTTTGGTCCGGGCAATCCGGATCGGGTGCGAGACGCGGCCGGCATAGAACAACAACAATCCAGGAGCACCAAGATACGGATCAGGCAGGAGCCATCACTCCGACTGCCGATAACAGTACAGCAGGTTAACATTAAAGGACATCCACATGACCATTTTTGACAACTACGCAGCACGTTACGAACGTACCCGGGAAGAAGAGATGTCTCTTTCCGAATATCTGGCCTTATGCAAGAAAGACCGCCTCACTTACGCCAGCGCGCCCGAACGCATGCTGGCCGCGATCGGCGAGCCGACCCTGGTCGACACCCGCAACGACACCCGCCTGTCGCGCATCTTCGCCAACAAGGTGATCAAGATCTACCCGGCCTTCCGCGAGTTTTACGGCACCGAGGAAGTGATCGAGCAAGTGGTGTCCTACTTCCGCCACGCGGCCCAGGGCTTGGAGGAGCGCAAGCAAATCCTGTATCTGCTGGGACCGGTGGGCGGCGGCAAATCCTCGATCGCCGAAAAGCTCAAGTCGCTGATGGAGCACGTGCCTTTTTATTGCCTGAAAGGCTCGCCGGTCAACGAGTCGCCGCTCGGCCTGTTCAACGAGGACGAGGATGGCGTCATCATGGAAGAGGATTACGGCATTCCGCGCCGTTATCTGCGCAACATCCCCAGCCCCTGGGCCGTGAAGCGCCTGCATGAATTCAATGGCGACATCAATCAATTTCGCGTGGTCAAGCGCTACCCTTCGGTGCTGAAACAGATCGCCATCTCGAAAACCGAGCCGGGCGATGAAAACAACCAGGATATTTCCTCCCTGGTCGGCAAGGTCGATATCCGCAAGCTGGAAGACTACGCCCAGGACGACCCGGACGCCTACAGCTATTCCGGCGGCCTGTGCCTGGCCAACCAGGGCTTGATGGAATTCGTCGAAATGTTCAAGGCGCCCATCAAGGTGCTGCATCCGCTGTTGACCGCCACCCAGGAAGGCAATTACAAGGGCACCGAGGGCTTCGGCGCGATTCCATTCGACGGCATCATCCTGGCCCACTCCAACGAGTCGGAGTGGAAAACCTTCAAGAACAACCGCAACAACGAGGCTTTCCTCGACCGTATCTATATCGTCAAGGTGCCGTATTGCCTGCGCGTTAACGATGAAATCAAGATCTACGACAAGCTGGTCGCCAATTCCTCGCTGGAAAAAGCGCCTTGCGCGCCCGGCACCCTCAAGATGATGGCCCAGTTCGCCATTTTGTCGCGCCTGAAAGATCCGGAAAATTCTAGCATCTTCAGCAAGATGCTGGTCTACGATGGCGAGAACCTGAAGGACACCGATCCCAAGGCCAAGTCGATGCACGAATACGTCGATTACGCGGGGGTGGACGAGGGCATGAATGGTTTGTCGACCCGCTTCGCCTTCAAGATCTTGTCCAAGGTGTTTAACTTCGACAATACCGAGGTGGCGGCCAATCCGGTACACCTGTTGTATGTGCTGGAGCAGCAAGTCGAGCGCGAACAATTCCCGCCCGAGCTGGAGCAAAAATACTTCTCTTACATCAAGGAGCATTTGGCCCAGCGTTACGTCGAATTCATCGGCAAGGAAATCCAGACCGCCTATCTGGAAAGCTATTCCGAGTACGGGCAAAATATTTTCGACCGTTACGTCACCTTCGCCGATTTTTGGATACAAGACCAGGAATACCGCGATCCCGACACGGGCGAGAGTTTCGACCGCGAATCGCTGAACAATGAATTGGAAAAGATCGAGAAACCGGCCGGCATCTCGAACCCAAAAGACTTCCGCAACGAAATCGTCAACTTCGGTTTGCGCGCCCGGGCTAATAATGGAGGCAAGAATCCGGCCTGGACCAGTTACGAGAAATTCCGCACGGTGATCGAGAAAAAAATGTTCTCCAACACCGAGGAATTGCTACCCGTGATATCGTTCAATGCCAAGGCCAGCGCCGAGGATGCCAACAAGCACGCCGATTTCGTCGCGCGCATGGTGGAAAAAGGCTATACGGCCAAGCAGGTGCGGCTGTTATGCGAATGGTATTTGCGCGTGAGGAAGTCGTCCTAAGCGGCCCGTGCGGTTTCGGCCGGCGGTGCGCCGCCAGCCGGGACGGCGCCCCGCTCCCCTAGCAGCCGGAGGCATGTTTTGACTTACCTCATAGACCGTCGTCTTCAAGGCAAGAACAAGTCCGCGATCAATCGCGACCGCTTCTTGCGCCGTTACAAGAGTCAAATCAAGGATGCGGTCGGGCGCGCCATCAAGGGCCGCTCGATCACCGATGTGGAAAACGGCGAAAAAATCTCGATCCCCGTCAAGGACGTGGGCGAGCCCGCCTTCGGTCACGCCCATGGCGGCGTGTGGGAAGTGATCAACCCGGGCAACCAGGAATATCAAAAAGGCGACTTGATCAACCGTCCCAAGGGCGGCGCCGGTTCCGGGCGCGGCAAGGCCGGCAATAGCGACCAAACCTCGGAAGACGATTTCATCTTCCAGTTGTCGCGCGAAGAATTCATGAATTACTTCTTTGAAGACTTGGAATTGCCGCACATGGTCAAGACCCAGTTGACCGCCAGCACGGAATTCAAGAACCAGCGCGCCGGCTACAATATGTCGGGCACGCCATCCAACATCCACGTGCTGCGCTCGCTGCGCGGCGCCCTGGGCCGGCGCATCGCGGTGGGTGGCAATTCACGCAAGCAAGTGATGGAGGCCGAGCGCGAATTGGAAGCCTTGCTCTTGCTCGACGTGCCGGAGCAAGATGCCCGGGTGGTCGAATTGCGCCGCCTGATCCACCACCTGCATACGCGGCTGCTGGCGATCCCCTTCATCGACCCGTTCGATTTGCGCTATAGCAACCGGGTCAAGGTGCCCAAGCCGATGACCCAGGCCGTCATGTTTTGCATCATGGACGTGTCCGGTTCCATGGACGAGAGCCGCAAGGACACCGCCAAACGTTTCTTCATCCTGCTCTACCTGTTCTTGAAACGGGTCTACGACAAGATCGAGGTGATCTTCATCCGCCACCACACGGCGGCGGCCGAGGTCGACGAAAACGAATTTTTCAATTCGCGCGAATCGGGTGGCACCGTGGTGTCGTCGGCTTTGCACTTGCTCAACACCATCGTGGATGAACGCTACGGCGCGGGTCAATGGAACAGCTATGTGGCCCAAGCCTCGGACGGCGACAACTGGGACAACGATTCCCTGCTGTGCAAGCAATTGCTGATCAATACCATCTTGCCCAAGGTGCAGTATTACACCTATGTGGAAATCACCGACGGGCCGCCGCAAAACCTGTGGGAACAATATGCCGCCGTGACCGAGCACCACGCCCACTTCGCCATGCAAAAAATTGTCACGCCGGCCGACATCTATCCGGTGTTCCGTGAATTGTTCAAGAAGCAGCCCAAA
Source organism: Janthinobacterium sp. (assembly GCA_043787615.1). Classification (GTDB taxonomy): domain Bacteria; phylum Pseudomonadota; class Gammaproteobacteria; order Burkholderiales; family Burkholderiaceae_D; genus Janthinobacterium. The sequence continues at coordinate 18,140 of JAYVUV010000303.1, read as the reverse complement.
TAATGAACATGATGACCAAGAAACCCGTGCATCCACGCGCCTTGCCCGAGCAGTCGGAATGGACTTTCGAGTTGATCGAGCAAATCCACGAAGAAATCCGGCGCGTGGCGGCCGATTTCGGGCTGGACACCTACCCCAACCAGCTGGAGATCATCAGCGCCGAGCAAATGATGGACGCCTACACCTCGGTCGGCATGCCGGTCTCTTACAATCATTGGTCGTTCGGCAAACATTTCCTGAGCACGGAAAAGAGTTACAAGCGCGGCCAGATGGGCCTGGCTTATGAAATCGTCATCAACAGCAATCCCTGCATCGCGTACTTGATGGAGGAAAACAGCCTGACCATGCAGTCGCTGGTGATCGCCCACGCGGCCTATGGCCACAACTCCTTCTTCAAGGGCAATTATCTATTCCGCACCTGGACCGACGCGGACGCCATCATCGACTATATGGTGTTCGCCAAGAATTACATCAACGAATGCGAGCAGCGCCACGGCGTTGATGCGGTGGAAACCTTGCTCGACTCTTGCCACGCGATTCAAAACTACGGGGTGGACCGCTACAAGCGCCCGGCCAAGCTATCGATGGCGCAAGAAAACGCCAAACAAAAAGAACGCGAAGCGTATATGCAATCGCAGATCAACGAATTGTGGCGCACCCTGCCGCGACGCGACGAAGAAGAAGTGAGCAAGAAGGCGCCCCGCTTCCCGCCCGAGCCCGAGGAAAACCTGCTGTATTTCATCGAAAAATACGCACCCCTGCTGGAACCGTGGCAGCGCGAGATGGTGCGCATCGTGCGCAAAATTTCCCAATATTTCTATCCGCAGCGCCAAACCCAGGTCATGAACGAGGGCTGGGCCACGTTTTGGCATTACACTATCCTCAACCAGTTGTACGACGAGGGGGTGATACGCGACGGCTTCATGATGGAGTTTCTCAAGAGCCACACCAACGTGGTCTATCAACCGCCCGTCAACAGCCCTTATTACAGCGGCATCAATCCCTACGCCCTCGGTTTCGCCATGATGAGCGACATCCGCCGCATCTGCGAGCATCCGACCCCCGAAGACCGCGAATGGTTTCCCGACATCGCCGGCAGCGATTGGCGCAGCACGCTCGACTTCGCCATGCGCAACTTCAAGGATGAAAGTTTCATCGCGCAATACCTGTCGCCCAAGCTGATACGCGAATTCCACTTCTTCGCTGTGCTGGACGACGACAAGAACGAGAAGCTGGCCATTTCCGCCATCCACGACGAGGTCGGCTACCGCTATGTGCGCCAGCAATTGGCCGAGCAATATAACCTGGGCAACCGCGAGCCCAATATCCAAGTCTGGTCGGTCAACACCCGCGACGACCGCGCCTTGACCTTGCGCCATACCCAATTCCAGCGTCGTCCCTTGAACCAGCAAGCCAACGAGGTACTCAAACACGTGGCCCGGCTGTGGGGCTTCGATGTCCACCTCGACACGGTCGATCCATCCGGCAATATCGTGAGCACGCTGGAATGCAAACGCGAAAAACGTAACCGCCACGCTTGACGGCGCCCGTCGCGGGGTCGCCCCCCGCCCCGGCCGGCGCCGCTTCCCGCAGGCGGGCCGGCGTTTCTTCGGCCGAACCGCCTTTTCCAAAATAATTGTTCGACCGCGCGCCCGCCGCGCCCCGCCCCGCGCGCGCCACCCGGCGCACGCTTCAATATGATTCAGCCAACAATCTTCCGAAGCGGGTATAGTCCCATGCGAAAGCGCGCGTACATCATTGCAGCTTGGCATCGTTTACTTGATTGAAAGACAGGCAACCAAACATTCAGCGCATCGCACCAGCTTCAGGCCGAACTTAATTTTGCTTTTACAAATGTTGAGAAAACTTCCGGCCATGTGCGCAAATGTTTGCTGTAATACCAATCTCTCGATCTTGTTTTTTTCGCCATAGAAATGCTTTGCGCATACGATTCCGGCATGCTGGAAAAGTCTGATTTATACCTAAATCGAACCGGTTTTAGGCGTGAAAAATCTATGTAAAGTGCGGAAATCGTATGTATAATTCGCCGATGTCCCGGATGCGGCTGGAGCAATTTTGTCGTCATTTTGGGGTTTAGTTGCAACAAAAGAGATGGTATTTGGAGAAAGCAGGCATGAATTTTTCGAACGAGAAAAGTACCGGGAAGAACTTTACGGGCATCACGATTGTTGTCCTGTTGCATGTCCTGGTGGCTTACGGGATCGTGACGGGCTTGGGTAAGCGTCTGGTTACCAAAATGATCGAGCCGGTGGAAACGAAGATCATCGAGGAGGTCAAAAAAGCGCCGCCACCCGATCTTCCGCCGCCGCCACCTCCGCCAGAAATGAAAGCGCCCCCGCCGCCCTTCATTCCTCCCGTTGAAGTGAACGTGCAGCAACCTCCGCCTCAGCAGAGTCCGATCGCCGTCAGCAGCGCGGAAAAACCGGCCAGCAATGTGTTGCAGCCGGCCGTACCCGCGCCGGCCCCCGCCGCGCCGCCGGGTCCGGCCAAATCGGTGCGCATCGCCGCCGTGGTCGATTTTGGCACTTGCGCCAAGCCGGAATATCCGAAAAATTCGCTGCGTAACGAAGAAACGGGAACCTCGCAACTCTCTTTCCTGATTGGAGTCGACGGCCGCGTGGTCGAATCCAAGGTGGTGAAATCGAGCGGCTCCCGCGACTTGGATAAAGCAGCCGTGGCCGCCATCAGCAAATGCGTCTTCAAACCGGGTTCGGTGGACGGCAAACCCGAGCAAAGCTGGCAGCCGATGGCTTACGTCTGGACGCTGGAATAAACCGAGGCGGCGGTATCGCCTCACACTTGATTTCGTTGTCATTTCAGCGATCTGATTATTTTAATTTTTGGAGGAAGCATGTTTAAGAACACCCGTCTGTCCGCTTTTTTTGCCGCGGTATTGTTGTCCGTCACCGCGACTAGCGCCCTGGTAGCCGCCCCGGCCTACGCCGACGCGCCCGCTTCGGCCGCCGCCGCCGCGCCTGCCCCGGCCGCCGCACCAGCAGCAGACGCCGCCGCTCCAGCCCCAGCCGCTCCAGCTCCCGCCGCCGACGCCGCGCCGGCGCCGAAGGCCGGCGAAAAAGAAGAAGTCCACAATCCCTTCGGTATCGAAGCGGTGTGGGCCGGTGGTTTCGTGCCGCGCGCCACCCTGATCATCCTGGCCTTGATGTCGATGGGTAGCTGGTACATCATCGTCACCAAACTGATCGATCAAATGAAGATCTTCAAGCAATCGAAGGAAACGTCGGCCAAGTTCTGGAAAGCTTCGTCGATCGCCGCCGGTTCCGCCACCTTGAAGGACGGCAGCCCCTTCCGTTTCATCGCCGAATCGGGCACCAAGGCCACCGCCCACCATGACGGCGCCCTGCTGGAACAAATCGATCTGAGCACCTGGGTCACCATGTCGATCCAACGCGCCGTCGACAAAGTCCAATCGCGTCTGCAAGACGGCTTGTCCTTCCTGGCCACCGTCGGTTCGACCGCGCCGTTCATCGGTTTGTTCGGTACCGTGTGGGGTATTTATGGCGCGCTGACCAACATCGGCATGACCGGTAACGCCTCGATCGACAAAGTGGCCGGCCCGGTCGGCGAAGCGCTGATCATGACCGCCTTCGGTTTGTTCGTCGCCGTGCCGGCCGTGCTGGGTTACAACTGGCTGGTGCGTCGTAACAAGTCGGCCATGGAAGACGTGCGCTCGTTCAGCGCCGACGTCCACTCGGTCTTGATTTCCGGCGCGATGTCGACCAGCGAAGCTGGCCGTGCCGCCGGCGCTAAAAAGATTGGATAAGAATTATGTCGATGTCAGTGGGCTCCGACAACGGAGATGAAGATGCAGTGATGTCAGAGATCAACACAACGCCGCTCGTCGACATTATGTTGGTTTTGCTGATCATCTTCTTAATTACCAGCCCGGTTGTGCTCAAGCTGCAAAAAATCGCGCTGCCGAGCGAGATCAACCAGGCCGTCAAGACCAAGCCGGAAGATGTCAACATCGTCATCAACAAGGAAGGCGACATCTACTGGAACCAGACCAAGATGAAGGACACGAACGCGCTGTTCGAATTCTTGAAAGTTGAAGCTGTGAAAATGCCGCAGCCGGAAGTGCACGTTCGTGGCGATCAAGACACGCGCTACGAGTTCATCGGCAAGGTGATTTACACTACCCAGCGCGCCGGGATTCAGAAGGTCGGCTTCATCACCGAACCGCCCGACAAGGGCTGATCCGGGGCGCCGCGACGGTTCGCCGCCGCGGCGCCACCCAGCCGGGGCCGTCCAGACGGTCCCGCCGGCAGTTGGACTTCTTATAAGGAAACACCATGAGTATGAATGTCGGTTCCGGCGGCGCCAAAAACGCCGATCCCGAGCCAATGATGGAAATGAACATGACGCCCCTCATCGACGTGATGCTGGTGCTCATTATCATGTTGATCATCACGATTCCTAAGCAAAACCACTCGGTGAACTTGAACATGCCGGTTGGCACCCCGCCGCCGCCCACCAAGGAACCGGTGGTGATCACGATCGACGTCGACTTCGACGGCACCATTTTGTGGGACAACGCCGTGGTGCCCGACCGCGCCGCGCTGGAAGCGAAGCTGAGCGGCGTGGCCGCGCAAGCGGACCAACCGGAAGTGCATCTGCGCCCCAACAAACTGGTCCCGTACAAATCGGTGGCCGGCGTGATGGCCTCGGCCCAGCGCCTGGGCGTGACCAAGATCGGCCTGGTCGGCAACGAACAGTTCCAGTAAATCGGGCCGGCGCGTTTATTATTGGCAGGCTCGTTTCATTTCGACACGATAGGCAGGATAGTCCTGCCTATTTCGCTTTTTACTGAAAGACTTCCCATGTCCAAGTTTCGTCTCGCCCATCTGGGCCTGGTAATGGCCGCCATCGGCTTCACCTTGGCCCCGCCCCTGCTGGGCCTCGCCCCGACCGCCCACGCGGCCGACACCGTGCGCGCCGAAGTCGGCAAACCGCTGCAGGAAGCCCAGAAACTGGCTTCCGCCGGCAAGAATAAAGAAGCGCTGGCCAAGTTGCGCGACGCCGACGCGATCGGCAACAAAACCCCCTTTGAGACTTACCAGATCGAGCGCGTGCGCGCCTCGGCCGCCGCCGCCTCGGGCGATAACGGCGCCGCCATCAAAGCCTTCGAGGCGGTGATCAATTCCGGCCGCCTGTCGGCCGCCGAAGCGCCCAAGTTCACCCAGGCCCTGGCCGGCATGTATTACCGCGCCAAGGATTGGCCGAACGCCATCACCTGGATCAACCGTTCGCTCAAGGACCACGAAGACGTCCAAATGCGCGAATTGCTGGTGCAAACCTACTACGTGAGCGGCAATTACGCGGCCGCCACCAAGGAATTGCAAGCTTCGAAAAGCAATAGCGAAGGCAATTTGCAATTGCTGGCCAATATACAGCTCAAGCAGGGCGACAAGGCCGGCTACGTGAGCACCCTGGAAAAACTGGCCGGTAATTATCCGAAAACCAGTTACTGGGCCGACTTGCTGAACCGCGTGTCCGGCAAACCGGGCTTCTCCGACCGGCTGGGCCTGGATGTGCAGCGTCTGCGCCTGGGCGCCGGCTTGCTGGCCAAACCGGGCGAGTACATGGAAATGAGCCAGTTGGCGCTGCAAGCGAGCAACCCGGCCGAAGCGACCAAAATCATCGACCAGGGTTACAAGAAGGGTGTGCTGGGCACCGGCGCCGACGCGCCGCGCCATCAGCGCTTGAAAGATCTGGCCGCCAAGACCCTGGCAGAAAGCAATGCCTCCGCCGCCAAGTCGGAAGCCGAATTCATCAAAAACAAGGACGCCGACGGCCTGGGCGCGCTCGGTTTCGCCCTGGTCAGCAATGGTCAGGCCGACAAGGGCCTCGACCTGATGAACCAAGCCGTGAAAATGGGTAGCGCCAAGCGTCCCGAGGAACTCAAGCTGCATCTGGGCATCGCCTACGCCCAGGCCGGCAAAAAAGCCAACGCCTTGTCGACCCTGAAAACCGTGCAAGGCAGCGACGGCGCGGCCGATCTGGCCCGTTACTGGACCTTGCAAATCAATCACCCGGCGGCTTGACGCCGGCGGCCTCGCTTCACCGGCCGCCACGGGGCGCTGCCCGCTTCGCGCGGGCAGCGCTTTTTTTACGGCCCCGCCCGCGCCACGCCGTGTTCGACGGCGCGCTCGAAGCGGCGCTTTTCGGCCGCTTTCATCGCGCCGCCGGCGCCGGGATGGCCGGCAGGTGTGAATCGACGAAACAATCCGTATAATCCCCCCGTATAATTCCCATTTAGCGACGGTTTTCACCAAGATTCCCATGAAGGTATTTCGCGGACTTCCCAATGCCCAGGCGCGCGCGCCCTGCGCCCTGACGATCGGCAATTTCGACGGCGTCCATTTCGGCCATCAAGCCTTGCTGGCGCGCGTGCGCGCGGCCGCCAGCGAACTGGGACTGGAAGCGGCCGTGATGACGTTCGAACCGCATCCGCGCGAATTTTTCGCCGAGCGCGCCGGCGACGCCTCGAAGGCGCCGCCGCGCATCGCCAATTTGCGCGACAAGCTGCAATCGCTGTCCGACGCCGGCATCGACCGCGTCATCGTCGAGCATTTCAGCGCGCCCTTCGCCGCCCTCACTCCGCGCCAGTTCACCGAACAAGTGCTGGTCCAGGGCTTGCACGTCAAATGGCTGATGGTGGGCGACGACTTTTGCTACGGCGCCCAACGCGCCGGCAACGTGGCGCTGCTGATCGAGGCCGGCAAACACTATGGCTTCGAGGTCGCCACCCTGCCCACCGTGATGAACGGCAGCACCCGTATCTCGTCCTCGGCGGTGCGCGGCGCGCTGGCCGAAGGCGACTTCGCCCGCGCCGAGCAGCTGCTGGGCCACCCGTATGCGATCTCGGGCCACGTGATCCACGGCCAAAAACTGGGCCGCGCACTCGGCTTCCCCACCCTGAACCTGCGCGTGGCGCACCGCCCGGCGCTGTCGGGCGTGTTCGTGGTGCGGGTCCATGGCCTGGGCGCGCAGCCGCTGCCCGCCGTGGCCAGCCTGGGCGTGCGCCCCACCGTGGACGACAGCGGCCGGGTGCTGCTCGAAGTGCACCTGTTCGATTTCGCCCGCTCCTGCTACGGAAGCCTGGTGCGGGTCGAGTTCATGGCCAAGCTGCGCGACGAGGAAAAATACGCCGACCTGCCGACCCTGACGGCGGCCATCGCGCGCGACGCCGACCAGGCCCGCGCCTTTTTCGCGGACCGCAACGGCGCCCTCACCGCCACCGACCGAATTTGAGGCCGCCACGGCGTCGCGCGCCGCCCCGCAGTCAACAGCTCCGCTCCACCCGCTACCCACGTTAAAGAAAAATATGTCCGACAATAGCAAACCCGTGCCGCCCAAGTCCGCCAAAAAGCCGGACAGCAAATACCCGGTCAACATGCCCGAAACGCCGTTCCCGATGCGCGGCGACATGGCCAAGCGCGAGCCGGGCTGGGTCCAGCAATGGCAGGACAAAAAAATCTACCAGCGCATCCGCGCGGCGGCCGCCGGCCGGCCGAAATTCATCCTGCACGACGGCCCGCCTTACGCCAACGGCGACATTCACATCGGCCACGCCGTCAACAAGATCCTCAAGGACATGGTGGTCAAGGCCCGCACCCTGTCCGGCTTCGACGCGCCCTACGTGCCTGGCTGGGATTGTCACGGCATGCCGATCGAGATCCAGATCGAAAAACAGTACGGCAAAAATCTGCCCACCGCCGAGGTGCTGACCAAGGCCCGCGCCTACGCGCTGGAGCAGGTCGACCGCCAGCGCCGCGACTTCATCCGCCTCGGCGTGCTGGGCGAATGGGAGCGGCCGTATCTGACCATGAGCCACAGTAACGAGGCCGACGAGCTGCGCGCGCTCGGCACCCTGCTGGAAAAAGGCTATGTCTATCGGGGCCTGAAACCGGTCAACTGGTGCTTCGATTGCGGCTCGGCCCTGGCCGAGGCGGAAGTGGAATACCAAAACAAGCGCGACCCGGCCATCGACGTCGGCTTCCCGTTCGCCGAACCGGCCAAGCTGGCCGCCGCCTTCGGCCTGCCCGCGCTGCCGGCCGGCGCCGGCTTCATCGTGATCTGGACCACCACCCCGTGGACCATCCCGGCCAACCAAGCCATGAACGTCAACCCCGAAGTCACTTACGCGCTGGTGAAAAGCGAGCGCGATGGCCAGCCGCTGCTGCTGATCCTGGCGCAAGACCTGGTGGTATCCTGCCTGGCGCGCTACAAGCTCGAAGGCGTCACCATCGCCACCTGCGACGGCGCCGCGCTGGCCGGCATCGCCTTCCGCCATCCGCTGCACGCGGCCGACCCGTATTACGACCGCCTCTCGCCGCTGTACCTGGCCGACTACGTGACCACCGAGAGCGGCACCGGCGTGGTCCACTCGGCCCCCGCCTACGGCCTGGACGACTTCATCTCCTGCAAAGCGCACGGCTTGAAGGACGACGCCATCCTCACGCCGGTGCTGGGCGACGGCACCTACGCCGCCAGCCTGCCGCTGTTCGGCGGCTTAAGCATCTGGGACGCGTCCAAACCGATCTGCGCGGCCCTGACGGCGGCCGGCGCCCTGTTCGAGCTGAAGATGTTCGACCATAGTTATATGCACTGCTGGCGCCACAAGACGCCCATCATTTACCGCGCCACCTCGCAGTGGTTCGCTGGCATGGACCTGGTGCCCAAGGACGGCGGCCCGACCCTGCGCCAAAGCGCGCTGCAAGGCATCGAGCAGACCCGATTCTTCCCCGACTGGGGCCAGGCCCGCCTGCACGGCATGATCGCCAACCGGCCCGACTGGACCCTGTCGCGCCAGCGCCAGTGGGGCGTGCCGATGGCCTTCATCGTCCACAAGGAAAGCGGCGAACTGCATCCGCGCACCCCGGAATTGCTGGAGCAGGTGGCGCGCCGCATCGAGCAAGGCGGCATCGACGCCTGGCTCGCGCTCGACTTGCGCGAACTGCTGGGCGACGAGGCCGAGATGTACGTCAAGAACAAGGACACCCTGGACGTCTGGTTCGACTCCGGCACCACCCACCAGACCGTGTTGGGCGGCCCGCAAGGCAAGGGCTCGCACGGCGTGCATGCCGGCGGCGACCTCGCCTTTCCGGCCGACCTGTACCTGGAAGGCTCGGATCAGCATCGCGGCTGGTTCCATTCCTCGCTGCTCACTTCTTCCATGCTCAACGGCCGTCCGCCCTACAAGGCGCTGCTCACGCACGGCTTCGTGGTCGATGGCGAGGGCAAAAAGATGTCCAAGTCGGTCGGCAACACGGTCTCGCCGCAGGACGTGTCGAACAAGCTGGGCGCCGACATCCTGCGCCTGTGGGTGGCCGCCACCGATTACACGGGCGAGCTGTCGATCTCCGACGAGATCCTCAAGCGCGTGACCGAATCGTACCGCCGCATCCGCAACACCTTGCGCTTCCTGCTGGCTAACACCTCGGACTTCAACCCGGCCACGGACGCGGTGCCGGTGGCCGAGCTGCTGGAGATCGACCGTTACGCGCTGGCCGACATGGCCGTGCTCCAGGCCGAAATTGGCGCCCATTACGAGCAGTACGAATTCCACCCGGTGGTCTCCAAGCTGCAAAACTTTTGCTCGGAAGACCTGGGCGGCTTTTATCTGGACATCTTGAAGGACCGGCTGTACACCTCCGGCCTGGACTCGCACGCGCGCCGTTCGGCCCAGACCGCGCTGTGGCACATCACCCAAAGCTTGCTGCGCTTGATGGCGCCGGCGCTCTCGTTCACGGCCGAGGAAGCGTGGGCCGTGTTCGCCGCGCCCGAGGCGTATCAAGCCAGCGCCGAAACCATCTTCACCCAAACCTGGTGGCCGCTGCCGCCGGTGGAGGACGGCCCGGCGCTGCTGGAAAAATACGGCGCCCTGCGCGCGGTGCGCACCGATGTCACCAAGCAGCTGGAAGACTTGCGCACCTCGGGCGCGATCGGCTCCTCGCTGCAGGCCGAATTGACGCTGAAAGCCTCGGGCGCGAAATACCGCCTGCTGGCCAGCCTGGGCGAGGACTTGAAGTACGTCTTCATCACCTCCGAAGCGCGCGCCACCGAGGTCGAGACCGAGGCCGAGGAATCGACGCTGGTGGCCGCCTCCGCGGCGGCCAAGTGCGAGCGCTGCTGGCATTACCGGGCCGACGTGGGGAGCGATGCCGCCCACCCGACCCTGTGCGGGCGCTGCGTGAGCAATCTGTTCGGCGCGGGCGACCGCCGCCGTTTCGCCTGATCGGGCCGGCGCCGTCCGGCCCCGCCGTCCGGCCCCGCCGTTTCCCGCCATGGCGCCTCGCCATGGCGGCCACGAACCACACTGACAACGCCATGGCCATCAAACGCACTTTCTCGACCACGCCGCAAACCTCGCTCACGCCATGGATCGGCATCGCCGCCATCGTGATCCTGCTCGACCAGGTCAGCAAGATCACCATCGCCAAGCTGTTCACCTATGGCGAGGAATACGTGGTGACTTCGTTTTTCAATCTGGTGCTGGCCTATAACCGGGGCGCCGCCTTCAGCTTCCTGTCCAACGAAAGCGGCTGGCAGCGCTACTTCTTCACCGCCGTCGGCGTGGTGGCCGCGCTGTTCATCCTGTATCTGCTCAAACGCCACGCCGGCCAGCGCATGTTTTGCTGGGCGCTGGCGCTGATACTGGGCGGCGCCATCGGCAACGTGATCGACCGCGTCGCCTACGGCCACGTGATCGACTTCCTCGACTTCCACTGGCGCGGCGTGGGCCACTTCCCGGCCTTTAACATCGCCGATTCGGCCATCTGCGTGGGCGCCGCCCTGTTCATCATCGATGAACTGCGGCGCGTGAACAAGTAACCGTCGGCGTCCCAGGAGAAGCAGATGCAATTGTCCGGCAAAAAAATCGTACTCGGCCTGTCCGGCGGAGTGGCTTGCTACAAGGCCGCCGAGTTGTGCCGCGCCTTGAGCAAATCGGGCGCCTCGGTGCAAGTGGTGATGACCGACGCGGCCAGCCATTTCATCACGGCGGTGACCATGCAAGCCCTGTCCGGCCAGCCGGTCTACACCAGCCAGTGGGACGGCCGGGTCGCCAACAACATGGCCCATATCGACTTGACGCGCGACGCCGACGCGATCCTGATCGCGCCCTGCTCGGCCGACTTCATGGCCAAGCTGGCCCACGGCGTGTGCGACGACCTGCTCTCGGCCCTGTGCCTGGCCCGCCCGCACCAGTTGCCGCTGCTGCTGGCCCCGGCCATGAACGTGGAGATGTGGCAGAACCCGGCCACCCGGCGCAACGCGCGCCAGTTGCGCGAGGACGGCATCGTCTTGTTCGGCCCGGCCGCCGGCGACCAGGCCTGCGGCGAAACGGGCCTGGGCCGCATGCTCGAACCGCAGCAGCTGCTGGAGGAATTGGTGGCCGCCTTCCAGCCCAAGGTCTTGGCCGGGAAACGGGTCTTGATCACGGCCGGCCCCACCTTCGAGGCGATCGATCCGGTGCGCGGCATCACCAATCTGTCGTCCGGCAAAATGGGTTACGCGGTGGCGCGCGCGGCGCGCGAGGCCGGCGCCGAGGTGGTGCTGGTGTCCGGCCCCACCGCGCTGGCCACCCCGCACGGCGTGCACCGCATCGATGTGCAAAGCGCGCAGCAGATGCACGACGCGGTGCTGGCCGCCGTCGACGGCCAGCATATCTTCGTCGCGGTGGCGGCGGTGGCCGATTGGCGGGTGGTCAACGCCAGCGACCAGAAAATGAAAAAGCAGGACGACGGCTCCGTGCCGCGGCTCGAATTCGCGCAAAATCCGGACATCCTGGCCGCCGTTGCCGGGCGCACCAACCTGGCCGGCCATCCCTACTGCGTCGGCTTCGCGGCCGAATCGGAAAACCTGGTGCAATTCGGCGCCGACAAGCGGCTGCGCAAGGGCATTCCCCTGTTGGTCGGCAATATCGGCCATCACACCTTCGGCCAGGACGACAACACCATCATCCTGTTCGACGAGAACGGCCACACGGTGCTGCCACGGGCCGACAAACTGACCCTGGCGCGCCAGCTGGTGTCGGAAATCGCCAAGCGCATCGAAAAGAAATCCCTGTTCAAGTAGGCGCCGCGCGCGCCCGCCCGACTCACACCCCACCCGCCACCGCCACACAAAGTCACCATGAAGACCATCGACATCCGTATCCTGGACCCGCGCATGCGCGACCAATTACCGAGCTACGCCACCGTCGGCAGCGCCGGCCTCGACCTGCGCGCCTGCATTGACGCGCCGCTGCTGATCGAGGCCGGCCAGACCGTGCTGATCCCGACCGGGCTGGCGATCCACCTGGCCGATCCCGGCTATGCGGCGATGATACTGCCGCGCAGCGGGCTGGGCCACAAAAACGGCATCGTGCTGGGGAATCTGGTAGGCTTGATCGATTCCGATTACCAGGGCCAGTTGATGGTGTCGACCTGGAACCGCGGCCACGGCGCTTTCACGCTGCAACCGATGGATCGCCTGGCCCAGTTGATCGTGGTGCCGGTGATGCAGGTCAGTTTTAACGTCGTCGATCAATTCGACCAAAGCGAACGCGGTGTTGGCGGCTTCGGCAGCACCGGAAAACAATAAGGAAGTCTGATGCCCGGTCTCGTACACGTAATGCGCAACAAGCTCACCTCGCACGTCCACGCCCACGCCGGCTGCGCCGCCACGGCGCTCGCGGCCGCCCTGTTGCTGGCCGGCTGCGCCACCACGGCGCCGGAAGCCGTCCCGGCCGCACCGGCCACCCCCTCGCCCGAAGCGGTGGCGAACGCCGCGCGCAACGTGGCGGCCCAGGAAACGCTGACCAAGATGGTGGCGCTGCAAGACCGCCTGTACCGGGTGGCGGCGCCGCTGCTGATCAATAACGCCGACCTGTGCAAGAGCCAGGCCCGCAATCTGCTGGGCTTCACGGCCAAGAACAAATATTCCTATCCGGGCGAATTCGCCGAGGCGGCGCAAACCGCGCTGGGCTATGGCGAACGGTTGCAAGTGTCGGGCGTGCTGGCCGGCAGCGGCGCGGCCGCCGGCGGCTTGCGCACCGGCGACGGCTTGCTCACGGTCGAGGGCAAGGCCCTGCCGTCCGGGCCGAACGCGGAGGGCCAGGCGGCCGCCATCCTGGGGCCGCTGGTGGCGGGGCGCGCCAGCTTGAACATGAGCATCGCGCGCGGCAACGCGACCCAGGCCCTGGTGGTGCCGGTCACGCGCGCCTGCGCCTTCCGTGTCGATCTGGGCAACGCCGACAACGTCAATTCCTACGCCGACGGCCAGCGCGTGCTAATCACGCGCGGCATGATCACCTTCGCCCAGAACGACGAATCGATCGCCTATGTGCTGGCCAAGGACATGGCGCACAATATCCTGGGCCATCCGGTGACCCAGCGCTCGACCGGCACGCTGGCCGGCATCATCGATAACCTGAACAATGTGCGGCCCGACGTGTCGGTGCTGGTCGGCAGCGCCGGCATCAAGGCCATGCCGCAGGAAATGGACGCGGCGGCCGACCGGCTGGCCCTGTATCTGCTGGCGCGCGGCGGCTATAACATCGACAACGTGGCCTATTTCTGGCAACGCTTGACGGCCCAGTATCCGGCCACGGTGCTCAACAGCTACACCGCCAACCATCCCGCCACCCTGTACCGGGTGGCCGTGATCAATAAAACGGTGGCCGAGATCAAGGCCAAGCGGGCCGCCAAACGGCCGCTGGTGCCTTAAAAGTTGGGGAAGTCGGGAAAATAGACGCCCATGATCCAGGTCAGGGCGACGCAGAAAATAACGGCGATGAATAAAACGATGAGCAATTTCCCGAATTTGGGGTTGCCATCGTCGGCGCGGTCGGTAGGGGTGCTCATGGGCTCACTCGGCGGGCTTTGGAGCGCGTAGTATATTCCAGCTTCCCGGTCCGCGCCGAAGCGGGTCATGCCTTGGAGCGAGCGCGATGGACAGTATCGATTTGGAAGTATTGAAAACCAGCGCGGCCTGGATCGCGGCCGGCCGGCGCTGCGAGCTCGTCACCGTCATCAAGACCTGGGGTTCCAGCCCGCGCCCGATCGGCGCCACCCTGGCCATTTGCGACGACGGCCGGGTGGTCGGCTCGGTTTCGGGCGGTTGCATCGAGGACGACTTGATCGAACGGGTGCGCCGGCACGGCATCGAGCGCGGCGCGCCCGAAATCGTCAGCTACGGCATCAGCGCCGACGAAGCCCACCGTTTCGGCCTGCCCTGCGGCGGCACCATCGAACTGGCGATCGAACCTCTGTCGGCCGACAGCGCGCTGGCCGAGCTGCTAACTCGCCTGGAGCGGCACGAACTGGTGGCGCGCACGCTCGACCTGCGCAGCGGCGCGGTGACGCTGGCGGCCGCCGTGCCGGGCGCCGCCCTGCGCTTGAGCGCCGACAGCCTGACCACCTTGCACGGCCCGCGCTGGCGGCTGCTGATCATCGGCGCCAGCCAATTGTCGCGTTTCGTGGCGCAGATCGCCATGGCCATGGATTACCACGTGATCGTGTGCGACCCGCGCGAAGAGTACCGCGCCGGCTGGAGCGTGCCGGGGGTGGAACTGGTGCACGCCATGCCGGACGACCTGGTGCTGGAATTGAAACTGGACCGGCGCAGCGCCGTGGTGGCCCTGACCCACGATCCCAAGCTGGACGACCTGGCCCTGATGGAAGCGCTCAAATCGGACGCGTTTTATGTCGGCGCGATCGGCTCGCGCCTGAATAATGGCAAGCGGCGCGAGCGGCTGGCCCAGTTCGACCTCAGCCCCGAACAACTGGCGCGCCTGCACGGGCCGATCGGTCTGTATATCGGCAGCAAAACCCCGGCCGAGATCGCGGTCTCCATCCTGGCCGAATTGACGGCGGTGAAAAACGCCGTGCCCGAGGCGTTCCAGGTGCACCACGCGGCCGCCATGGAAGCGGAAAGCGCCGCCGAAAATCTGACTTCGCCGGCGTGAGCGGGCGGGCCGGACAATGACAAGAACCGGGTGGCCGCCGAACGCGCGCGGCGCTACACTCGGTGCTTTTTCCCCATCGAGCATACCGCCATGACGCTTCCCCATCGCCCCGCGCTTTGCCGGCGCGCGCGCCCGGTATGACGCGCGCCGCTTGCGTCACCGAAATCGCCCTGCCGCCCGATTACCGCTGGCAGGACGTGCTCGACTTCCACAGGCGCGACACGGCCGGCGTGGCCGAACAGGTGACGCCGGAACTGATCCGCAAGGGGGTGCTGCTGGACGGCGTGCCGGTCGAGCTCACGATACGGATCGTTACGGACGAAGCGCAGTGCCAGCGAGCCGGATCGGTCCCGGCGCGGACTGGCGCGGCCCGGCCTGGCGCGGCGCGGCCTGGCGCGGCCCGCACCCTATGCGGCGTGCAAGCCGACGCGCCCTTGTCGGCGGCGGCGCGGACCCAGATCGAAGCGGCCCTGCGCAATATGCTGGGCCTGCGTATCGACCCGCGACCGTTTCTGGCCTTCACCGAGGCCGACCCGCTCATGGGACCGCTGGTGCGGAGCCGGCCCGGATTGCGCATCGTGCAATCGGCCAGCCCCTTCGAAGCGCTGACCTGGGCCATCATCGGCCAGCAAATCAACCTGCCGTTCGCCATCGCCCTGCGGCGCGGCCTGATCATGCAAGCGGGCCGCCAACATAGCGCCGGCTTGTGGTGTTACCCGGAAGCGGCCGACGTGGCGCGCCTGGCGCCGGACGCCTTGACCGGCCAAAAATTCTCGCGCGCCAAGGCCGACACCCTGCTGCGCCTGGCGCGCTTGATCGAGCAAGGTCAACTGTCGCTGGCTTTGCCCGCTTCGGGCGAGGTGGAGACGGTGGCGGCGGCGCTGCTGGCCATCAAGGGTATCGGCCCCTGGACCGTCAATTACGCCTTGCTGCGCGGGTATGGTTATGCCGACTGCTCGCTGCATGGCGACGTGGCGATCCGTGGCGCGCTGCAAGGTTTGCTGGGTGAGCAAGACAAGCCCGACATGGTGCGCACCGAAGCGTTTCTGGCGCGCTACAAACCGCACCGCAGCATGGCGGCGGCGCATTTATGGGCCAGCTTGCAAGCGCCGGCCCGGTCCTGATCCCTTCGGCGCCCCGCCGGCCGAGATGGCGCCGGCGGGGCCAGCGTTTAATAGCCGTAAATCAGCTTATAAGCCAAGTCCGGCGCGAACGTGCCCGCCGTGGCGGCGCAGCCGTCGGCTTCGCCGGGCGACTTGATCCACAAGGTCATTTCGGGCTGGGCGCCGGCGCCGTTGCGGGTCGGCTTCTTGCCGATCTTGCGACCGGCCGGGTCGCACCACTCGGTGCCGAGCGGGCCGTTGCCGTTACGGCTAGTGTCGACCACGAATGGACGGCTGTAACCGAACTGCGATTGCAGCGACGCGGCCACCGCGGCGCCGTAGGGATTGGCTTCGGCATCGGTGCGGTAATTCGACACATTGAGCGAAAAGCCATGCGCGTCGCCGATGCCGGCGCTGTTTAGGCGCGCGGCGGCGACATCGGGCGTCAGCCATGCGCTGTTGCCGATATCGAGATACAGCGAAGCGCCGGTCGGCTTGAACTGGGCCACCGCGTACTTGATCAGCGCCAGCCGGTCGGCCTGATTGGCGGCGCTCAGGCAATCCATCTGCGGCAAGGCATCCGGCTCCAGGATCACGATGGCTTTGCGGCTGCCGATGGCGGCGGCGAAGGCGCGTATCCAGTCTTGGTAAGCGGCCGAGGTGCCGGCGCCACCGGCGCTATACAGACCGCAATCGCGGCCGACGATGTTGTAGGCCACCAGCGCCGGCGTCTGATTGACCGCCGCGGCGGCCGAGACATAGCTGTTGACGGCGGCGCCAATATCGCCGCTCCAGTTACCGAACCAGCGCGCGCTGGGTTGACTGGCGATCTGGGCGTAAATATCGGCTTTGCGGCCGTCCGAGGGATTGGCGTTCGACCAGATGGCGGCGGTCGAATTGGGGTCGATATACAAGGGGGTGACGATCTCGACGCAGCCGGTGCCGGTGACGGTGATGGTCGGATTCGGCTTGGCGCCACTGAACCCGATCACCATGCCGAACGACACGGTGCCGCCGGCGAAGATATTGGGATGGTTGCCGTCGTCCTTGATGGTCACGTTGGCGCCGTTGAAGGCGAAATTGGCGCCCCAGGGGGCGCTCGGCGCGGTGACCGCGCCGGGATAGTTCACACTCACGGCCCAGTTGCTCACCGTGCCGCCGCCGCTATTGCCGAGCACCAGATCGGCCACGAAACCGGTGGCCCAATCGTTGCGGGTGACGTAAGTGGCGGTACAGGTCGATGCGGCGCTCGCCAAGCCGGTGCTGGTTAGAAGAAGAGCGGCGATGGCCGTTCCAGCAAAATTTTTAAACATACTTTTACCTATCAGGAAAATGAGGAAAAATCCATGCCGTCCAAGCGAAGGTCCGGGGCGGACCGTCACGCGGGCGACGCTTGAAGCCAGGCTACTTCCACGCCAAATGGTCCGGTATCGCAGTCCCGCGCCGGCCCGCCGAGTACCAGCTTCGGCCGGGCCGGCGCATCCGGCTTGCGAACGCCGTGCCGTCACCTCAGCGCGATGATTCACCGCGAAATCGACCTGGCGTACCGTCTGTTTCACGATTGCCACAAATCAATTATAGGTGTGATTTATACCAAAAAAGTTCTTTTAATATAAATTATTATTTCTACAATGTAAGGTTTTTTGCCGTATCGCAGGTCGCGGGCATGCAATTACCGCGAGGAATATAAATTTCTTCATTGGAATGATTGGCGCGAGCGAGGAAGGAGGACACGGTGTCACATCGGCGCGCGGCGACGCGTCCGGCCCCGCGCGCCGACAGCGCGGGGCGGTCCTAAGCGAGACGCACAAACGAGGGGGCGGTGCTGTAAAAGAGCGCATGCGCACTGGCGCCCCGGAACGACAAGGCGCTGCGCGGCGCGGCGAAAAGTCCGCCAGAAAAACCATGAAGGCCGCCGTCGGGCGCGACGAGATCGACGCGCACGGCATGCGGCCGAACCGGTGCACCGGCGAGCGGCCGTAATATTTTTCGATCAACATGACGCCGGCCGGCGTCATGTTGATCGAAAAATATTACGGCCGCTC
>JAYVUV010000302.1:0-7009 GCA_043787615.1 Janthinobacterium sp. | reverse complement strand
TTTCTATCCCGACCTGCCGAAGGGCTACCAGATCAGCCAGTACGAGACGCCGGTGGTGCAGGGCGGGCGCGTCGAGTTCGTGCTCGACGGCGAGCCGCGTGCGGTGGCGCTGACGCGCGCGCATTTGGAAGAAGACGCCGGCAAGTCGCTGCACGAAGATTACCAGGGCATGAGCGGAATCGACTTGAACCGGGCCGGCACGCCGCTGCTCGAAATCGTCTCCGAGCCCGAAATCCGCAGCGCGGCCGAGGCGGTGGCCTACGCCAAGGCCCTGCATTCGCTGGTGGTGTGGCTCGGCATTTGCGACGGCAATATGCAGGAAGGCTCGTTCCGCTGCGACGTCAACGTCTCGGTGCGTCCGGTCGGCCAAAAGGAATACGGCACCCGCTGCGAGATCAAGAACTTGAACTCGTTCCGCTTCATCGAGGAAGCCGTGCACGTGGAAGTGCGGCGCCAGATCGAGTTGATCGAAGAAGGTGGCAAAGTGGTGCAAGCGACCCGTTTGTACGATCCGGACCGCAAGGAAACGCGGCAGATGCGCAGCAAGGAAGACGCCCAGGATTACCGCTACTTCCCGGACCCCGATCTGCCGCCGCTGGTCATTTCGGAAGAGTGGATCGCGCGCGTCAAGGCCGCCATGCCGGAGCTGCCGGTGGCGATGCGGGCGCGCTTCGTGAGCGATTACGCGCTGTCGGAATACGACGCGCTGGTGCTGACCCAATCGAAGGCGATGGCGACTTTTTTCGTGGCCGTGGTGGGCCAGGCCGGCAAGGACAACGCCAAGGCCGCCGCCAACTGGCTGATGGGCGACATCGCCTCCACCCTCAACCGCGAGAACGTGGACATCGCCGACTCGCCGGTGTCGGCCGCGCAGCTGGCGTTGATGCTCAAGCGGATCGCCGACGGCACCATCTCCAACAAGATCGCCAAGGAAGTGCTGGCCGCCATGTGGGAAGCCGGATCGGCCGACGACAATCTGGTGGACATCATCATCGAGGCGAAAGGCTTGAAGCAGATTTCCGACAGCGGGGCGCTGGAAGCGATCGTCAACGAGGTCATCGCGGCCAATGAGAAATCGGTCGCGCAGTACCGCGCCGGCAAGGAAGCGGCCATCAACGCCTTGATCGGCCAAGCCATGAAGGCGTCGAAAGGCAAGGCCAATCCGGCCCAGTTGACCGAACTGCTCAAAGCCAAACTGGCGGGCTAAAACGCCCTCCCCGCGCGCGGCCGGACCGGCGCGCGCGGGAAGCTGGCTGTGTTGTTAAGGCTTGAGGCTCAAGCTGTATTCGACATAGACTTCATCGCGCTCCCAGCCGCTGGCGTGATACAGGGCCTGGGCGTGGTGGTTGTTTCTGGCGGTGGACAGATTGAGGGCGATCGCGCCGGTCGCCTTGGCGTAACCGGCGGCGGCCTCGATCAAGCCCTTGGCGATACCGCGCCGGCGGCCCGCTTCCAACACGAACAAATCATTGAAAACGAACACCCGCGCCAGCGACACCGACGAAAACGAGGGATAAAGCTGGGTGAATCCCAGCGCCTGCGCGCCGTCGTGGGCGATGAACAGCACCGACTCGCCGTGCTCGAAACGCGCCGTCAAAAAAGCGCGCGCGGCGGCCGGGTCGCTCGGCTTGTTGTAGAACCGGCGATACTGGTCGAACAAAGGCACCAGGGCGTCGAGGTCGGCCAGCACGGCCTGGCGGATGGTAAGGTTCGCTTGCAAGTGTATTCCTTCAGCTTTGTAAAATGGCGGCTCAGTCGAGCCCCAGGATGGACGCCACCGACTGCTCCAGCTGCTCCACCAATTCCGGCTGCATATAGTGGTAGTCGTCCGCGATGTCGAGCACGTGGATAGCCTTGTGCTCCAGCGCGCGGCCGAACTGGGCGCGCAGGCGCGATTGGTGTTTTTCTTCCATCACCATGATCACATCGGCCCATGCCAGGTCGGCCGCCGACACCGGATGGCGCGCGTTCGCGCTGGTGCCGCCGGAACGGGCCGACACGGCCGGATGCCGGCGCCACAGCTGCTCGGCGGTCGGGCTGCGCCACTGGTTGCGGCTGCACACGAACAGCACCTTGACCCGCGCCGGCGCGGCGCGCTTTGCGTCGTCCATCAAATCCCGTAACGGCCGCGGTAAGCGTTGACGGCGGCTTGGTGCTGGCCCAGCGCGGGATCGGCGCCGGCGCCGGACAAGTAGGTGAACAAGTCGTCCAGATTGCCGATCGAGATCACCGGAATGCCGTATTGCGCCGTCACTTCCTGCACCGCCGAACAGGGCGACAACTGGCCGTCCGGGCCGGAGCGCTCCATGCGGTCGAGCGCGATCAGCACGGCGGCCGGCTCGGCGCCGGCGGCCCGTATCATGGCCACCGATTCGCGCACCGAGGTGCCGGCCGAGATCACATCGTCGATGATGACGACCTTTCCCTGTAATTTGGCGCCGACGATGGTGCCGCCCTCGCCGTGGTCCTTGGCTTCCTTGCGGTTGTAGGCGAACGCGGTGTTGTGGCCCTTGCCGGCCAGCGCCACGGCGGTGGCCGAGGCCAGGGTGATGCCCTTGTAGGCGGGACCGAACAGCATGTCGAAGGCGACGCCCGAATCGAGCAGGGTCTGGGCGTAGAATTGGGCCAGGCGGGCCAGCGTGGCGCCGTCGTGAAACAAGCCCGCGTTGAAGAAGTATGGCGACTGGCGCCCCGCCTTGGTGGTGAAATCGCCGAAACGCAGCACGCCCGCCGATACCGAAAACGCGATAAACTCTTGCCGTAAATTGGACACGAATGACCTCGATTGTTAAAAGTGCCTGTATTTTAATCCCGCACGCTCCCCTTTAGCCCCAGCCCCATGCCAAAAATTATTTCCGCCAATCTGAACGGGGTCCGTTCCGCCGCCAAAAAAGGCTTTTTCACCTGGATGGCGGCCCAATCGGCCGACTTCATCTGCGTCCAGGAACTCAAGGCCCAGGCCGCCGACATGACGCCCGAGTTTCTCAATCCGGGCGGCTACCACGGCCATTTCCACTACGCCGAGAAGAAGGGTTATTCCGGCACCGGCATTTACAGCCGGCTGGCGCCGGACGCGGTGCTGATCGGTTTCGGCAGCCCCGAATTCGACGCCGAGGGCCGCTATGTGCGCTGCGATTTCGGCCTGTTGACGATCATTTCGGTGTACTGCCCGTCCGGCTCCTCCTCGCCGGAGCGGCAGGAAGCCAAGTTCCGCTTCATGGAGCTGTTCCTGCCCCACCTGCTGCAATTGAAGGCCGAGGGCCGCGAGGTGGTGATCTGCGGCGACTGGAATATCGCCCACAACGAGATCGATTTGAAGAACTGGAAGGGCAACAAGAAAAACTCCGGCTTCCTGCCCGAGGAGCGGGCCTGGCTGACCAGGGTGTTCGACGAGGTGGGTTTCGTGGACGTGCATCGCGGCTTGGACAAGCGCGAGGAACAATACACTTGGTGGAGCAACCGCGGCCAGGCCTGGGCCAAGAATGTCGGCTGGCGCATCGATTATCACGTCGCCACGCCCGGCATCGCGGCCCAGGCGCGCGCGGTGGCGATCTACAAGGACGAGCGCTTCTCGGACCACGCGCCGCTCACCATCGAGTATCTCGACTACACGAGCTGAGTCGCGCCCGGCGCCAGCCGGCGCGCGCTTTCGAAGCGGCGCGGCCGGCCACTGAGCGGATCGGTGAAGTCGATCGCGCGCGCCAGCAGTTGCAGCGGCTGCGACATGTCGTCCTGCTTGCACGGCAGCGCCACCGGATAAAAGGCGTCGTTGACGATGGGGATGCCGAGCGCCGCCAGGTGCACGCGCAACTGGTGCTTGCGCCCCGTGCGCGGCCGCAAGCGGTACAGGGTGGCGTCGGCCCGGTGTTCGATCACGTCGATCAGGGTTTCCGAATTCGGCTCGCCGGGCGCTTCCCGCATCAGGAAAAACTGCTCGCCATCGACCATGCGGCTGCGGTACACGAAGGGAAAATCGCGCCCCGCCAGCGGCGCGGCCAGCGCCTCGTATTCCTTGGTCACGGCGCGTTGCTGGAACAGCGACTGATAGGCGCCCCGGCTGTCGGGCCGCACCGAAAAGATGACCACCCCGGCCGTTTCGCGGTCCAGCCGGTGGATCGGCACCAGATCGTCCAGCCCCAATTTTTTCTTCAGCCGCACCAGCAGGGTCTCCTGCAAAAAGCGCCCGCCCGGCGTCATCGGCAAAAAGTGCGGCTTGTCGACCGCCACCAGATGCGCGTCCTGGAACAGCACCACCTCTTCGAACGGGATCGGGGTTTCCGGCTCCAGCTCGCGGTAATAAAAGATGCGCATGCCGCGCCGGTACGGGCTGTCGGGCGCCAGCGCCACGCCGCCGGCGTCCACCACCTCCCCGCGCGCCATGCGGTCCAGCCACAGCGCCGCCTCGACCTGGGGAAAACGGTGCGCGAAAAAACCGAGCAAATCGGGCCAGTCGCCCTCGGGCAGCCACACATAGCTGGGCGCCACGCCGTCCCGTATCGGCAGCGGTGCGCGCGGCCTGGATGGGTCCCGCTCACTCATGGCGCGCAGGCGGGTCAACGGCGCGCCGGCGGCGCGCTTTGGTAAGCCGGCAGCTGCGCCACGCTCACGCCCTTGCTGCGCGCGTAGACCGGCAACAGCTGCGGCATCACCTTGTTCATTTCGCCGATGCGGTTGCTGCCGGACGGATGGGTGGACAGGAACTGGGGCGGCGCGCTCTTGTTCAAGGCGCCCATTTTCTGCCATAGCACCACGCCGGCGCGCGGGTCGAAACCGGCGCGCGCGGCCAGGTCCAGCCCGACCAGATCGGCCTCGCTCTCATCCTGACGCGAATAACTGAGGATGAAGCCCTTGGCCGCCATGTCGGTGGCGGTGTCGGTCAAGTGCGGATCGACGCCGAGCCAGGCCGACAGGCCGGCGCCGGCCAGTTTGGCGGCGATCGAGGTGGCGCTCGATTTGGCGGCCTGCTCGCGGCCGTGCTCGCGCAGCGCGTGGGCGATTTCATGGCCCATCACGACGGCCGCCTCGTCGTCCGTCAATGTGAGCTGGGTCAGGATGCCGCTGTAGAACGCGATGCGCCCGCCCGGCATGCAAAAGGCGTTGACCTGTTCCGAGTCGATCAAGTTGACTTGCCACTTCCAGCTCGACGCCTCCTGATTCCAGCGCAGCGTGTGCGGGATCAGGCGCTTGGCGATGGCGCGCAGGCGCAGCACCTGGGGATCGGTGGCCGCAACCAGCTCGCCTTTTTGCTGGGCCTGGCCGAGCAATTCGGTGTACTGGCGCTGCGATTGCTGATCGACCTCGCTCTGGCTTTGCAGATTGCGCCAGCGCGACATGGGCCGCACTTCGATGCCGTCCACCTCGGGCTGGGGCCGCGGCTGCTGGGCCAGCGCCGTGGCGCCGGCCAGGCTCAGCGCCAAGATGGCAGGGACATGGTTAAAGAATTTTTTTGTCATCATCGGTGGGAGCGTCGGTATTGTTTTTGGCGTGCCACGGCGCGATTTTCGGCAGCATCATCATGGCGGGAAAGGCCAGTATAAAGCACACGATAAAGAAGTTAAACCAGCCGGTCCAGGCCACGATATAGCCGACCGAGGCGCTGATGATGGTGCGCGGCACTCCCGCCAGGCTGGAAAACAGCGCGTACTGGGTGGCCGTGTAGCGCGGGTCGGTGGCGCGCGACATGAAGGCCACCAGGGCCGCCGAACCCAGGCCCAGGCTGGCGAACGATTCAAAGCCGAACACGGCGCTGAGCAGCAGCGGATCGGGTCCGGCCCAGGCCAGCCAGGCGAAGCCCAGGATGGCCACCGCCTGCAGCACGCCGAACACCCATAGCGCGCGGTTGATGCCCAGCCTGATCATCCAGACCCCGCCGACGATGCCGCCGGCCACGCTGGCCCACAACCCGGTGGCGTTGGCGGCCAGGCCGATCTGGGTGGTGGTGAAACCGAGTTGCAGGAAAAAGGTGGTGGCCAGCGCGGTGGCCATGCTGTCGCCGATTTTGTATAACAGGATGAAGCCGACCGTCATCAAGGCGCTACGCCAGCCGTCGCGCGCGAGGAATTCCCTGAACGGCAGCACGATCGCCTGCTGCAAATTTTTGGGCGGCGCGCCGTACAAAGTCGGCTCGGGTATCAGCAGCGTGCACACCAGACCCGGAATCATGAAGGCCGCCACCACCCAGAACACCACTTGCCAGGGCTGGCTGGCGGCCAGCACCAAACCGAGCGCGCTCGGAATCAGGGCGGCGGCGCGGTAGGCGTTGACGATGACGGCCGCGCCCAAGCCTTGCTCTTGATCGGCCAGGATCTCGCGCCGGTAGGCGTCGATCACCACGTCCTGGCTGGCCGACAGGAAGGCCACCAGCGCCACCAGCGCGATCACGGCCGTGAGTTGGGTGGCGGGGTTGAGCATGCCCATGGCGCCGATGGCGAGCAATAGCCCGAGCTGGCTGAGCGCCATCCAGCCGCGGCGCCGGCCCAGGAAGCCGGCGCTGTAGCGGTCCAGCAGGGGCGACCAGAGAAACTTGAAGGTGTAGGGGAAGGTCACCAGGGTGAACAGACCCAGCGTCTTCAGATTCAAGCCGGACTTGGCCAGCCAGGCTTGCATCAGATAGATCAGGGTGTACAGCGGCAGCCCGGAGCTAAAGCCCAGGAACAGGATGGCCAGCATGCGGCCATTGAGGTAGTCGCGCCAGTGGCGCGCCGCCGCCGGCATCAGTGGCGCGCCTTTTTACGCAGCCGGAACACGGCCAGGTCGCCGCGCAGATTGGGCAGCAGCGCCACCTTGCGGCCGCCGGCCAGGGCCACGCATTCGATCACTTCCAGGCCGCATTCCTCGGCCAGCTCCTGAAAATCCTTGATGGTGGCGCAGCGCAGATTGGGCGTGTCGTACCATTGATAGGGCAGCGATTTGGAGACCGGCATGCGGCCGCGCAGCAGCGCCGCGCGGTGCGGCCAATAGGCGAAATTGGGGAAGGAGACGATGGCCTCGGCGCCGACCCGCACGATAT
>JAYVUV010000301.1:0-2101 GCA_043787615.1 Janthinobacterium sp. | reverse complement strand
GGCCGCGCCGGCACTGCCGGCCGCGTTCGGCGCCGGCATGCGCACGGTGGGCGCGGCGAACGGCAAGCCGTGCACGGCGCCACCGCCGCGCTGCGTCATCCACTTGGCCAGCACGGTGAACAGGGAATGGGGCGCGATCGGCTTGGTGACGAACTCATCCATGCCGGCCGCCAGGCAGCGCGCCTGATCCTCGCGCCCGGCGTTGGCGGTCATGGCGATCACGAGGGTGGCGGCCAGCTTGGGATGCGCGCGTATCATGCGGGTGGTCTCGAACCCATCCATGACCGGCATCTGCACATCCATCAACACGCAATCGAATTGATTTTTAAGCAGCAAATCGATGGCTTCCTTGCCATTGTTGGCCACACACACGGTGGCGCCCGCGTCTTCCAGCAATTCCTGTCCCACTTGCTGGCTAAACACATTGTCTTCGACCAGCAGGATCGCGGCGCCCTTGATCACGTCCAGCACCGCCGCCTGCACCAGCTCCTCGTCGGGGGCCAGCAAATTGACGCCTTTTTCCAGGCGCGCCGTGAACCAGAAGGTGCTGCCGGCGCCGGGCCGGCTGTCCACCCCCACCGTGCCGCCCATCAATTCAGCCAGTTGCTTGCTGATCACAAGGCCCAGCCCGGTGCCGCCGTATTTGCGGGTGGTCGAGGGGTCGGCCTGATGGAACGATTGAAACAGTTTCGCCACTTGCTCGGCGCTCATGCCGATGCCGTTGTCTTGCACCTCGAAGCGCACCACGGTGTAGCCGTCGCGGTCCTCCACCGGCCGGGCGCGGATGAAAATCTTGCCGTTTTCGGAAAACTTGATGGCGTTGCTGGTCAAGTTGAGCAACACTTGCTCCAAGCGCAGGGGGTCGCCGCGCAACTGGTGCGACAAGCCGGGCCAGATCTCGAACACCAGGGCCAGCCCCTTGTTGCCGGCGCCGTCGCCCAATTGGTTGGAAATATTGCTCAGCAAAGTGTCCAGGCCGAAGTCCAGCACTTCCAGGTCGAGCTTGCCCGCCTCGATCTTGGAAAAGTCGAGGATGTCGTTGATGATGCCGAGCAAATGTTGACCGGAGTGATGAATCTTTTGCACATAGTCGCGCTGGCGCGGATCGACCACCGAGCGCAGCGCCAGATGGGCCATGCCGATGATGCTGTTCATCGGGGTGCGGATTTCGTGGCTCATATTAGACAGGAAATCGCTCTTGGCGCGGTTGGCGGCGTCGGCCTGTTCCTTTAAATTGTGCAGCTCGGTGATATCGGTCGACAGAGCGATCACGGCGCCGGTGGCGCCGTCGTTGACGAGCGGCACCCGCACGGTCCACAAATGGCGCAGCGAACCGGCGCTGTCGACGTATTCTTCCTCGCTGTTCAACTTGATGCGGTTTTCGAACACTTGCTGATCCAGGCTCCAGGCGTCGTCGGCCCGCTGGCGCGGCAGCAGCTCGCTGTCGAGCTTGCCGATGATGAAGGGCGCCGCGTAACCCATCGCCTCGGCCATCTTGGCGTTGGCATAGATGTAGCGCCGCTCCTGATCCTTCATCGAGACCTGGGCCTCGACGTTGTTGAGCACCGTGTCAAGCAAGACTTGCTGCTCCAGGGCGCTGCGGCGCGAGCGGTACAGGATGTAAAAATAACCGTAAATCAAGATCGTGCCGACACAGCCGGTGAGCAGGGCGATCAAGGGAAAGCTGCGGTCGAACGGGCTGTATAGATCGATTTTGCGCACGCTGAAACGCGCCTTCCACAGGCTGCCGTTGAAATCGATCGGCAAGACGGCCTCGAAATGGGTGGTGTCGCCAGCCACCGGCAGCGCCGGCGCGTCGAGCGAACCGTTATCGTTGAACAAGAGCCGGTCACTGGCCTCGATCACCAGGCGCCGTTTTTCCACCTCGGTGGCGGCGTCGGCGTACAGGGTCAGGTGCACTTGCTGGACCGCCATCTCGTCGATCGCGTTTTGCACCAGCTTGGGAATGCTAAAGCCGACTCCGACCGAGCCCAGATAGGCGGCCCGGCGCTGCTCGACCCCGGCCAGCGGCCAGCCCTTGCGGTAGACCGGCAGGCGCATGCCCAGGGCGATATGGCGCGGCGGCCCCTTGACCACGATG
>JAYVUV010000300.1:0-6943 GCA_043787615.1 Janthinobacterium sp. | reverse complement strand
CCGGGCGGCGGCGCGGTCGCCTCGTCCTCCGGGGTGAGCGTGCTGACCGCGCCGCTGCCGCGCCGCAGCCTGGCCGGCGCCACGCTGATCGTCTCGGGCGGGCGCGGCATGGAACTGCCGCCCGAGGCGCAACCCGGCGCGGCGGCGGCCGAGCGGGTCGCGCTGCGCTGGGTCGCGCGCGCCAGCGCCGCGCTGGCGCGCTGCTGCGCCGTGTGCGTGGGGGCCTTCGTGCTGGCGCGCGCCGGCCTGCTCGACGGGCGCCGCGCCGTCACCCACTGGCAAGACGTGGCGCGGCTGCGCGCCCAGCATCCGGCGGTGCGGGTGCAGGACGACGCGATTCATGTCCGGGACGGGAAGTTTTACACCTCGGCCGGCATCAGCGCCGGGATCGACCTGGCGCTGAGCCTGGTCGAGCAAGACCTGGGCCGCGCCGCCGCCCTGAGCGTGGCCAAACGCCTGGTGCTGCCGCTCAAGCGCGCGGGCGGCCAGCGCCAGTTCAGTTCCGAGCTGCTGGCCCAATCGCAGCCGCAGGGCGTGGCCGCCCGGCTGACCGCCTGGCTGCGTCCGCGGCTGGAGCAACGGCTCGACATCGAACAAATGGCGGCGGCCTGCGCGCTGTCGGTGCGCACCCTGCACCGCAGGCTGCGCCAGGAAGCCGACATCACGCCGGCCCAGTTGCTGGCGCGCCTGCGCATGGAGCTGGCCTGCGCCATGCTGGAGCGGCCGGGCATGACGCTCAAGCAGGCGGCGCGCCGCAGCGGCCACGGCACCCAGTACAATTTGCGCCGCGCGTTCGGCGCGCACCTGGGCGTGCTGCCCAGCGAATATCAGTCGCGCTTCGCCTGACTCTCGACCCGCCGGCAAGCGGTTCG
This sequence comes from Janthinobacterium sp., assembly GCA_043787615.1. GTDB lineage: Bacteria > Pseudomonadota > Gammaproteobacteria > Burkholderiales > Burkholderiaceae_D > Janthinobacterium. Next base: position 6,071 of record JAYVUV010000300.1, on the reverse strand, counting down.
CGCCGCGCCCGGGGCGACATTCGGAAATGAATGTTGCCCAAAATTATCTCTGTTTCGCTTACTCGCAGCCAAATAGACGCGCATCAAGCCAGGTCGAAACCAGCCCATCGGCCCCGCTTTCATGCTAAGCTTGCGCCTCGCTAGGGGTCCTGGAGCTGTTTTCCGGGTGAGAGATACCCTTCGTACCTGATCTGGATAATGCCAGCGAAGGAAAGCGCAAAGTGGTCCCCACCTTTGAATGCTCCCGCGTTGGCTCCGGCCGAACAAGCAGCTTGTCGCTCACGGCGGCAAGCAACAAGAGCAAAAGAATGTCTACCTCAAATTTTTCCGTTTCCCTGATCGCCTTGGCCGTCATGCAAGTGTGCGCCACCGCCGCCTCGGCCCAAAACACCGAATCGACGCTACCCGAAGTGGTGGTCAGCGCGGCCAAGACCGGCGCGCCCAACCGCGCCTCGGTGGCCGGTTTCAGCGACGCGCCCCTGCTCGAGACCCCGGCCTCGGTCAGCGTGCTCACGCGCCAGCAGATGCAGGATCTGCGCGTGCGCTCCACCAGCGACGCCATGAAATACGACGCCAGCGTCAGCGATTCCTACAACGCGGTGGGTTACGCCGAACAGTTTTCGATTCGCGGTTTCGCGCTCGATAACAATTCGAGCTACCGCAAGGATGGCTTGGCGATTCCGGGCGATACCGAAATCCCCCTCGAAAACAAGGAACGGATCGAGGTGCTCAAGGGCTTGGCCGGCTTCCAGGCCGGCGTGGCGGCGCCGGGCGGCGTGGTCGATTACATCCTGAAACGGCCCACCGCCGCCACCCTGCGCTCGGTGGCGGTGGAGGCGAGCGAACGCGGCACGCTGTACGGCGCGGTCGACCTGGGTGGACATTTCGACGACAAGCGCGTCGGCTACCGCATCAACGCGGCCGGCGAACGGCTGCGCTCCTACATCAAGGGTGCCGACGGCAACCGCAAATTCGTATCCGGCGCGCTGGACTGGCAGCTCACGCCGCAAGCGCTGCTGCAACTGGACGCCGACTACCAATACAAGTCGCAAGTGTCGGCGCCAGGCTTCCAGCTCCTCGACGGCCACACCCTGCCCCGCGTGGCCGCCGACACCATGCTCAACAACCAGCCCTGGAGCCGGCCGGTGCGCACCGAAAGCGCCAACCTCGGTCTGCGCTTCCAATACCAGTTCAACCCCGAATGGCAAGCGAGCCTGGCGGCCAACCGGCACGCTTTCAAGCGCGACGACTACACCGCCTTCCCGTATGGCTGCGGCGCGCAGAATCTGTACCCCGGCTTTTGCGGCAATGGCGATTACGACGTCTACGATTACCAGAGCCTGGGCGAACGCAAGTCGCCGCTGGCCGCGCAGGCGCTCTTGCAAGGCAAGTTCGCCACTGGCGCGTACAAGCATGAATTGACGCTCGGCGCGTCCTTCTTCAAACGCGAAGACAAGTTCGGCGCGTATTTATACGACTACGCCGGCACCAGCAATATCTATCAACCGGTGGTGGTGCAGCCGACCGGCTTGACGTCCGGTGCCGTGATCGAACAACGCAACGAGAACGATCGCGCCGTGTTCGCGCAAGACATCGTGGCGCTGAGCGAGTCCCTCAAGCTGCATGGCGGCCTGCGTTATGTGCAAGTCAAGCGCAATGAACGCACGTCCGCCGGATGGACCGGCTACGACGAAGGCTACGCGTTGCCCAATCTGGCACTGGTGTATCAGCCGGCCGCCAAGGTATCGGTCTACGCCGCCTATTCGCATGGACTCGAACATGGCGGCGTGGCCGACATCGAAACCGGCAACGCCGGCGCCACGCTCACGCCGAGCCGCTCCAAGCAGATCGAGCTGGGCGTGAAAACCGAAGTGGCGCGCGACCTGCTGCTGTCGGCCGCGCTGTTCCAGATCCGCAAAGGCCTGGAATACGTCGATGGCGACGGCTATTTCGTACGCAATGGCCAGGCCCAGCATCGCGGCCTGGAATTGCAGGCCCAGGGTAAGCTCAACGCCGACCTCACGCTCGGCGTCTCCGCCACCGCTTTGAACACGCGCCAACAAGGCACCGGCGTGGCCGACATCGACGGCAAGCGCGTGACCGACGTGCCGACGTTTAAGTCGTCGGTGTTCGCCGATTACGTGGTGGCGCAAGTGCCGGGTTTGAAGGTGAACGGTAGCTGGCAATACGCCGGCAAGAAGGCCTTCGACCAGGAAAATTCGGTGATGGTGCCGGGCTACCACGTGTTCAATCTGGGCGCGGCCTACGCCACCACGTTCGCCGGCAACGCCACCATCCTGCGCGCCAATGTCGACAACGTGTTCGACAAGTTCTACTGGCGCGATGTCACGCCGCAGCTGGGCGGCTATCTGCTGCCGGGCGCGAAACGGCTGTTCAAGCTATCGGCCCAGTTCGACTTTTAAGCCGGGACGCCGCTCGCGCTTACACTGGCGCGAGCAGCGCCACGGCCTGCTCGACGCGCCGTTCCAGGTCGCCCGTCAGCAGCAGATAGGGAATCGCTCGCGCCGCCAATTCGTCCAGCAGCATGCGGTGAATGGTTTGCCGCACCGCGTCCGACTCGCGCTGCAAACCATCCGCCACCCAGGGGCTGTCGGGCGCCGTCACCAGCGTGACATCGTAACGCCGCGCGCTCAAGGCGGCCAGTTCGGGGTCGACGCGATGGAAATAGAAGCGGCTGTAAATAGCCGTCATCAAGGGCGTGGTGTCGCAGAACAGATAGGCGCGCGCCAGCGCGGCCGCCTCGCGCTCGCGCGCGAGCTGGGTGGCGGCGATCAGGCACTGATCCGTTTCCAGCGGCACGCGCTGGCCGGTGGCGACGAATTCACGTAAATATTCGGGTACCCACACGGTGTCGTAGCGGGCGGCCAGGGCCGCCGCCAAGGTCGACTTGCCCGACGACTCGGCGCCCAGCACCGCCACCCGCGCGCAGCGCGAGGCGGCCGAAGAAGCCGACGAGGTTGAACAGGTCGCCCTCATGCCGCCACCTTGCGCCAGGCGCGCAAGCCCGCCACCGCCATGAGCACGAAGACAGCGTACAAAATCGCCGTCAACATCAGCTGCTTGTACAGATACAGGCCGACGTAGAGGAGATCGACCGCGATCCAGACGTGCCAGTTTTCCAGCTTCTTGCGCGATAAAAGCAGTTGACCGAGCAAGCTGCCGGCGGTTAAAAAACCATCCGCGTACGGTACGTCGGTGTCGGTGTACGACTTGAGGAACCAGGCCAGCAGCAGGAAGGCGGCCAGCCACGCCACGCCGGCCGCGCGCCGGTCGCGCCCACCCAGACGCGACACGGGCAAGCCGGTCCCGCCGGCGGCGCCGCGCAGCCATTGATACCAGCCCCACACGGAGACGGCGATGAAAACCAGTTGCAAGCCCATGTCGCCATACAGCCTGGAGTCGAAAAACACCAGCGCGTAGGTGGCCGAAGCGACAATCGAAAACAGCCAGGCCCAATGGCTTTGACGGATATTGAGCAGCACCGTCAGCACCGACAGCACGAACGAAATCAGTTCCAGCGGGGTGGTGGTGAGGCCGAACAGGACAAGCGTATGGTTCATGGGGGACAGGTGACGGCGGGATGGGAGCGAACAGGATGGCGGGAGTGGGCGCGGCGGCGCGGCGGCGAAGCGCCCGCCCCGCGCCCGCGTGCCTATTTGCGCGGATAGATAATGGTCATTTCCTTGAGCAGATTGTCGGCGTGGTCCACTTCCTTCATCACCCACAGCATGTAGCGGATGTCGAGGTGGATGGCGCGTGTGATATCGCGGTCGAAGTACCAATCCTTGGTCACCGATTCGTAGGTCGAATCGAAATTGAGCCCCACCAGTTCGCCGCGCTTGTTCATCACCGCCGAGCCGGAATTGCCGCCGGTGGTGTCGGCGCTGGTCAGGAAATTGACCGGCACGGTGCCCAGCGCGGCGTCCTTGAACTGGCCGTAACGCTTTTGCTTGACCGCCTCCAGCAGCGCCTGGGGCGCGACGAACGGTTCCTTGCCGGTGTGCTTCTCCAGCACCCCTTCCACCGTGGTGAACGGCCCCTTGCTGATGCCGTCGCGCGGCGAATACGGCGCCACCGTGCCATACGTCACGCGCAAGGTGGAATTGGCGTCCGGGTAGACCGGCTTGCCCTGCGCGGTTTTCCACGCGATCACCGCCTTCATATACTGCGGAATGACGCGCTCCAGATCGCCGTCGACTTCCTTGCGCCGGTCTTCCAGCGCCTGGCCCGCGTCCTGCAGTTTGACGGCCAGCTTGAGGAAGGCGTCGTCCGAGGCGGCGATGGCGGCCGCGTCGCGTTCGAGCCAGGCCAGGCGTTTGGCGGTGTCGGACAAGGCCGATTGCTGGTACAGGGCCGGCACTGCGGCCACCCCGGGCAGCAGCGCGTCCAGGCCGGGCGCATGCATTGCGGCCGGCAGCTTGGCGTAACGCTGCAAGGCGGCGCCGAAGCGCGCTTGATCGACACCCGGCACCAGCGATTGCTCCATACGGGTCAGGCGCGCCTTGGCGAACGCCACGTCGCGTTCCTGATAGCCGGACTCGCGCTGAGCGTCCGGTTTGCGCCGCTCCAGCGCCAGCCGGTACAGCAAACGGGCCGCTTTCAATTCGTCGCTGGTGATGGCGACCGACCAGGCGAATTCCTCGTCGCTAAGCGCCATGTCGGCGCCGATCGCGGCATCGAGTTCGCTCAGCATGCCGGGCGCCGCGCCGGGCTGCGGATGGGCGGCCAGCCAGGCACGAAATTGCGCGTCCTGCCCGTCCTTGATGGCGGCGATGTCCTTGCGGGCGAAGCCGTCCAGCAAACCCTGGGTCTTTTTCATCACATTGTTGAGGCTTTTGACCACGCCGGCGTAGCGCACCTGCGAGGCCGGATTGCCCTCGGTGGCGGCGCCGATGGTGTCCAGGTCGGCCCGCAGTTCGGCCACCCGCATCGGATAATTGGCGTCGCGCGCGTAGCGGATCTCGGACGGCAGCTTGTAGCGGCTGGTGCGGCCCGGATAACCGACCAGCAGGATCGGGTCGCCGTTCTTCAAGCCTTCGGCCGACACCACCAGGAAGTCCTTCGAGCGGTACGGCACGTTGTCCGGCGACGGATCGGCCGGCCGCCCGTCCTTGCCGACGTAGGCGCGCAGGAAGGCGTAGTCGCCGGTGTGGCGCGGCCACTCGTAGTTGTCGACGTCGCCGCCGTAATTGCCGATCTTGTCGGACGGCGCGTACACCAGGCGCACGTCGCGTATCATCACCTGGCGAATGCGGTAGTACTCCAGGCCGCGATGAAAAGCCGGCACCGAGCAGCGGTACATCTTGTCGCTTTCGCACTCGGCGATCAAGGCCTTGACCCGGCTCTCGGCCAGCTCGTGCCGTTCGCGCCCGCTCTTGGCCGCGTCCAGGCCGGCCAGCACGCGCGCGCTGACGTTTTCCACCTGGTCGGTGATGTAGATCAGCGTGTTCGGACCACCCGGCAGTTCCTCGGCCCGGGTCGTGGCCAGAAAGCCGTTGATAATGTAGTTGTGCTCCGGCGTGGCGTTGCGCTGGATCGCGCCGTAAGCGCAGTGGTGGTTGGTCACCACCAGGCCGGCGTCGGACACGAACGAGGCCGAGCAGCCGCCCAGCGAGACGATGGCGCTCATCGGGTGCTTGGCCAGGTCGGCCAGTTTGGCGGCCGGGATGGTGATGCCGATGCGTTTCAATTCCGCGGCCAGTTGCGGCAGCTGATGCGGTTGCCATTGTCCTTCGTCGGCCCGAACGGATGGCATGGCGACCAGCAGCGCGGCCGGCAGCAGTAATGTTTTAAACAAGATGGTCCCCTGTGGAATTGAGCGTGGCTAGTATAGCCGCATTGCGGCGCGCCGAGCTCAAGACCTGGCTTCGCCCGGCAGGGGAATGCGGATGTCCAGACAACAACCCTGCCCCTCGCGAAACTGGCGCACCTCGAACTGCCCGCCCAGGGCCGTGATGCGCTCGTCCATACCGATCAAACCGAAGCACCCGTTGCGGCGCTGAGACGGCGCGATGCCAATACCGTCATCACTGATCGAGAGCAGTAAGTGG
>JAYVUV010000299.1:0-10676 GCA_043787615.1 Janthinobacterium sp. | reverse complement strand
CGGTACCGAAGGCAAGCTCGGCGGCCAGGCCAACGTGCCGGGTGTCGCCGGTACCTGGAAAGACTTGACCGACTCGGTCAACTCGATGGCCGGCAACCTGACGTCGCAGGTGCGTAACATCGCCGACGTCACGACCGCGGTAGCCAATGGCGACCTGTCGAAAAAGATTACGGTGGACGTGCGCGGCGAGATTTTGCAGCTCAAGGAAACCATCAACACCATGGTCGAGCAGTTGCGCTCCTTCGCCTCCGAGGTGACGCGGGTGGCGCGCGAGGTCGGCACCGAGGGCCGCCTGGGCGGGCAAGCCAACGTGCCGGGCGCCTCCGGCACCTGGAAAGACTTGACCGATAACGTCAACTTCATGGCCTCCAATCTGACGGGCCAGGTGCGTAACATCGCCGAGGTGACCACGGCCGTGGCCAATGGCGACCTGTCGAAAAAAATCACGGTCGACGTGAAGGGCGAGATCCTCGAATTGAAGGACACCATCAACGTGATGGTCGATCAATTGTCCTCCTTCGCCTCGGAGGTGACGCGGGTGGCGCGCGAGGTCGGCACCGAGGGCAAGTTGGGCGGCCAGGCCCAGGTCACCGGGGTGGGCGGCACCTGGAAGGATTTGACCGAAAACGTCAACTTCATGGCCGCCAACCTGACCGCGCAGGTGCGCGGCATCGCCGGCGTGGTCACGGCCGTGGCCAAAGGCGACATGAAGAAAAAGCTGACCGTGGCGGCCCAGGGCGAGATCGCCTCGCTGGCCAACACCATCAACGAGATGACCGACACCCTGGCCGTGTTCGCCGACCAGGTGACCAGCGTGGCGCGCGAGGTGGGGGTGGAGGGCAAGTTGGGCGGGCAAGCCAGCGTGCCGGGCGCCTCCGGCACCTGGAAGGATTTGACCGAGAACGTCAACCAATTGGCGGCCAACTTGACCACCCAGGTGCGCGCCATCGCCGAGGTGGCCACCGCCGTCACGCGCGGCGACTTGTCGCGCTCGATCCAGGTCGAGGCGCGCGGCGAAGTGTCCGACTTGAAGGACAATATCAACGAGATGATCCGCAATCTGAAGGAAACCACGCAGAAGAACGCGGAGCAGGATTGGCTCAAGTCGAATCTGGCGCGCTTCACCCGCCTGCTGCAAGGCCAGCGCGATCTGGGCGCGGTGACCAAATTGATCTTGTCCGAACTGGCGCCGCTGGTGTCGGCCCACCATGGCATGTTTTTCATGATGGACGCGCAAGACCACATGCCGCGCCTGAAGATGATCGCCAGTTACGGCGCGCGTTCGGACCGTCAGCTGACCACTTCGTTCGCGCCCGGCGAGGGCTTGGTCGGCCAATGCGCCATCGAGAAGCAGCGCATGTGGCTCACCAATGTGCCGCGCGATTACATCGTGGTGTCTTCCGGCCTGGGCTCGGCGCCGCCCACCAACATCGTGGTGCTGCCGATCCTGTTCGAGCAGGAAGTCAAAGCGGTGATCGAAATCGCCTCGCTGGACCGCTTCACCCAGACCCACATGGGCTTCCTGGATCAGTTGATGGAATCGATCGGCGCGGTGCTCAACACCATCGAGGCCAACAGCCGCACCGAGTCGCTGCTGACCCAGTCGCAATCGCTGGCCCAGGAACTCCAGCAAACCAACCAGGAGCTGGCCGAAAAGGCGCGCCTGCTGTCGGACCAAAACAGCGAGGTCGAACGCAAAAACCGCGAGGTGGAGCAGGCCAAGCTGGCGCTGGAGGACAAGGCCACCCAGCTGGCCCTGTCGTCCAAATACAAGTCGGAATTCCTGGCCAATATGTCGCACGAGTTGCGCACGCCGCTCAATAGCTTGCTGATCCTGGCCCAGCAACTGGGCGACAACCCGCACGGCAATCTGTCGTCGAACCAGGTCGAATACGCGAAAACCATCCACGGCTCGGGCAGCGATTTGCTCACCCTGATCAACGATATTCTGGATTTGTCGAAGATCGAGTCGGGCACCGTCACGCTGGAGGTGAGCGAGTCGCGCTTCCGCGTGCTGGCCAATTACGTCGAGCGCACCTTCCGCCACATGGCCGAGGCCAAGCTGGTCAAGTTCTTCATCGACCTCGATCCCGGCTTGCCGCAATCGATGATGACCGACACCACGCGGCTCCAGCAGATCCTGAAAAACCTGCTGTCGAACGCCTTCAAGTTCACCGCCCACGGCGAAGTGTGCATGAAGATCGGCCTGGTGCAAACCGGCTGGACCCCGGACCACCATTCGCTGGGCCGGGGCGACGCGGTGGTCTCGTTCTCGGTCAGCGACACCGGGGTCGGCATCCCGTCCGACAAGCTGCAACTCATTTTCGAGGCCTTCCAGCAGGCTGACGGCAGCACCGCGCGGCGCTACGGCGGCACCGGCCTGGGCTTGTCGATCTCGCGCGAATTGGCGCGCCTGCTGGGCGGCGAAATCCGGGTCACCAGCGTGATCGGCAGCGGCAGCACCTTCACCCTGTTCCTGCCCTACAATCACGTCGGTTTCGGCACCTATCAATTGGTGCAGGAAGCGGACGCGCCGCGCATCGCCGCCGTGGCCGAGCCGGTGCTGGCCTACACGCCGCTGCCGGTGGCGCTGGTGGCGCCGCCGCGTGGCGACGACGAGGGCGACGATGGCATGGGCGGCGGCGCCTTGCACGACCCGAATCTGGACGACCGCCACCGGCTGGTCGGCGGCGACCAAGCCATTTTGATCGTCGAGGATAACCTCGGCTTCGCCAGCGTGCTGCTGGCCCAGGCCCGCGCGCGCGGCTTCAAGGGCATCGTCACCTTCAGCGCCGAATCGGTCCTGAGCCTGGCGCGCGACTATCTGCCGATCGCCATCCTGCTCGACCTGGACTTGCCCGACACCGACGGCTTCGCGGTGCTGGACCGCTTGAAGCGCGATCCGGCCATTCGTCACATTCCGGTGCACGTGATGTCGTCCATGCGCGAACGCGAACAGGCGCTGCGCCAGGGCGCCATCTCTTACCTGAACAAGCCGGTCAAGCCCGAGCGCCTGGAGGACGAGTTCAATCGCATCCAGCGCTTCACCAGCCAAAGCCGGCGCAGCCTGTTGATCGTGGAGGACGACGAAGTGCAGCGCCACGATATCGCCCAACTGATCGGCGACTCCAACCTGGAAATCGTCGCCGTGGGCGCCGGCGCCGAGGCGCTGGCCCTGTTGAAGGAGCGCCGCTTCGACTGCATGGTGCTGGACTTGAGCCTGACCGACATGGACGGTTTCGCCCTGCTCGACATCATCAGCCAGGACAGCGCGCTGCGCGACCTGCCGGTGGTGGTCTACACGGCGGCCGAATTGAGCCGCAAGGAAGTGGCCAAGCTGCGGCGCTTCGCCAAGACCATCGTGGTCAAGGACGCGCGCTCGCGCGAGCGCCTGCTGGACGAAACGGCGCTGTTTTTGCACCGCTCGCCGGCCGCGCTGCCCGAGCAGCAAAGGCGCATGCTGGAAGAGGTGCAGGCCGCCACCAGCGGTTTGGTGGGGCGCAAGGTGCTGGTGGTCGATGACGACTTGCGCAACATCTTCGCCCTCACCACGGTGCTCGAGCGTTACCAGATGGAGGTGCACTTCGCCGAAAACGGCAAGGACGGCATCGCCATGCTGCACAACACCCCGGGCATTGAAATCGTCCTGATGGATATCATGATGCCCGAGATGGACGGCTACGACACCATGCGCGCGATCCGCACCATCCAGCAATTCAAGTCGCTGCCCATCATTACCCTGACCGCCAAGGCGATGAAGGGCGACCGCGACAAATGTATCGCCGCCGGCGCCAGCGACTACATCACCAAACCGGTCGATGTGCCGCAGCTGCTGTCGTTGATCCGCGTCTGGCTGGGGGATTGAGGGTGCGCCCCGGGCAAGAGGGCGAGGACCAGGATCAGCTGGAAACGGCGTTGTTCCTGGAAGCCCTGTACCGCCGCTACGGCGCCGATTTGCGCGACTTCGCGCGCGCGGCGCTGAAGGATAAACTGGACGCGCTGGTGTCCCGGCGCGGCTTGGACAGTATCTCCGCGCTGCAAGGGCTGGTGCTGCGCGAGGCGGGCGTAGCCAGCGAAGTGCTGCGCGCCCTGCACGGCGAGGCCAGCGATTTTTTGACCAGCGCGCCGTGTTTCATGGCGATGCGCTGCGCGGTGCTGCCGCTGCTGCGGTCCAGTCCCTGGCCGGCCATCTGGCTGGCCGACTGCGCCGGCGCCGAACTGGTGCTGCGCCTGGCCGCGCTGCTGGTCGAGGAGGATTTGCAGCGCCGGACGCGCCTGTTCGTCACCAGCGCCAACGAGGAAGTGCTGGCCGACTTGCTGGCGCGCCCGATCGGCGCGCCGACCATGGACGGTTGGGACGCGCGTCATTTTCTCAGCGGCGGCAAGACCTCGCTGCGCGCCTTGTGCGAGGCCGGCGCCGATGGCTGGACCATGCGCGCGGCCGTGCGCGAGCATATCGTGTGGGGCCAGCACGACCTGGTCAGCGACGGCTCGTTCAACGAGTTTCAGCTGGTGCTGTGCCAGCGCCACGCGGCCCAATACAACGCCACGCTGCAACGCAGGGTGGTGGACCTGTTCGGCCAAAGTCTGTGCCCGTTCGGCATCCTGCAAATCGAACTGGGGGCCGATCGCGGCGGCGCCGCGCTGGCGCGTCAATTCACCACCGTGCTGGGCGAGCAGGGCCTGTACCGGCGGGTCGCTTAGGCTTCGGCGCGGCGCGGGCGCCGGTGGTAAAATGGCCGCCAACCGAATTCGATGCGGCGTCGGCGCGTGCCGGGGGCGGGTTTGGATCAATTTGAGGAATCGGCATGCATAGCAATCAGCCCGTTAATATTTTGCTAGTCGATGACGAGCCGGCCAATTTGATCAGCCTACAAGTGGTGCTGGCCGGCCTGGGCGAAAACCTGGTCTGCGCCAATTCCGGCGAAGAGGCCCTCAAGCACCTGCTGCAAGCCGATTTCGCCGCCGTGCTGCTCGATATCCGCATGCCCACCATGAGCGGTTTCGAGGTCGCCAAAATGATACGCGACCGGCCGCGTTCGCGCCGCACCGCGATCCTGTTCTTGACCGCCTCCGAGGATTCCGATGAACTGGTCGAGGAGGCGTACGCGCTGGGCGCGGTCGACTTTTTGAGAAAGCCGCTCAACCCCACCGTGGTGCGCTCCAAGATCGGCATCTTCGTCGACCTGTACCGCAAGACCGAGGACTTGACCCGGCTCGAACGCGAGCGCCACGCGCTGGCGCTGGAGGCGAAGGACAGCCGCATCCGCCTCATCCTCGACAACATCAAGGATTACGCCTTCGTGGGCACCGACCGCGACGGCATCATCCGCGAATGGGAAGGCGGCGCCCACGCCATTTCCGGCTGGAGCGCGCAGCGCGCGCTGGGCCAGCCGGTGTCGATCCTGTTCCATCCCGACGACGTGGCCGCCGGCCGGCCCGAGCACGAACGCGCGCAGGCCGTGCGCGAGGGCAGGGTGCAGGATCAGCGCTGGTATCGGGGCCTGGACGGGCGTGCGTTTTACGCCGACGGCGCCGCGATCGCGCTGCAGGACAAGGGCGGCAATTTGCAGGGTTTCGTCAAGATCTTCCGCGACGCCACCGTCGAGCGTCAAGCCGCACAGGCGGTGCTGGCCGGCGAGGAGCGCCTGCGCGAGAGCGAGGAGCGGGTCCGGCTGGCGACCCGCGCCGGCGGTTTCGGGGTCTGGACCTGGATTCCGGACCTGGCCGACGCGATGAGCTGGGAAAACGATTTGCCGCACGAGATTTTCGGCCGCCGCGGCCACTCGCTGGCGCTGACGAAAACCGCTTTCGTGACCGAATATCTGGAACCGGACGACCGCACCGGTTTCGAGCACGCCATCGCGCAGGCGCTCGAACGCGCGGAGCCGTTTTATTTTCAGGGACGCTACAAGCGCCCGGGCGAGGAGCTGGTGCGCTGGGCCGAATTGACCGGACGCTTTTATCACGCCACCGAATCGAAGCCGGCACAGATGCTGGGCACCGTGGCCGAGATCACCGAGCGCAAACAGGCCGAGGAACAGTTGCGCCGCCTGGCCGCCGATCTGTCGGCGGTCGATCTGCGCAAGACCCAGTTTCTCGCCACCCTGGCGCACGAGTTGCGCAACCCGCTCGCGCCGCTGGCCAACGGTTTGGCGGTGCTGGAAAAATCGCAGGATAATCCCGCCGTTTTTCCCAAGATGCGCGAGATCATGCAGCGCCAGATCAAACACATGGTCCATCTGATCGACGATTTGCTCGACGTGGCGCGCATCAACGGCGGCAAGATCCAGCTGAAAAAACAGCCGATCGATGTCGCCGCCGTGATCGGCCACGCCATCGACACCAGCAAGCCCTTGATCGAGGCCGCCCAACATCAACTGGAAGTGACGCTGCCGCCGGCGGCCGTGATGGTCGACGCCGACGCCGTGCGTCTGGCCCAGGTGCTCAGCAACCTGCTTAACAACGCGGCCAAATACACCCCGCCGGGCGGGCGCATCGCGGTCGACGTGGCTTGCCTGGCCGATTCGGTGGTGATCAACATCGCCGACAACGGGGTCGGCATCGATCCGGAATCGCAGCACAAGGTGTTCGACATGTTCAACCAGGTCGATCAGCATCTCACGCGCGCGCAGGGTGGCCTGGGTATTGGCCTGGCGCTGGTGCGCCATCTGGTCAGCATGCACGACGGCGCGGTCACGGTATCGAGCGCGGGCGCCGGCATGGGCAGCGTGTTTTCCGTGCGCCTGCCTTTGCTGCCGGCGCCATCGGCCCCGGCCGCCCCGGCCGCGCTCATCGAGCGCGCGGGCGCGACGCGCAGCTTGCGCGCGCTGGTGGTGGACGACAACAAGGATAGCGCGGAAACCCTGGCCGCCCTGCTGCGCCAGTCCGGCCACAAGGTGGAGACGGCCAACGACGGCTTGAGCGCCTTGCGCATCGCGCGCGACTTTGTACCGGATGTGGTGTTCCTCGATATCGGCATGCCGATCATGAACGGCTACGAAACGGCGATCGCGTTCCGCAAAATCCCGGCCCTGGCGGCCGGCACCCTGGTCGCGCTGTCGGGCTGGGGCACCGAGAACGATGTGGCGCGCGCCCGGCACGCGGGCTTCGACCGGCATCTGCTCAAGCCGCTGCAAATCGACGCCCTCGGCGCGCTGCTGGCCAGCCTGACGGCACGGCCGGCCGAGGACGCGCTGCAAAAATCCTAGTACGCCTGAGCCGGTCGGACCAGCAGCGCGGCGATCCCGTCTAGCACGCTGTCCAGACCCTGCTCGAACACCGTCTCGGGCGGGTGGTGTATCGCCTCGTGATACACGGCCGTCAGGCTGGGATAGCGCCCGGAGGCGAGCACGCGCCGCAGATAGTCGCCGGTGGCGGTTTGCCATTCGCCCTTGTTCATGCCACTTTCGGCTTCGGCCAGCAGTTCGCCGGCTTCGGCGCGGATGGCGCCGATCACATACGCGTTGACGGTTTTCAGCGCGCGCATGGCCAGATCGACATGGGCGAAACCCTGGGCGCGATCGAGCGCGCCGAACGACGCCTCCAGATAGGCCAGGGCGTTCGGGCCGAAGTGCGGCCGCCCGCCCAGCAGTTCGACAAACCACGGATGCGCCAGCGCGGCGCGGCGGGTGCGGCGCGCGATCGAGCGCAGGGCGGCCCGCCAGTCGCCGTCGGCGACCGGCATGGCCAGCATTTCGCCGTACACCGCGTCCACCATCAACTCCAGCAGTTCCTCCTTGGACGCCATGTGGGTATATAAACGCATGGCGCCGGCGTCGAGCGCGCCGGCCACCTTGCGCAGCGACAGCGCGGCCAAGCCTTCCCGGTCGGCGATCCCGATCGCGCATTGGACGATGCCTTCGCGGCTCAGGGGCGACGGCGCGGCGCGGCGCGGCGCGGGCGCGCGCTCCCACACGCTTTGTGGGCCCGGCTTGTTTTGTTCTGCTGTCATGTGACGATCCGGTTCGTGGCCCGGCTAATCGGAGGCCCGGCCAAATCGGGCCATGCTACCACAGCGGTGCCCGATGGGACGTCGATCCAGACTGTCAGGCGCGACCAACGGCGAACGCCACTTGCCCGAAGGCCGCCGTCAGCGCCGCCGCCGGATCGGCCGGCAGCGCCGGCGCGCGCCAGGCGACGTAGCCGTCCGGCCGGATCAGCGCGGCGCCGTCGGCGCCCAAGCCGTACGCCGCGTGCCAATCCTCCATGCGCGCGGGGATGAAGTAGCTTCCCGCTTGCATGGCCTTGAGCGGCACGCCCACCGCGTCGCCGGCCAAGCGCGCCGCCGCGCTCCAGCGCGCGTCGGTAAACAGCAGCACCCAGCCGTGGCCGAACAGGTCGAGCGTGGAGCGCTGTTCGTCGCCGATCGATATCGGCACATGCGGCGCGCGCGTGCCGGGCTGGCCGGCCCATTGGTCGGGCCGGGCCGCGGCCGGCAAGCCGGCGCCGGCGCCCAGCACGGCGCCCGAGCGGTACAACTGGCCGAACTCCATGGCGTCGTCGTCGATGACGGCCACCATGGCGGCGCCGGCGTCGCTAAACTCCTTGTAGTCGTTACGCGTGAAGATTTGGTCGTGGCGCAGCCAGGCGACCGGGCGCCGTTCGGCGTCGTAGGTGTCCAACAAGGCCGGCGCGGCGCGGCCCGACAGCACCGAGGCCAGCTTCCAGGCCAGATTATGGGCATCCTCGATGCCGGTGTTGGCGCCATAGCCGCCCCGGCTGGGCGGCAGCGTGTGGGCCGCGTCGCCGGCCAGGAACACCCGGCCGTCCCTGAAACGGTCGGCGATGGAGGCGCGTAATTCCCAGCGCCCGGTGACGATTACCTCGACCTCGATGTCGTCGCGGCCGATGGCGCGCCGTATCAGCTTTGTCAGCTCGGCCTCGTCGCGCTCCTGGTCGTCCGAAAACATCAGCACCCAGCGCCCGTCGCCATAAGTGGTGAGAAAGGCGCTCCATCCCGGCTGCGCGATATTGAACTGGGCCACGCCGCTTTCGAGGTACTGGTCGAGGGGCGCGCGAAACAGCACGCTGCGCAGGGTGCGGAGATGGCCGCGCCCGGAGCGGCCGATGCCGAGCGCCTCGCGCACCGGGCTGCGGTGGCCGTCGGCGGCGACCAGGTAATCGGCCCGGATGTGGTACTCGCCGCCGTCGGCGCGGCGCACCAGCGCCGTGACGCCGTGCGCGTCTTGCTCGACGTGCAGCACTTTGTTGTCGAAGCGCACATCGGCGCCCAGTTCGCCGGCCTTGGCGCGCAAGATCGGTTCGAGGCTGTCCTGGGCGATGGCCGCCCCGGCGCAGGGCGAAAAGGGGGCGGCGGGTGCTTGATGCGGCGCTTTTTGTTTTTCCGGCGCCCATGGCGCCGCCTCCTCCAGCCATTTGCCGGCCAGGCTTTCGACGGTGGTGCGGCGCAGCCGGAAGCTGGCCGGCGTTTGCGGGATCCGCTCTTCCAGGCCGACGGCGCGGTACAGTTCCAGCGTGCGGGGCGTGAAACCGATGGCGCGCGGATGCGGCGAGCTGCCGCCGCGCCGTTCCAGCACCACCGTGGCCACGCCGCGTTCGGCGAGAAAGACCGCCATCGACAAGCCAACCAGGCTACCGCCGACGATGAGGACCGATGTGGATTCCATATTTTCTCCGATACAATGTATTTAATAAATACAGTGTATCGATGCCGATCGGCGAAGTCAACCGCTTTGTTTCCGCTTGACATGCGAGGTGTACAGTGTCAACCTGCGGTCAAGGTTGACACCGTCAACCATTCAAGGGAGTAGGGATGAAAACTGTTTTCATGACCGGCGGGCATGCCGGCCTGGGCCTGGTGTGCGCCGGCGAGCTGGCCAAGGCGGGCCAGATGCATCTGATACTGGCGGGCCGCGATGTGGCTGCGGTCGAGCGGGCGGCGGCGGGGTTGCGCGCGGCCCATGGCGCGCGGGTCACGGTGATCGGGCTGGACGTCGCTTCGCTGGCTTCGGTGCGCGCGGCGGCCAGCGTGGTGGCCGGCATGGTCGCGCGTGGCGAGATGGCGCCGCTGCGCGCGCTGGTGTGCAACGCGGGCGCCCAGTTCGCGGGGCCGGCCCGCACCAGCGTCGATGGTTACGAGCTGACCTTCGCCACCAATTATCTGGGCCATTTTTTGCTGGTGCAGCTGCTGCTCGACAGCCTGGCCCCGGACGGACGGGTGGTGTTGACGGCCAGCGGCACCCACGACCCGGCCACCATGGACGGCAAAATGGTGGGCGCGGCGCTCGAACCGGACGCCCTGGCCCTGGCCGGGGAAGCGCGCGGCGCCACCGCGATCGGTTGGGGCCGGCGTTACACCAGCGCCAAATTGTGCACCATGCTGATGACGTATGAACTGGACCGCCGCCTGCGCGCGGCCGGGCGCGCCACCGTGTCGATCGCCTTCGACCCGGGCTTGATACCGGAGACCGGCCTGAGTCGCACCGCGCCCGCTTTTTTGGTGGGATTGATCAGAACCGCGCCGGTGAAGTGGCTACTCGGGGCCATGGGTGTTACGATGGACAGCCTGTCGTTCTCCGGCGCGGCGTTGGCCAGGATCGCGCTGGCGCCCGAATTCGCGGAATGCTCGGGCCGGTATTTTCAATCCAACCATGGTTCCCTGGTCGACACTCGCTCGTCGAAGACCTCGTATGACCACAGCCGCGCGGCGATCC
>JAYVUV010000298.1:0-3967 GCA_043787615.1 Janthinobacterium sp. | reverse complement strand
GACAGCTTGACCGGCCTGCCCAACCGCTGCCTGCTCAATCAATTGTTGCACCACACTTTAAGCGAGGCCAGGCGCGGCCACGATTGCGCCGCCCTGCTGGTGGTCGAGATCGGGCGGGTGGGCGCCATCAGCGACACGCTCGGCCACGACATCGGCGACCGCGTGCTGATCGAGGCGGCGCGCCTGCTGCACCGCGAGTTGCGCGAGGCCGACATGCTGGCCCGGCTCGAAGGTAATAAGTTCGTGGTGGCGCTGTCCCATGTCGAGCGGCGCGACGATGTGGCGCTGGTGGCCCAAAAGCTGCTCGCGGTGCTGGCCGCGCCGCTACCGATCGACGCCCACAGTTTGCAGATCGGCGCCAGCATCGGCGTGAGCGTCTATCCCGAGGACGGGCCGGATGGGCCGGCCCTGTTGCGCTGCGCCGACGTGGCGGTGGCCAAGGCCGGCCAAAACCTGGAGCCGAGCTATCTGTTTTACCGCGCGGAGATGAATCAGCGCGCCAAGGAGCATTTGCGCCTGGAGAGCGAGTTGCGGCTGGCGCTGCGCGGCGAAGGCTTGCAACTGCATTACCAGCCCAAGGTCAGCCTGCGCAGCGGGCGCATCGTGGGCGCCGAGGCGCTGCTGCGCTGGACCCATCCGCAGCGCGGCATGATCCCGCCGGGCATCTTCATTCCGATCGCCGAGGAAAGCGGCTTGATACTGGAACTGGGCACCTGGGTGCTGGAAGCCGCCTGCCGCCAAATCCGCGCCTGGAGCGAGGCCGGCCTGACCATGCCGCCGGTGGCCATCAACCTGTCGGCGCGCCAGTTCGACCCCAATTTGCCGGCCCGCATCGCCGCCGTGTTGCAGCGCCACGCCGTGCGGCCCGAGCAAATCATGTTGGAGATCACGGAAAGCTTGCTGGTGCGGGGCGCCGACAACGTGGTGGAAATCATGAACCAGCTGGTGGCGATGGGGCTGGGCTTGGCGCTGGACGACTTCGGCACCGGCTATTCCAGCCTGGCTTATTTGAAGAAATTCCCCATCCGCACGCTCAAGATCGACCGTTCTTTCGTGATCGGCTTGCCCGACGAGGCCAACGATTGCGCCATCGCGCGCGCCATCGTCACCATGGCCCAGCAAATGCGCCAGGAAATCGTGGCCGAAGGAGTGGAGACGGCCGAGCAGATGCGTTTCTTGCGCGAGCTGGGCTGCGATCAATTACAGGGCTATTTGTTCAGCCCGGCCGTGCCGGCGGCCGATTTCGAACGCATGCTCAGCGAGGGCCAGCGCCTGGCGTTCGGCCAATCGCGGCCGGCGCGGCCGGCGCCCGTCGCGGGGCCGGCGCCCGGTTTCCCCGTCGGCTTGCGCGCCGTGCCCGAGTGACGGGCCGGCGGCGTCCGAGCCGATCCGACGACGCGGCC
The DNA here is from genome assembly GCA_043787615.1 of Janthinobacterium sp. GTDB lineage: Bacteria > Pseudomonadota > Gammaproteobacteria > Burkholderiales > Burkholderiaceae_D > Janthinobacterium. Next base: position 2,564 of record JAYVUV010000298.1, on the reverse strand, counting down.
GCCGACCCGGTTCGTCCGCGTGCGCGGACGGCCGATCGCGTCGGCCGCGGCGTGCTTCCCAAGCGGCGCAATGCAGGCTACATTGCTGCATCTGCCATCCGCAGACGCCACCACCAGCCAGGAAAATAACAATGCGCCCAACAACGAGTCGGCATGTGCTTGACGAAGACCGCACCCATCCCGCCATCCGCGCCAAGATCGACCATCTGCGCCACCCCGTGGTGCGGGAAGTGGAGGCGGCCGTCGCGGCCCACCCGGTGGTGGTGGTCGGCATGGCGATGAATCCGTTTCCGCGCAAGGCCCGCAAGCTGCTCGACGGCCTCGGCATCGCCCACCACGATCTCGATTACGGCAGTTACCTGAGCCAGTGGCGCACGCGTCTGGCGCTCAAGATGTGGAGCGGTTGGCCGACCCTGCCCATGATCTTCGTGCAGGGCGTGTTGGTCGGCGGCGCCGACGATGTGCGCGCTCTGGCCGACAGCGGCGAGCTGGCCGCGCTGCTGGCGGCCGGCCAGCCAGCCGCGTGATGGACTCCGCTTCGACGCCCTTGCCGATCCGCCTGCTTCCCGGTCAGGATTTGCGTCAAGCCTTGCGCGCGCTGCTGGCCGAGCACGGCGTGCAAGCCGCGTTCGTGTTGCAAGGCATCGGCAGTCTGAGCGTGGCGCAACTGCGCTTCGCCGGCGCACCGCATGCCAGTTGCCTGCGCGGCGATCTGGAGATACTGAGTTTGGCCGGCACGCTGTCGGCCGACGGCGTCCACCTGCACATGAGCGTCGCCGACGCGCGCGGCGGCGTGCTGGGCGGCCATGTGGCGGACGGTTGCCTGGTGCGCACCACCGCCGAAATTTTGCTCATGCTGCTGCCGGATCACCGCTTCGGCCGCGCGCCGGACCCGGCCACCGGTTTCGCCGAATTGACGGTGGGCGGGCGCGCGTGAGCGCTCAGCGCGCGCCGCGTCGCAGCGGCTCGAGCAAATGCTTGAGATTATTATGGTCCAGCTCGTACATCAGGGCGATCAAGCCGCCCAGCTCGCCGAAGGAAACCCTTCGCGCGCGAACCAGGCCAGGTAATGGGCCGGCAAATCGGCGATCACCCGTCCTTTGTATTTGCCATATGGCATTTCACGGCTGAGCAGCAGGGGCAGATAGTCGGGGTGCATGGGCGGATTCGGCAGGGTCGATAGGGCCAGCGCTGTTGCGGCGATGGCGGCCCGGCGGCCGGCGCTTAGGCCGAATCGCGCGCCACCTTGCGCCAAGCCAGCAACAGTATTATGTTTTTTCGCTTACAGTAGACATTTTGCCATAAACGGCGGCCGGCGCGCCGCCATCGGCCCATCGCCACCACGTTCGCCACCTTAATTAGCACGATCCATTTTGCCGGAGCATCAATGTCATTCAAACCATTTTCCGCCGCCCGTCGCGGCTTCGGCTTCGCCTGGCGCGCGGTCGACGCCACCCGCCGCACGCTGCTCAATCTACTGTTCCTGGTCTTCGTGCTGGGGTTGTTGTACCTGTTCTTCGCGGGCGGCCTCAAGCCGTTGGCCGGCAAGACCACCCTGGTGCTCGACCTGCAGGGCCAGTTGGTCGAGCAGCACGCCGGCGGCGTGCGCGAAACCGTGCTGGCCAATGTGCGCGGCGACATGAAGCGCACCTTGCAGCTGCGCGACGTGCTCGTCGTGCTCGACGCGGCCGCCAAGGACGCCAACATCGGCGGCGCCGTGCTGGTGCTGGACGAGCTGGAAGGCGGCGGCCAAGCCTCGATACGCGAAGTGGCGGCCGCGGTCGACCGCTTCCGCGCCAGCGGCAAGCCGGTGCTGGCCTGGGGTGCCAGCTACAGCCAGCGCCAGTATCTGGTGGCGGCCCACGCCAGCGAGGTGTATCTGCACCCGATGGGCAACGTGATGCTCGAAGGCTTCGGCCACTACCGTAATTATTACCGCGACGCGCTCGACAAGGTCGGCGTCACGGTCAACCTGCTCAAGGTCGGCACCTACAAGAGTTTCGCCGAGCCGTATATCGCCAACGGCCCGTCCGAGGCGGCGGCCGAGGCCGAGGCTTATCTGTACAACGCGCTGTGGGACAGTTACACCGGCGAAGTGGAGCGCTTGCGCAAGCTGCCCAAGGGCCAGGTCATGAAGGACATCAACGCCTTGCCCGATCTGGTGGCCGCTTCCAACGGCGATCTGGCCCGGGTGGCCGTGGCGGCCAAGCTGGTCGACGGTTTGAAAACGCGCGACGAGGTACGCCAAATCCTGATGAAGCGGGGCGCCGTCGACGCCGACGGCAAAAATTTCCGCCAAGTCGCTTTCGAGGATTATCTGGCGCGTCAGCGTCCGAAAATGCTGGGCGACGCGGTCGGCGTGGTGGTGGCGGCCGGGGAAATCAGCGACGGCGTGGCCGGGCCGGGCGCGGTGGGTGGCCTGTCGACCGCCAACATGATCCGCAAGGCGCGCGAGGACAATCAAATCAAGGCTCTGGTGCTGCGGGTCAATTCGCCCGGCGGCAGCGCCTTCGGCTCCGAACTGATACGGCGCGAACTAGAATTGACGCGCGCCGCCGGCAAGC
>JAYVUV010000297.1:0-21378 GCA_043787615.1 Janthinobacterium sp. | reverse complement strand
ACGACGGCGTGATCGACCCGGCCGACACCCGCATGGTGCTGGGCCTGGGCCTGTCGGCCGCGCTCAACGCGCCGATCGGCGACACCCGCTTCGGCGTGTTCCGCATGTAAGCGGCGCGCCATTCACGATAAGGATCAACCCGAGCATGGAATTCCAGACCCTGAAGATGGCCATCGAAGGCAGGGTGGCCACCCTCACCCTCAACCGCCCCGAGCTGCGCAACGCCTTCAACGAGCACACCATCGCCGAACTGACCATGGCCTTCGATGGCCTGGGCCGCAGCGACATGGTGGGCGTGATCGTGCTGGCCGCCAGCGGCGCCGCCTTTTGCGCCGGCGCCGACTTGAACTGGATGCGCGCCATGGCGTCCTATTCGCACGCCGAAAACAGCGCCGACGCGCTGCGCCTGGCCGAGATGCTGCGCACCATTTACCTGTGTCCCAAGCCGGTCGTGGCCAGGGTCCAGGGCGACTGTTACGCCGGCGGCATGGGCTTGGTGGCCGCATGCGATATCATCGTGGCCTCGGAGCAGGCCGGATTTTGCCTGAGCGAGGTGAAATTGGGCCTGATCCCGGCCACCATTTCGCCGTATGTGATCAAGGCCATGGGCGAGCAGGCGGCGCGCCGCTACTTCCTCAGCGCCGAGCGTTTTTCGGCGGCCGAGGCGCACCGCATCGGTTTCGCGCACGAGGTGGTGGCGCCCGAGGCGCTCGACGCCAAGGTGGCCGAACTGACGCAAGCGCTGCTGGCCAACGGCCCGCACGCGGTGGCGCAAGCCAAGACGCTGGTGCGCGAGGTGGCCGGCCAGCCCGTCACGCCGGTTCTGCTGGCCGACACCGCCGAGCGCATCGCCCAGATCCGCGCCTCGGCACAGGGCCGGGAAGGGGTGGCGGCCTTCCTGGAAAAACGCAAGCCGAACTGGCTGCCGGCGTGAACGGCGGCGGCCGGCCGGGCATCACCATGGAGTCGTATTGAACACAGAATCGCAATCGAATTGGGTCGAACGCAGCCTGCGCAGCGTGTGGCATCCGTGCACCCAGATGCAGCATCATGAAAGCGTGCCGCTGATCCCGGTCAGCCATGGCCGCGGCGCCTGGTTGTACGACCACGACGGACGACGCTATCTGGACGCCATCAGCTCCTGGTGGGTCAACCTGTTCGGCCACGCCAACCCGCGCATCAACCACGCGCTCAAGGACCAGCTCGACCGCCTGGAGCACGCCATGCTGGCCGGCTTCACGCACCAGCCGGTGATCGAACTGTCGGAGCGGCTGTCGGCCCTGACCGACCATGTGCTGGGCCACTGCTTCTACGCCTCGGACGGCGCCTCGGCGGTGGAAATCGCGCTCAAGATGAGTTTTCACGCCTGGCGCAACGGCGGCCAGGCCGACAAGCAGGAATTTGTCTGCGTCCAGGGCGGCTACCACGGCGAAACCATCGGCGCCCTGGCCGTGACCGACGTCCCCCTGTTCAAGGACGCCTACGGCCCGCTGCTGCGCGCCGCGCACGTGGTGGCGTCGCCCGACGCCCGCCTGGCGGCCGAGGGCGAGAGCGCGCAAGACGTGGCGCGCCGCGCCGCCGCCGACGTCGAACGCCTGTTCGCCGAGCGTGGCCGCCACATCGCCGCCATCATCGTCGAGCCGCTGGTGCAGTGCGCCACCGGCATGGCGATGCACGACCCGCTCTACCTGTCGCTGCTGCGCGCGCTGTGCGAGCGCTACCAAGTGCACCTGATTTTCGATGAAATCGCGGTCGGCTGCGGCCGCACCGGCAGCTTTTTCGCCTGCCAGCAAGCCGCCGTCTGGCCCGATTTTTTGTGCCTGTCGAAGGGCATCAGCGGCGGTTACCTGCCGTTGTCGCTAGTGATGACGCGCGAGGAAGTCTATCAAGCCTTCTACAGCAGCGATGTCACGCGCGGCTTCCTGCATTCGCATTCCTACACCGGCAATCCGCTGGCCTGCCGCGCCGCCCTGGCCACCCTGGACATCTTTCAGGAAGACGATGTGCTGGCCAACAACCGGCAGCGCGCCGCGCGCCTGAGCGCCGCGCTGGCGCCGCTGGCCGCGCACCCGCGCGTGCGCCACCTGCGCCAGCGCGGCATGATCTGGGCCTTCGACGCGGTCGACGCCGGCCCTGCTTTTTCGCGCCGCTTCTTCACCGCCGCGCTGGAACAGGAACTGCTGATGCGCCCGATCGGCCCGACCGTCTATCTGATGCCGCCGTATATTCTGGACGACCAGGAAATCGACACGCTGGCGAGCCGCACCCGGGCCGTGTTCGACCAGGTGATCGCGGCATGAGCGGCGCCCTGATCGCCCGCCTGGAGGCTCAGTTGCAAGCGCTCGACGGCCGGGGCTTGCGGCGCCATCGGCGCAGCGTGGCCTCGCCCTGCGGCGCGCGCATGACGGTGGAGGAAGCGGACGGCCCGCGTGAACTGCTGGCTTTTTGCAGCAATGACTATCTGGGCCTGGCCTCGCACCCGCGCCTGATCGCCGCGCTGCAGGAAGGCGCGGCCCGCTACGGCGTCGGCAGCGGCGCGGCGCATCTGATCAGCGGCCATAGCCAGGCCCACGCCCGCTTGGAGGAGCGCCTGGCCGAATTCGTCAGCCCCCATCTGGAAGCGCCGCGCGCCCTGTATTTTTGCACCGGCTACATGGCCAACCTGGCCGTGCTGACCGGGCTGGCCGCAGGGGGCGAGGCCGAGATCTTTTCCGAGGCCCTCAACCACGCTTCCCTGATCGACGGCGCACGCCTGTCGCGCGCCCCGGTCAACATCTATCCGCACGCCGACCTCGATGCGCTGGACGCGCTGCTGACAGCCAGCGGCGCGGCGGTCAAGATCGTCGCCACCGATAGTGTATTTAGCATGGATGGCTTCCTGGCCCCGCTGCCGGCCCTGCTGGCCCTGTGCGAACGGCACGGCGCCTGGCTGGTGGTGGACGACGCGCACGGCTTCGGCACCTTGGGTGAAAATGGTCGCGGCGCGCTCGAACACTTCGCGCTGCGCTCGCCCAACCTGGTCTACATGGGCACCCTCAGCAAGGCCGCCGGAGTAGGCGGCGCCTTCGTCGCGGCCCACGAAACGGTGATCGACACCCTGATCCAGAAAGCGCGCTCCTATATCTACACCACGGCCGCCGCGCCGGCCCTGGCGCACGCCCTGTTGACCAGCCTGGAGCTGATCGGCGGCGCCGAGGGCAGGGAGCGGCGCGCCCATTTGCATGCATTGGTGGCACAATTGGCGGGCGGGCTGCGCCTGGAACGCTGGCGCCGGCTACCGTCGGACGGCGCGATCCAGCCGATCGTGATCGGCGCCAACGACGACACCATGCGTGCGGGCGCCACGCTGTACCGGCGCGGCCTGTGGGTGGCGACGATCCGTCCGCCCACCGTGCCGCCCGACACCGCGCGCCTGCGCGTGACCTTGTCGGCCGCCCATAACCAAGCCGACGTGGCACGCCTGATCGACGCCATTCATCTATTGGAAAAGGAAACCACATGAGTCTTGACGATCCCTTACTGACACCCCTGGCGCCTGAAGTGGCCGTGTTAAGCACCATCACCGGACAGGAACCAGAACAAGAAGAATTGCTGCCGCAAGTGGAACCGGCATCGGTCGGCATCGAACTGCCGCCGCACTTCGCCTGTTTCGTCAGCGGCACCGACACCGAAATCGGCAAGACCCTGATCTCCTCGGCCATGCTGCATGCGCTGGTCCAGACCGGGGTGCGGGCTTGCGGCATGAAGCCGGTGGCGGCCGGCGCCCACATACGCGACGGCGAACTGCATAACGACGACGCCGACCGCCTGATCGAAGCGGGCAACGTCAGCATGCTGCCCAACCTGACCACGTCCTACATGCTGCGCGCGGCGGCCGCGCCCCACATCGCCGCCCAGCGCGACGGCGTGAATATCGAAATGGTGCCGATCCTGGCCGCCTACACCGAGGTGGCGGCCGCCTGCGACGCGGTGGTGGTCGAGGGCGTGGGCGGCTTCCGGGTGCCGCTGTCCGATAGTTTCGACACGGCCGATCTGGCCAGCCAGCTTGGGCTGCCAGTGGTGCTGGTGGTCGGCCTGCGCCTGGGTTGCATCAACCACGCCCTCTTGACCGCCGAAGCCATCATCGGGCGCGGCCTGGTATTGGCGGGCTGGGTCGCCAACGACTTGAGCGCCGACATGGACTTCGCCGACGAGAATATCGAAGCGCTGCGATTGCGCTTGCCCGCGCCGCTGCTGGGCCGCGTGCCGCGCCTGCCCGAGCCCAGCGCGGCGGCGGCGGCGGCCCATCTCAATTTCACCGGCTTGCCGAACTGGCCGGTTAAGACCAACCGAAGCTAACGCCCCGCACTCCCTTACATCATCAATCGCGATTTGAAATACTGAAGGAAACACGATGTCCCCAACCCAGTTGCAAGAACCGAAAACCGTCGCCCTGCACCGCCCGACCGCCGCCATCACCCTGCCCGACACGGCCACCTGGCCGCTGGCCGACGTGCTGGCGCTGTTCGACTTGCCGTTCAACGATTTGATGTTCCGCGCCCAGGAAAGCCACCGCGCCAACTTCCCGGACGGCGACGTCGAACTGGCCACCCTGCTGTCGATCAAAACCGGCGGCTGTGAGGAGGATTGCAGCTACTGCCCGCAGGCCGCGCGCTACGACACCGGGGTCGAGGCCAAGAAAATCCTCGGCATCGAAACGGTGCTCGACGCCGCGCGCCAGGCCAAGGCCAACGGCGCCACCCGCTTCTGCATGGGCGCCGCCTGGCGCAGCCCCAAGGAACGCGACATGGAAAAGGTCGAGGAAATGGTGCGCGAAGTGAAGGCCCTGGGCCTGGAAACCTGCGCCACCCTGGGCATGCTGGAAGAGGGCCAGGCCGACCGCCTGAAGCAGGCCGGCCTCGATTACTACAACCATAATCTGGACACCGCGCCCGAGTTCTACAGCAACGTGATCTCGACCCGCGAATACCAGGACCGGCTCGACACCCTGGGCCGGGTGCGCGGCGCGGGCTTGAAAGTGTGCTGTGGCGGCATCGTCGGCATGGGCGAGTCGCGTCTCCAGCGCGCCGGCCTGATCGCCCAGCTGGCCAATTTGAACCCTTATCCCGAATCGGTGCCGGTCAACCACCTGGTGCAGGTCGAGGGCACGCCGCTGCACGGCCTGGACCCGCTCGACCCGTTCGAATTCGTGCGCACCATCGCGGTGGCCCGCATCACCATGCCGAAGGCGCGCGTGCGCCTGTCGGCCGGACGGCGCCAAATGGGCGAGGCGGTGCAGGCGATGTGCTTCCTGGCCGGCGCCAACTCGATTTTCTACGGCGACAAGCTGCTCACCACCGACAATCCGGAAGCCGAGGACGACCGCGCCCTGCTCGATAAACTGGGCTTGAAAACCCGCGCCGCCATGCTTGAATCGGCGCCCAAAGAAGCCTGCGGCTGCTAAGCACACAATATAAAAATCGTCCGCGGCAGGAACAGAAAAGAGAGAGACCATGTTCACAAAAATCCTGATCGCCAACCGTGGCGAGATCGCCTGCCGGGTGGCGGCCACCGCGCGCCGCATGGGTATCCAAACGGTGGCCGTGTATTCGGCGGCCGACGCCGAGGCCCGCCACGTGGCGCTGTGCGACGAGGCGGTGCCGATCGGGCCGGCGCCGGCCAAGGAAAGCTATCTGCGCGGCGACAGGATCATCGCCGCCGCCCTGGCCAGCGGGGCGCAGGCGGTCCATCCCGGCTACGGCTTCCTGTCCGAAAACGCCGACTTCGCCGAGGCCTGCGCGGCGGCCGGGCTGGTGTTCATCGGCCCGCCGCCGTCCGCCATGCGCGCCATGGGCTCGAAGTCGGCCGCCAAGACCTTGATGGAACGGGCCGGCGTGCCGCTGGTGCCGGGCTACCACGGCGACCAGCAGGACGCCGACTTCCTGCAAGACCAGGCCGACCGGATCGGCTACCCGGTGCTGCTTAAGGCCTCGGCCGGCGGCGGCGGCAAAGGCATGCGCGTGATCGACGGCGCCGCGCAGTTCAAGGCGGCCCTGGCGTCCTGCAAACGCGAGGCGATCAGCTCCTTCGGCGACGACAAGGTGCTGGCCGAAAAATACCTGGCGCGCCCGCGCCACATCGAAATCCAGGTGTTCGCCGACACTGTGGGCAATTGCATCTATTTGTTCGAGCGCGATTGCTCGGTGCAGCGGCGCCACCAAAAAGTGCTGGAAGAGGCGCCGGCGCCGGGCATGCCGGCCGAGCGCCGCGCCGCCATGGGCGAGGCGGCCGTGGCCGCCGCCAGGGCGGTGGGCTATGTGGGCGCCGGCACGGTCGAATTCATCGCCAACCAGGACGGCTCGTTCTACTTCATGGAGATGAACACCCGCCTGCAAGTGGAGCATCCGGTCACCGAAATGATCACCGGGACCGATCTGGTCGAGTGGCAGTTGCGGGTCGCGGCCGGCCAGGCGCTGCCGCTACGCCAAGACCAGCTGACCATCCACGGCCACGCCATCGAGGCGCGCGTCTACGCCGAGAATCCCGAAAAAGGCTTCCTGCCCTCGATCGGCACCCTGCGCCACCTGGCCACGCCGGCGGCGGTGGCGTTCGAGACCGGCGCCGGGACCGCGGCGGGGACGGCCGGCCAACCGGCCGCCGTGCGCATCGATTCCGGGGTGCGCCAGGGCGACGCCATCTCGCCCTTTTACGACCCGATGATCGCCAAGCTGATCGTCTGGGGCCGCGACCGCGACGAGGCGCTGGCGCGCATGGCGCAAGCCTTGGCGCAATACCAGATCGTCGGCCTGGCCACCAACATCGCCTTCTTGCAGCGCCTGATCGCGGGCCGCGCTTTCGCCGGCGCCGAACTCGATACCGGTCTGATCGAACGCAATCAGGCGGCCCTGTTTCCGCCGCCCGCGCCGACGCCGGCCGCCGCCCTGGCGTTGGCGGCGGTGGCCTTGCTGGAGACGGAAAAACAGCGTGCGGCGGGCGGCCCGGCGCAGGCGGCCGATCCCTGGAGCGACAGCGGCGGCTGGCGCCTGAACGGCGGCTTGACGCGTACCCTGATTTTCACCGACGACGACGGCCAGAGCGCGCAAGTGGCATTGGCCTACCGGGACGGCGGCTGGCTGCTGAACGGCGTGGCGGCCAGCTTGACGGCGCGCCGGGACGTCGAGCTGCACATCCGGCTGGGCGAGCAAGCCTTGCGCGGCGCGGTCGTGCGCGACGGCGAGGTGTTGCATGTCTTTAGCGGCGGCGCGCATCACGCGCTGCGCCACCAGGATCCGCTGGCGCACGCCGGCGAGGCCGAGGCCGAGGGCGGCCGCCTGACCGCGCCCATGCCGGGCAAGGTGGTGGCGGTGCTGGCCACCAAGGGCCAGCAAGTGAAACAGGGCGAACCGCTGGTGATCATGGAAGCGATGAAGATGGAGCACACCATCGCCGCGCCGCGCGACGGCGTGATCGAGGACATCCTGTACGCGGTCGGCGATCAGGTGGCGGACGGCGCGCCGCTGCTGGCGTTCCGGCAGGATTAAAGGAAGGGGCGAAGCATGCGTATTTTGCTGCAACGGGCCGACGACGACACCGCGCCGTGGGTGCGCGAATTTGCCGACCAGCTGCCGGAAGCGGAGCTGGAACTCTGGCGCGAGGGCCGCAAGGCGTCCCCCTGCGACTATGCGGTGGTGTGGTCGCCGCCCCAATCCATGCTGGGCGAGCTGGCCGAGGTGAAGGCCATCTTCAACAGCGGCGCCGGGGTCGACGCGCTGCTCAAGTTCGGCGCCGCGCTGCCGGCCGGGGTGCCGATCGTGCGCCTGGGCGACGCCGGCATGGGGCTGCAAATGGCCGAATACGTGCTGCACGCGGTGCTGCGCCATTTCCGCCGTTTCGATGAATACGCGACCCTGGCCCGCGAAGGCAAGTGGCAGCCGCTGGCGCCGCGCCGGCGCGAGGACTGCGCGATCGGCGTGCTGGGCGCCGGCGTGTTGGGCCAGCGCGTGCTGGCGGCGCTGGCGCCCTTCGAGTTTCCCTTGCTGGGCTGGAGCCGCAAGCCACGTCAGATCGACGGCGTGCGCTGTTTTTCCGGCCGCGAGGGGCTGGACGCTTTTCTGCGCGCCAGCCAGATCCTGGTCTGCATGCTGCCGCTCACGCCCGACACGGCCAACCTGCTGGACCGGGCCAACCTGGCCAAGCTGCCGGCGCAGGCCTACCTGATCAACGTGGCGCGCGGCGCCCTGCTGTCCGAACCGGATCTGCTGGCCATGGTCAAGTCGGGCCAGCTGTCCGGCGCCACCCTGGACGTGTTCCGCAACGAACCGCTGCCGGTGCAGCACCCGTTCTGGCAATAGCCGCGCATCACCATCACGCCGCACATTTCGGCGCGCACCCTGTGCCGCGACAGCGTGACCCAAATCGCCGCCAAGATACGCCGGCTGCAAGCCGGCCAGCCGATCGCCGATGTGGTCGACCGCAACCAAGGATACTGACATGCCCACCCCATCGCGCTTGCCGCAACAAGTGAAAATCGTCGAAGTGGGGCCGCGCGACGGCCTGCAAAACGAGCAGCAAACCATTTCGGCCGAGGTCAAGATCGCCCTGGTCGACCGTCTGAGCCAGGCCGGCTTCGCCAACATCGAGGCGGCCGCCTTCGTCTCGCCCAAATGGGTGCCGCAGATGGCCACCAGCGCCGAGGTGATGGCCGGGATCGCGCGCCGTCCGGGCGTGCTGTATTCGGCGCTCACGCCCAATATGCAGGGTTTCGAGGCGGCGCTGGTCGCGCGCGCGGGCGAAGTGGTGATCTTCGGCTCGGCCTCGGAGGCGTTTTCGCAAACTAACATCAACTGCTCGATCGCCGAATCGATCGCCCGCTTCGAACCGGTGGCCAAGGCCGCGCGCCAGCACGGGCTGCGCCTGCGCGGCAGCATCAGCTGCGCCTTCGGCTGCCCCTACCAGGGCGCGGTGCCGCTGGACGCGGTGGCCGACGTGGTGGCGCGCATGCGCGACCTGGGCTGCGATGAGATTGACATCGCCGACACCATCGGCGTGGCCACCCCGCGCCAGACCCAGGCGGTGATACTGCGCGCTGCCAGCGAGTTTCACCTGGATCGTATTTCAGGCCACTTTCACGACACCTACGGCCAGGCGCTGGCCAATATCTACGCCAGCCTGGAAGTGGGCATCGCCATTTTCCACTCGTCGGTGTCCGGCCTGGGCGGCTGCCCGTATGCCAAGGGCGCCACCGGCAATGTCGCCACCGAGGATGTGCTGTATTTGATGCAGGGCCTGGGCATCGCCACCGGCGTCGATCTGGACTTGGTGGTGGAGGCCGGCCAATTCATCTCGCAACAGCTGGGCCGCAAGGGCGCGAGCCGGGCCGGCAACGCCATCGCCGCCAAACGCGCCGGGTGAGCGCGCCGACGACGGCGGCGGGCAGGCTCGATTGGCTGCAAGGCTTGCGCGGCTTGGCGGCGCTGCTGGTGATGTTCACGCATGGACGCTATTTTCTGGCCGATACGCCCGCCCAGGCGCTGGGTGAAGCCTTGCTGCACCCGGGCGCGGCCGGGGTCGATCTATTTTTCCTGATCAGCGGCTTTATCATGGTGCGCGCCACGGCCGATGCGGGCGGCGGCGCCGACGAGGCCGGCCGCTTCTTGCTGAAACGGTTTTTCAGGATCTGGCCGGTGTATGCCGTGCTGACGCTGGTGGGGGTCTACTTCACGCGCGGCCCCGGCTGGCTGTTCGACCCCTGGAACCTGGGCGCGTTGGCGCAAGGCTTGCTGTTCCTGCCGGTCGATGGCGGTGCGCCGCCGTATTACGATCTGCCCTACCGGCTGGGCTGGACCTTGAACTTCGAGATGTATTTTTATCTGGTGTTCGCCGCTTCGATGCGTTTCGGGCGCCAGCGCTGGGCCGCCTTCGGCGCCTGGCTGGGCGTGACCCTGATCGGTTTGCCGCTGGCTTATGGGCAAGCGCTGTCGCTCGATGTGCAGCACGATTACCACCTGCCCTACGCTTACCTGAACCAGATCAGCAATCCGATCGTGTGGGATTTCGCCGCCGGGGTGGTGATTGGCAAGCTGTATCAATCGCGCCTGGCCCTGCGGGCGGGGGTGGCGACCAACAATCTGGTGCTGGTGTCGGTCGCGCTGGCGCTGTGGTGGGCCTACTCGGGCGGCGCCACCTTCCATGGACTGAACAATATGGGCGCCGGGCCGGCCGTGGCGCTGTTATGCGTGGCGCTGGCCAGTAAACGCGCACCGATTCCGATGCCGCGCTTCATGATATGGCTGGGCGAGATTTCGTTTTCGCTTTACCTGTGCCACTTGATCGTCTTTAAACTGATCACCAAAACGCTGGTCGGACTCGGGATGGAGGCGCGCACGCATGACTGGGCCTATGTGTTCATGACAGCCGCGCTCGCCATCCCCGTGGCCGCCCTCAGCCACCGTTATCTGGAGCGGGGCTTGTCGGACTGGCTGAGACGGCTGGCGCTGGCCCGGTTCGAACGCGCTCAAGTCGATGTTCCGGTCGCGGCCGTAAAATAAAAAAGACCCGGGAGCCGAAGCCGCCGAGTCTTTCTTATTCAATCTTGGTCGGAGTACAAGGATTCGAACCTTGGACCCCCTGGTCCCAAACCAGGTGCGCTACCGGACTGCGCCACACTCCGAAGAAGCAAGATCATACAAGCTGGAACGAATACGGTCAAGCGCGGGCCCATTTAATTTTCACCATCGCAATAAATTCAAGTTGTGGGACACTGCTGGACCAGCGTGTTGAGGTGCACCAATCGTGAGAACGCTTTCTTTTTTTAGCTCGGGCAGCCGGCCGGCCAATCCCGCGCGCGTGGTCGGCGCGCTGGCGGTGTCGCTGGCGCTGCACGCCTTGCTGCTGTGGGCTTACCGGCTCGGCCGGATGGCGCCGCCGGCGGCCCGACCGCAAGCGCCCGAAACACTGACCGTGTGGATCAGGGCGGCGCCGCAGGCCATGCCGCCCATGCCGGCGTCCAGCTTGCCAACCAAGGCAAGCGAAGTGACACACAACAAAAGCAAGCGCGAGCCATTGGCTGCGGCGGCACCGCCCTATCGCCGCGCGGCGACAATGCCGCCTGGCGCGGCGCGGCCTGACGCGGCGCGGCCTGACGTGGCGCGATCCGACGCGGTATCGGCCGAGGTATCGACCGAGGCCGTCGGCGTCCCTCCGGCCGAGGAAGGCGCGGCACCACCATCGCCCCGGCCTGGCTTCGATATCGAGGCCGCGCGCAAGATGGCGCGCACGCTCGCCACCCGGCCCGACCCGGCCAGAGCCGCCACCGCGGTCGGTCAGATCCCGGCCCAGCCAATAGCGGACGAGACGCCGCTGGCGCGTCATATCGGGCAAGCGAAGCGGGGCGATTGCAAGGATGGCGTGCCGGGCGGGTTGCTGGCGCCGCTGCTATTGTTGATGGATAAAAAGGATAGTGGTTGCAAAATGTAAACTCACTAACGCTCTTCTTCAAGCAAACACCTACACGCCTTTAATTGCCTGACCACGGGTCGCCGCTCGGAGCTTATGTCGGCTGTCCATTGCCGGGAAAGCGAAAACGATCGCCCATGCGACAAGGCGATCCGCTTCAAATTCGCATGAGCGCTGACTACTTTGACGGCCAGCCCGGCCCCTGGATAGGGCGGCGCGCGACAGCTGCTGCGGCCCGGTCAAACGTTGTTTATACGCCTACGAATCGAACGGCGTGCATCTTCCTTTGGTCTACACTGTATGCTTTATTTAAAACCAACTGTCAAAATCCCATGCATGATCCATTCAACGAGCCATCCACGCCGCCTAGCCAACCCGGTATCGTTCAAAGCAGCGTCGACTTCCCGGTGGTGGGAATCGGCGCCTCTGCCGGTGGCCTGCAAGCGCTGATCGGCTTGTTTGAAAACATGCCCAAGGGCAATGAAATGGCTTTCGTGGTCATTCTTCATTTATCGCCCAGCCACGAAAGCTCGGCCAGCCAAGTCTTGCAACGTGCCACCAGTATGCCGGTGTGCCAAGTGACCAAACCCGTGTTGATCGAGCCTGGCCATGTTTACGTCATCGCGCCCAACCAGCAATTGTCGATGGTCGATGGCCACTTGAGCGTGGAGGCGCTCCAGCGTCCGCGCGGCGGCCACATCGCGATCGATATCTTTTTCCGCACACTGGCCGAGGTGCATAGCGAACGGGCGCTGGCCATCGTCCTGTCCGGCACCGGTTCGGACGGCGCGGTCGGCCTGACCCGCATCAAGGAACAGGGTGGCGTCACGCTGGCGCAAGAGCCGAGCGACGCCCAACATGACGGCATGCCGCTGGCGGCGATCCGCACCGGCATGGTCGATTTTGTCTTGCCGGTGGTGGACATGCCGCAAAAGCTGCTCGAGCTATGGGCCAACGCGCGCACCATCGAAATGCCCTTGCCGGGCGACGGCGAGGCGCCGGTCGGTCACCCGCCCGGTAACGATAGGGCCAAGGACGCCGAGGAAGCCCTGCAAAACATTTTGACCATGTTGCGCGACCGCAGCGGCCACGATTTCCGCCACTACAAACGGGCCACCGTGCTGCGCCGTATAGAGCGGCGCCTGCAAGTGCGGGCCGTCCATACCCTGCCCGATTATTGCCGCTTGCTGGAATCGGCTGGACGCGAACATGAAGCCTTGCTGGGCGACATGCTGATCGGGGTGACCAATTTTTTTCGCGACCGCGAAGCCTTCGAGGCGATCGAGCGCGAGATCGTGCCCGAATTATTTAAAGACAAGGAAGCGACCGACGATGTGCGGGCCTGGGTCGCGGCTTGCTCGACCGGCGAGGAAGCTTATTCGATCGCCATGTTGCTGTCCGAACATGCCGCCGGCATGACGCAACCGCCGCCTTTTCAAGTGTTCGCCTCCGACATCGACGAGCGTGCCATCGTGCAAGCCCGGCTCGGTTCCTATCCGGCGGCGATCATCACCGATGTGCCGCCGGTACGCCTGCGCGAATTTTTCACCAAGAACGAAGACCGCTATCACATTCGAAAATCCTTGCGCGATCGCATATTGTTCGCCCCGCATAATATATTGCGCGACCCGCCGTTTTCACGCCTCGATATCGTTTCCTGCCGCAACCTGCTGATCTATCTCAATCGCGAGGTCCAGGTCAGGGTGCTCGAAATGTTCCATTTCGCGCTAAAACCGGGCGGTTACCTGTTCCTGGGCGGCTCGGAGTCGGCCGAATCGGTGAGCCAATATTTTATTCCGGTCGATAAGAAAAACCGCATCTACCGCGCGCGGCCGATCGCGCGCAGCCTGTCCTACCGCGACCACGGCGGCATTACCGAAAATTTGATACGGCGTACCGAACTGGCCGCGCGGCCGGCGCAGCGCCGCCACTTTTCCTACGCCGAGGTGCATCAACGCGTATTGGCCGAGCTGGCCCCGGCCTCGGTGCTGATCGATGCCGACAGCAACATCGTGCACATGTCCGGTGGCGCCGGACAATTTTTCCGCATGGTCGGCGGCGAACCGTCGCGCAATGTGTTGACCTTGGTATTGCCGGAGCTGCGGCTGGAATTGCGCAGCGCCCTGTACCAGGCGCCGCATAGCGCGGCCGATATCGTGTGCCGCGAAATCGCGCTCGCGGGCGACGGCGGCGATATGCTGATCACGATCAAGGTACACCCCTATCGCGACGAGGAAAGCGCCAACACCTTTGTGCTGATCCTGTTCCAGAGCGCCGAGATGGCGCGCGAACAGCAAACCCGGCGAATCGCGTCGGCCCCGCGCAGCGACGATCTGGTGCTCAGCCGGCTTGAAGATGAATTGCAGCTCAAGAAAGAACAATTACAGGAAACCATCGAGCACTCCGAAATATCCAACGAAGAATTGCGCGCCTCGAACGAGGAATTACAAGCGATCAACGAAGAGTTGCGTTCGGCGACCGAAGAATTGGAGACCAGCAAGGAAGAATTACAGTCGGTCAACGAGGAATTGATCACGGTCAATTTTGAACTCAAGGTCAAAGTCGAGGAAACCGGCAAGGCCAACGACGACCTCAACAATCTGATCGCCTCGACCGATATCGCCACGGTGTTCGTCGACAAGGGATTGCGCATCAAACGCTTCACGCCGCACGCGGCCGATATCTTCAGCATCATTCCGACCGACATCAACCGCGGCTTGCTGGACCTGACCCACCGGCTGGACTACGACAACCTGGCGGAGGACGTCAACACCACGTTCGACACCTTGCGCCTGGTCGAGCGCGAGGTGCGCAGCAACGACGGACGCTATTACATCGTGCGGCTGCTGCCCTACCGCACCGTCGAGGACCGCATCGAGGGCGCGGTGATGACCTTCTTCGACATCAGCGAGCGCCGCCGGGCCGAGGAACAGTTGCGCGCGGGCGAGGCGCGCATGCGCATGGTTGCCGAAAGCACGCGCGACTACGCCATCATCACCACCGACGTGGCCGGGCGAGTGACCAGCTGGAATCAGGGTTCGGAACGCATCTTCGGCTATTCCGAGGCCGAAATGCAGGGGCATACGCTGGACCGCCTGTTCACGCCCGAGGACCGGGCCCGCCACGCGCTCGACGAAGAGCTGAGCAAGGCGCGCGAGGAGGGCCGGGCCGAGGACGAGCGTTGGCATCTGCGCAAGGATGGCAGCCGTTTCTTTTGCAGCGGCATCACTACCCCGCTGGGTCCGAACGCGCAACACGGCTACGCCAAGATCGCGCGCGACCAAACCCACCGGGCCCGTCACGACCATGTGCGCGAGGATGCCTTACAGACGGAAAAGATCGAGCGCAGCAGCGCTGAAAACGCGTCCGCCATGAAAGACGAGTTCTTGGCGATCATGGCCCATGAATTGCGTCAACCCTTAAATATGATCAACGTCAACGCCGAGTTGTTGTTGCGCGTACCGGAGCTGCGCGGTTCGGCGCTCGCCCTGCGTTCGGCCAACGCGATCCGGGCCTCGGTGCGCAGCCAAGCCACCATCATCGAAGATTTGCTGGACATGTCGCGCGTGCGCACCGGCAAATTGTCCTTGTCGGTGGCGCCGCTCGATATTGGCGTGGTGGTCGAATCGATTGTCGAAGTGGCGCGCGCCGATGCCGGCGCCGACCGCATCGAGATCGCGGTCAGCGGCACCGGGCAGGGCTTGACGGTGCCGGCGGACGTGGTGCGGATCGAACAAATCATCATGAATTTACTCAGCAACAGCATCAAATTCACCCCGGCCGGCGGCCGTATCACGGTCGATCTGACGCGCGACGGCGAGCAGTTGCGCCTGGATGTGATCGATACCGGGCAGGGCATCGCGCCATCGGCCCAGCTCGACATCTTTGAAATGTTCGGCCAGCCCAACTCGGTCACCACCCGCGCCAAGGGCGGCCTCGGCATCGGCCTGGCGGTGGTGCGCGAACTGGTGACGCTGCATGGCGGCCGAATCGAGGTTTATTCGGCCGGCATCGGCCACGGGACCCGGTTTTCGCTTTGGCTGCCGCTGCTCGAACGGACCGCCGATAGCGCGCCGCGCCCGGTGGAAGCGACGCGGCGCGGCGTGATCGGGGTCCGCATCTTGCTCGTCGATGACGCGCCGGACGTGGTCTTGCTGATGAAAACGCTACTCGACCTGGAAGGCGCGGTGGTGTCGGTGGCCATCAGCGCGCGTGAAGTGCTGGACATCTTACAGCGCGAGCAGATCGATTTGCTGATCTCGGATATTTCGATGCCGGAAATGGATGGTTACGAATTGCTGCGTGAAGTGCGCAAGATGCCGCGCTATGCGCGTTTGCCGGCGATCGCGATGAGCGGCCTGTCGCGCGAGAAGGATATCGCCAACGCGCGCGAGGCCGGCTTTTCGGCCCATCTGGGCAAGCCGGTGCAAATGGAGCGTGTAATGGAGATCATTACCAAACTGGTGGGCCGGGCCGAGATGTGAAGCCGCGCCGCGCGTGCGCGGCATGGGCGCGATGGCGGCGACGGCCATCCGTGTGCGGGGTCATGTGCATAATCGATAATAATATCGTTTTGATCAACCATGCTATCGATCGGGTCCCGCTGTCCGGGCCACGCCATTGATGACAAAACGGAGTGCGAACATGAAAAAATTATTTGTCATCGGAACATCGGCCGGCGGAATGGAAGCGCTCAAGGCGATTTGCGCCGGTCTGCCCGCCGATTTTCCCGGGGCGGTGCTGGTGGTGATGCATATCGGAGCCAACGAAAGCCGTTTGCCGACGATTCTATCCAGAAACAGCCAGATGCCGGTCAGCTTCGCCCAGGATGGCCAGCTGGTGGAAGAGTCGACGATTGTCATCGCCCCGGCCGACCGCCACCTGCTGGTTCGGCGCGAAGGGGAACGGGCACGCCTGGCGTTATCGCATGGCGCGAAGGAAAATTTTACCCGGCCCGCGATCGACCCGCTGTTCCGCTCGGCGGCGGCGGAATTTGGCAACCAGGTGGTCGGGGTCGTGTTGTCCGGCTATTTGGACGACGGTACGGTCGGTTTGAAAGCCATCAAGGAATGCGGCGGCTTGGCGATCGTTCAAGAACCCCTGCACAGCCCCGTGCCCGATATGCCGTCCAGCGCGATCGACCATGTGGACGTGGACCTCATCCTCGAACCCGACGCTATCGCGCTGGCCTTGCTGCGCATCGCGCGCGGCGAGCTGAGCGATGCGCTCGCCGCGCCGGCCGACGGGGTGCCGGAATGGATCGAGGTGGAAAATAAATTCGCCAGCAATTGCGGCGATATGGACGACCTTCAGCGCATCGCGGTGCCGTCCCGTTATACCTGCCCCGAATGCAGCGGCGCCTTGTTTGAAGTGGTGGTCGGGGGCATACGGCGGTTTCGCTGCCATACCGGCCACAGCTTCACCTCGGAAGGCTTGGGAAAATTGCAGGAACGCGCTGTCGAGGAAGCCCTGTGGAGCGCGTTAAGGGCGCTGCATGAGCAGGCGGCGCTGGCCACGCAGCGCTCGCACGAAGTTTCTTCCCTGGCGGCGGGCGGCCACCAAGCCGCCGCCCACCGCGCGACCAGGGCCGCATCGATCATCCGCAAATTGCTGGTTAAATAGAGGACGCTGGCGCCGCCCGCTTCGAACAGCGCGCAAGTCTCGAATCAGCACCCCGGCGCCGACCATCATGGATGCGCGCCTCCGCCGCACCACATGGCGTGCGGCACATTTTGCCGCGCCGGTAGAATGCAACACGACACTAGCGCCCCAAGGGCCTGGCGCGCCGCTCCACCACCGGCCGCTGCAAGAGCGCGGCGGTGGCCAACGCCAACGCCTCGTTGGCCGCCCGTGGCCGGCCCGGCCGGCCCCACTCGGCATATTGCTGCTCCCAGGCCCAGGCGTGGGCGATGATGAGGTCCAGGTCGGCGAAGCGCGGTCGCCAGCCTAGCGCGTCGCGCGCTTGTGCCGAATCGGCCACCAGGCTGGCCGGGTCGCCCGCCCGACGCGGGCCATCGGTGACGACGATATCGCGCCCGGTCACTCGTCGCGCGGCGTCGATCACCTGGTTGATCGAATAACCGGCCCCATTGCCCAGATTAAAGCGCGCGCTGCCGCCATCGGCGAGCAGGTTTTCCAACGCCAGCAAGTGGGCGTCGCACAGATCCTGCACGTGAATGTAATCGCGAATGCAAGTGCCGTCCGGCGTAGCGTAGTCGCGGCCGAACACGGTGACCGATGGCCGGCGTCCCGCCGCCGCCTGCAACACCAGCGGGATCAGATGCGTCTCGGGTTCATGACACTCGCCCAGCTCGCCATCAGGATCGGCCCCGGCCGCGTTGAAATAGCGCAGACAGCAAGAACGCAAGCCGTATGCGGTCTCGAAGTCTTGCAATATTTGCTCGACCATCAGTTTGGAGTGGCCGTAAGGATTGATCGGCGCCTTGGGATGCCGTTCATCTATCGGCACGTATTGTGGATCGCCAAAGATGGCCGCCGTCGACGAAAAGATGAAACGCGGCACGTGGTGGCGCACCATGGCCTTGAGCAAAGTTACCGTGTTATTGACATTGTTCTCGTAATAAGTGGCTGGCTGGGCCACCGATTCACCCACCTGAATGAAGCTGGCGAAGTGCATCACGGCGCTGATCGGCCACGCCTGGAACGTCACGTCCAGCACGCTGTTATCGCCCACGTCGCCCACGATCAGCGGCGCCGAACCAACCGCGTCGCGACGCCCTTGCGACAGATTGTCCAGCACCACCGGCACATAACCGGCGCGCCGCAGGCACTTGACCATATGCGAACCAATATAGCCGGCACCGCCCACCACCAATATATGCGGTTTTTTCGCGTCGGCGCCCATCATGACTCCGCCGCCTGATTGGTCGTATCGCTGACGCGTGCCGCCCTGCCGTGGGCCGCCCTTACGTGGGCCGCCCTGACCACATCGGCCGCCTTGCGCCCGGCTAGGAAGGCATGGTCGGAATTATAATATTCCCACTCGCTGTAGCGCCCGGCCAAGACGATATCGTGCTGCTCCATCCATGCGCGCACGATGGCGACATTGCGCGCCCTCGCATGGTCGTACACCACGTAGGCGTATGGCATATCGACCTCGTTGGCGACGAGTACCTTGTCGTCGGCATTTATCATGCCGACCTTGATGCAATCTTCGATGCAGCGCGCGATCAAGGCTTGCCCGTCGAGCGGCAAGGGCTTCCACGGTGAATACGAAATCTCACAGGTAAAACCAAAACCGCCCGGCGCGTTGCATTCCGGACTGGCGTTGCCCTGCACGAAAATACGGTGGAAGATGCTGTCTTCGGGATAGTAAATCCAGTGCTTGTCCGTCACGCCGGTGCGGGCGATACCGATGTTGACGCAGCGAATAGAAATATGGCGCAGCCCCCGTGCCGCCGCTCGTACTTCCTCGGGTGCCTCGGCGCCCACCAGCTTGACCAGTTCAGGCAAGGGCATGGTACTGATCAAATGCTCGTACTGGAGGCGACGGCCATCGGCCAGGGCCACCGCATGTTCGCGCGGCAGCACTTGCACCACATCGGCGTTGAGCTCGACCTTGCCGCGGATGTGGGGCAGGAAGCCCGATACCAGGGCCTGGAAGCCGCCTACGCGCGGATAGCCGAAGCGCGCGTTCGGTCCCATCGGCTTGGCCACCGGCTGCAAGGCGCCATCGATGATTTCGCTCAAGTCCGGCAGCGGCACCCGTCCGCCCAACCACGAGGTTTCCATCTCGCTCAGGGGCACGGTCCACAGTTTTTTGTTATACGGAATGGCGAAATGCTTGGCGATGCCGGCGCCCCATACCTTGTAGATAAACTCCTCGAAACTGTTTGTGCTTTGCGCACGCGCGTTGGCGCCGGCGTTGGCGACCTCGGCGCTCCCATCGGCGCAGCAATCCTCGACCGCGCTGGCCGGGCAAACGGGCGCGGCCGATTCGACCGCCGTCGCGCCGTAACGGGCATCGATGGCACCGACGATGCACTCCTTGATCACGTCCGGTGGCAAGCCGTACAAGGCGCCTTGAAATGGATAGCGGGTAAACACTTGCTTGCTATACACCCAGGCTTCGCGCATTTGCCAGTGCTGGTTGTCGCCCAACAGGATGTCGTACAGCTTGAGCACATACGGATCGTTCGAGAACATGATGTGTCCGGCGTAATCGAAGGTGAAACCGGCGTCTTCGATGGAACGGCACCAACCGCCCACCGTCGAATTGCGTTCGAGCAGGGTGGTATTGGCATCGCCATGGTAAGCCGCCGACAGGCCGGTCGGCCCACCGCCGATGATGACGCAGCCGATCGACTTGGCCGGCGTGGTGGCGCGCAGCGGATTGATCTTGCCCGCCTGGGCATCGCCACCCGGGATGGGGTCCGGGTCCGCCACGGACCCGGCCGGCAGGTGGCCGGCGCCGCCGGTGGTCCCCTCGATCAGGGCGCGCATGTTGTCGGCAGTGGCATCCCATGAGGTGGCGGCGATAATGTCGCGCATGCGCCCGACCATTGTCCTGGTCTGTTCGTCGGTTTGCGCCAGCGCTGCTTCGCAACAGGCGATGAAGCCGGCGTGATCGCGGCCGATGGCGACGATCTCGCCGTACGGTTTTTCAACATCGGTGATCGCGGTGCTGACAATGGGCAAGGCGGCGGCCATATACTCCAGCACTTTGGTCGGGCTAATGAACTTGGTCGAATCGTTGAGCGCGAACGGTAGCAGACACACATCCCACCCGGCAAGAAACTGTGGCAACACCTGGTAGGGCTGCTGGCCCAGATAGTGAATATTTTCGCGCTGCGGCAGCGTGGCCGGGTCGATTTTGAGCACCGGTCCCACCAGCACGATCTGCCATTCGGGATGGGCGTCGGCCATCTCGGCGATCAGCTCGATGTCGAAGCGCTCATCGATGACGCCGTAAAAACCCAAACGCGGACGGCCGATGTCTTGATGCAGCGGATGGCCGTTGCTGCGATCGAGTGCTTGCTCGAAGTGCACGGCGTCCACGCTGCTCGGGAAGCAATGCGCGTTGGCATGGCGGCTGCGCTTGGCTTCATACAGACTGGGGCCGCCCGTAAACACCAGGTCGGCGATGTTGAGCAAGGCACTCTCGCGTTGCAGCAGCTGCTTGGGTGGATTCTTGAAAGCCGACAGTTCGTCCATGCAGTCATACACCACCAGGGCTGGATGCAGCTGCGCCAGCAATGGCAAGGCCATCGGCGTATAGAACCAGACGATCGGGTCGTCGCCTTCTTGCGCCACGCCGGCCAGCAGCGTTTGCAGGAGGGGAATCTGGTCATCGTGAAAGCCCGGCGCGTGCACCGGCGTATGCGGCTGATAGACGGTCAGATTGGGCGCCGGACTGTAAGTGTGCAGATGCGCGGGGCGCTCGTCGAACACAGGCTCCTCGACAAAGATCACTTTGTAATGCTGGGCCAGACGGGTCAGCAATTGCTGGGGGCGTTGGTAGACGAAGTCCCAGCGCAGATGACAAAACACGATAATAGTTCGCATAGCTCTTTCCTTGGTTGGCCCCGGGAGGGCGTGAGTGATACATAATTGATCGGTTAAACGTTGCGCCTGTCGCAGGGCTTGCGCGTAGGCCGGCACCAGTCGCCGCGCCAGGCGATCGGGCCCGTCCAGGTCGAGATCCCACAGACCGCTGTGGTGCCAGTGCTCCTCGTGCTCCCAATCGGGGCGATCGATGGCCGGATACAGGCAAATGCCGCGCATGTCCACACCGTGCTCCATGGCCCGCGCGACCTCGGTCGCCATTTCGCGTATCCAGATCCCGCGGCCGCTACCGACATGGCTGGTTTCGGCCAGCAGCACCGGCCGGTCGTAGCGTTCCTTGAGCTCGATCAAGATACGGTGCAGGGGCTGACGGCGGGCATCGGCCAGATGCCACCACAGACGCAAATTGCTACCGCTTCC
>JAYVUV010000296.1:0-12192 GCA_043787615.1 Janthinobacterium sp. | reverse complement strand
GCAAGACCGTCGAGCAGATGGGTGCCGATTTGCAAGCCGGTTACGCGCAGGCGGCGGCGCAAGACCCGGCCATCGCCGGCGTGCTGCCGGTGGGCGCGTCCTTCGTGCGCGCCATCGCCACCGGCGTGGCCGAGCGCGATCCGTATGACGGTGTTTCGACCGGCAAGGTACAGGTGTGGAACGTCGATTATCATCATGCCAGCGCCTGGGGCAGCTATTTGGAAGCGCTGGTGGCGTTCGGCCGTATCACCGGCGTCGATCCGCGTACGCTCGGCGCGAACAGCGCCGCCGCCAAGGGCATGAGCCTGACGCCGACGGAAGCGACCCAGGCGCAAGCGCTGGCGTTCGCACAATTGTCGCAGGCGGCCGCGCATTGATTGTCAGCCAGCCGGCCCGGCCGGCGGCGTGGCCGACGGCGGGGCCACGCGTTTTTACTTTTGGTCACTGACCGGGCCAGGCCGGCCGGACCGTGCCCCGAAAATACTATCGATTATTTCGATAGTAAGACGGTAAATTTTCCATTTTACTTATGGTTTCGTGGCGCGCATAATCGCCCCAGCTTAAACATGCGGGTTCGATCCGCAAGTTTGATCGACTTGCCCACTCTTCTCGCGTCCCCCTTATCTGGAGTCATACATGAAAAATTTGCTCGCCTTCGCCGCCGCCGCCGGACTTTCGCTGGCCGCCGTCGCCGCCCCTGAAACCTATGTTATCGACAGCACCCACACCGCTCCGCGCTTCGAATACAGCCATTTCGGGTACTCGAACCAAGTGAGCCGCTTCGACAACACCACCGGTAAAATCGTGCTCGACCGCGTCGCCAAGACCGGCTCGGTCGACGTCGTGATCGATGCGAAGTCGGTCAACACCGGCTATGCCACTTTCAACGGCCACATCCAAGGCGAGGATTTCCTCGACACCGCCAAGTTTCCAACCATTACTTACAAATCGACCAAGTTCAATTTCTCCGGCGATAAATTGGCTTCGGTCGACGGCAACCTGACCATCAAGGGCGTGACCAAGCCGGTCACCCTGACCGTCACCTCGTTCCAGTGCATGCCGCATCCGATGCTGAAAAAAGACGCGTGCGGTGCCAACGCGGTGGCGAAAATCAAGCGTACCGAGTTCAACGCCGGTAAATACGCGCCTTACGTAGGCGACGACGTGACCTTGACCTTCGCCATCGAATCGGTCAAAGAGTAAGCAGTTCGATGGTGGCGGGCCGGCGACCCCGGCCCGCCGCCACGCCGCTTGCGGCGCCAAGGCGCCGGTGTCACCATACCTGCGTGGGCCGGCCAATCTTGCGCGGAAACGAAGCGATGTGAACAGGTGGCTGTTTGCGCGGCGCCATCCGTTACCGGACCACCGGGCCGGCCCACGGATCGGACCAGTTGTCATTGTTCCGTGTGCCGCCGGGCGTCCGGCGCGCCGCTGGTAAGCTGGTTCAGCGTGCCGCGCGCGCGATTCGCATGGCTGCGAGGCAGCCCCGGCCGTTTTCAATCGAGCGTCAAGGCGTCCCGTTCGTTTTGCCCCCTGTGCGGCACCCAACTCACCCTCGACGATAGCGACTGGCCGGACCAGCTCGACGTCACCATTTGCAGCCTGGACGATCCGAACGCGATCGCGCCGGAGCACCACACCCATGGGGGCGCCAAACTCGATTGGGTCGGCCTGGACGATGGCTTGCCGCAATATCGCGCCGGCCACGCCGAAGGCTGAGCACGGACATGGCGCCGTCGCAAGCGCCCGCCGCCCCTTCACTTGTTTCTACAGCAATTGCAGGCCGCCCAGCAGCGCGCCCAGGCCCAACAGCCATAACAAGTGAATCTTGCTGCGCCAGATCGTCAGCCCGGTCAGGATGGAGAGGGCCCAGAGGCGCCAATCGGTGGCCGGATCGTGGTTGGCGCCGCCTAATATAATGCCCACCGAAATCAGCAGCGCGATCACCACCGGCGCCATGCCTTGTTTGAACGCGCGCACCGCCCGCAGATGGCGGTTGCGGTGGCCCCATTGGGCCGCCAGATAGGTGATGGTGGTACTGGGCAGCAAGATGCCGACCATGGTGACGAGCACGCCCAGGCAGGCGGCCGCGTAACTGCCGGCGTTGATGCCCACGTTCCAGCCCATCAAGGCCACGAACAACACGTTCGGCCCGGGCGCCGCCTGAGCGATGGCGATCGATTCGTTAAATTGCGACTGGCTCAGCCAGTGATGCTGTTCCACCAAAAAACGGTGCATTTCCGCCGTGGTGGAAATGGCGCCGCC
The DNA here is from genome assembly GCA_043787615.1 of Janthinobacterium sp. Classification (GTDB taxonomy): domain Bacteria; phylum Pseudomonadota; class Gammaproteobacteria; order Burkholderiales; family Burkholderiaceae_D; genus Janthinobacterium. The sequence continues at coordinate 9,927 of JAYVUV010000296.1, read as the reverse complement.
GATCGACATCAGCGACAGCAGCAAATATTGCGTGAACAGGTGCAACCAGTCGTTCCAGCTCAGCGCGATATGCAGGGTGGACGTCACGGTGTGAGCCGGCGATAGGTGACCACGCAGCCTAGCCCGCCCAAGCCGAGCAAGACATAGGGAAGCGGACAGCGCAGCACCGCCACCAGCAGCACCCCGAGCACGCATATGCCGTAAGTAAACACCATCGGCAAAGGATGGCGGGCCAGGGCGCCGGCCATTTTGAGGCCGGTGGCGGCGATCAGACCGGCCGACACCGCCGCCATGCCGCGCAGGGCGCCATTGACCGCCGGGTACTGGGAAAATTGCGCGTAACTCCAGGCCAGCAGCAAAGCGATCACCAGCGGCACCGCCAGCATGCCGGCCAGCGCCGCCAACGCGCCGCGCAAGCCGAAATAGCGCCCGCCTATCATCAATGCCAGGTTGACCACGTTCGGTCCGGGCATGATTTGCGCGACCGCCCATTCCTCCAAAAACTCGTCTTGCGTCAGCCAGCGCTTGCGCTCGACCATTTCACGCTGCACCACCGCCAGCACGCCGCCAAAGCCTTGCAGCGCCAAGAAGGTGAACGATAGAAATAAATCGGACAGGGACGTGGGCTGGCGGGGCGCGCGGGCGGAATCGGAAGCGGAATCGACATTCATGCGCCATTATCGCCGGGCCGCTAGGGAAATGTCCACGAGCAATCCGCCGGAGCCATGCCGGCCGGCCCGTCTCAGCCGCCGCCTATGCCCGCGATCACCATCCCGGTGCCGTCGCACAGGGGGCGGGACTGGCCGTCTTCCAGGGTGCCGCGCCCATGGCAGCGCTGGCACACATCCTCGCCGCTACCCGGCGTGCCGGGCGCGGCCTCGTCGCCCGGGCTGGAATCGGTGCCGCTTGTGCTTGTGGTATTCATATCGGTCTCCCTTGCGGCCGGACGACCGCCCTCAGGGCGATGCTAGGCTGCTTTGTGGGTTTAGTGCTGATCTGGCGCAAGAAGCACGCGAAAAGCGCGCTGATGCAGATAAATAAAGCGGCTTGGCGATATAAAGCTGACATTGACTTTGGCGCCGCTTCGCCGATACTCCTTGCTGTGAACCGTGGTTCAGGTGGTTTAACATCTCATCAATCGTGTGAAGGATAGCGATGAACGCGCCGACGCTTCAAGCCCAACGTTTCCCCTTGTTAACTGAACTGTATCAACCCCGTGTCAATGTCCAGTGCCACGATATCGTCAACCAAGGCATCGCGGTGCAATCGAGTTTTAATACTGTCTGCGCCATCGAATACCTGAAGTCCCACAATGTCGATGTCGAAGTGATCAAACGGGTCTTGCTGCATCCGCAGTTGCGCCGCAACGCCACGCACTAAGGGCGCGCCGCTCCATTCTTGCCCGCATGTCGGGCCGCTTGTCATTCCGTTTTCCGGCGCGTCCCGGCGTCCGGGGCTGATCCATTATGCAATGTTGTGTTGCAGCCATGGAGGCTTACTTATGCACAAAAAATAAAAAGAAGAAAAATTTTAAACGATTTTTTATTCGCAAACGGCGTTTCAGCAACTTGTTGATTTTAAACAGTTATTTTTTTGCTCTTTGATTGAGCACTTTGTTGAAACCCGCATAAACAGTGGCTTGGAGGGGTGTCAAGGGGCGCTTATCCACAAAGATATCCACAGGCAATGTGGATATCTAAAAAAGCACTTAACAATCCGCCACTTAGCGCGCCCATGGCGCGCCGGATACGACCGCGAGGCGGGTTGGCGCCAACACGCAAGGCCGGCGCATAGTATGCCATACTGTATGCGCAAACAGTGGTTTCGATCTCACATTGTCAGTTTAAATTTCAGTGAGCAATAGCACGGCGGCGCCGGCATGCTCGGCGTGGCCGGCCAGCGGCAACAGCAAAGCGCGCACGTCGTGTTCCTTGCCATCCTTGTCGCGCAGGGTCAGCGCGCCCGCCCATTGCTTGCCTTGTTCGATGGCCAGCGCCAATTCGACGCATGTCATGGCGTGCTGGCCGGCCGATTGCCATTGCATCCAGTGCCGTCCCAGCATCTCGTCCTGTTGGCAGCGCAGCAACTGGCACAGGCGCGGGTCGAGCGCCTGGATGATGCCGAGTCGATCCAGATTGAGCGCCATGGTGGCCCGGCCCGGCCCGGCGCCGTCGGCGGCCGACGCCAGGGCGGCGTTCAAGGTCTCCATGCGTTGCGCGCAGTCGCGCAGCACGGCGTAGGTGCGCAGCGAGGACACGACGGTGGTAAACAGTTTGCGCGTCGTCAAATCGGTTTTGCACCAAAAGTCGCTGATATCGTTGTCAACGATAATACTGTTTTCCAGCGCTTGCCCAGCCTGGCCGGTGCGCAAGATGATGCGCACCGTTTTGTCGCCCAGTTCCGTCCTGACGCGATGGGCGAGGCGCAAGCCGGCATCCTCGCTTTCCATGATCACGTCGAGCAAAATCAAGGCCACGTCTGGCGTGCCGCGCAACAGGGTCATCGCTTCGGCCCCGCTGTAGGCATGCAGAAAGCTGATGCGCCGGCCCATGAAGGAGGTATTGCTAAGTGAAAATTTGGTGACCACGTGCACGTCCACGTCGTCGTCGACAATCATCACGCGCCACGGCGCCGCGCGCGAGGCCGTTCCATCGCCACCGTCGCCGGGCTGGTCGTCGTCGATCAGCCAACTGTTGTCGGTGTCATGCTGCATATTTGCGCTCATACCATACCGCCTTGTTTCAAGTCGCTGCTGCGTCTTGGGTATTATCGCGCCACGCCGGGAAACTTGCTGGACAAGTGAGGACGGGATTCGGTTTATAAGCACAATCGCGCAGGGACGTGGCGACTTGTACACAAAAATATCCTCCAGGAAGCTGTAAAAAATAAATTTTCCGCCGCCGCCTTGACTTTCTAAGTCATTGATTTTATTCGGATAATATAGTGCCTGTGGATTGAGCATTTTGTTGAAACCCGCATCAATGCTGGCGTTCAGCTGTGTCAAGGGCTGGTTATCAACAAAGTTATCCACAGTTGCTGTGGATATCTAAAAAAGCGTTGTTAAAACGCCGAGTCGGCCCGGTTTGCGCGCAATGGCTTGCCGTTCCGGCGCCCGGTCGCTAGGCGTGGGCCGCGTCAGGCACCTCGCGCGGGCCGCGCGCGCCGGTCATCACGGCCAGCGTTTCGGCCATGTCGATCTGCTTGGGATCGAGCACCGCCACCCGTTTGCCTAGGCGTTGCACGTGGATGCGGTCGGCGATCTCGAACACCTGCGGCATATTGTGGCTGATTAAGACCACCGCCAAGCCGAGCACGCGCACGCGGCGTATCATTTCCAGCACCATGTTGTCTTCCTTCACATCATGTTTTCGATGGCCGCGACCTGGCCCGCGTTGTCGCCATCGGCCTTGCCGGCCGCCGTCAGCAGCTTGGCGCTCTGTTCCTTGGCGACGCGCTGCGCTCCTTCCTGCATCTTGACGAAAAGGGATTGGTTTCGGTTTTGGTGATCAGGCTGACCTCTGGTTCGTCCGCGCCTGGGGCTGGGGCGGCGGCCGTTGCGATCAAGGCCAGCGCGATCCCATGTTTTGTGTTCATGTGCGTCTCCGTGTCGTTGTCCTCATCCAGCGTGGCCTGGAAACCTCGTCCGGCGGCCCGACGCATGCTGGTGTTGCTATAAATGTATGTCTTGGAAATTAATAAATCAAGCGCTTTTATACGGTTTGCCCGGGCCGTCGCCAGCGGTCCGCGATTGACGACCCCATGCAAGAACGTTAAGCTCGGCCCGTTTCTTCAATCGGAGTGCATGTGAATTCCACTAATTTGATGCCGGTTCTGCTCCACATGTTGTCGCGCCGGCTGGCCGCGCGGCCAGAGCGAGGCGAGCGGGACGAGCGCACCATGCTCGGTTTGGTGGGCGCGCCGGGCGCCGGCAAGTCGAGCGTGGCCCAGGCTTTGCTGGCGGCGCTGGGCGCGCGCGCCGTGGTGGTGCCGATGGATGGTTTTCATCTGGCCAATACGCAACTGGAGCGCCTGGGCCGGCGCGCGCGCAAGGGCGCCGAGGATACGTTCGACAGCGCCGGTTATGTGGCCCTGCTGGAACGCTTGCGCCGGCCGCACGCGCAGCAAGTGGTATACGCGCCCGACTTCCGGCGCGAGATCGACGAGGCGGTGGCCGGCGCCATCGCGGTTGGACCGCAGGTCGAACTGGTTATCACTGAAGGCAATTATTTGTTGCTGGAACACGGCGCCTGGGCCGGCGTGCGCGGCTTGCTCGACCAAATCTGGTATATCGATATCGACCCGTGCGAGCGCCGGCGCCGGCTGGTCGCGCGGCATAGGCGCTTCGGCCGCGACGCCGAGCAAGCCGAAGCGTGGGTGCGCGACACCGACGAGCCGAACGCGCGCCTGATCGAAGCCGGCCGCGAGCGCGCCGATTTGATCGTCACGCCCGATGGCGCCGTCGCGCCGGGCAAATTGGCGCCGCCGCGATCGGTGTGAACGGCGGGGGGCGACGCCCGCCGTTCACACCGGCTGGCATGGCGCGCTTGCCGTCCCACGTCGGGCGCGCGCCGTGCACATCGCCGTGTCGCGCGCCGCGTGGCGCCGTCATGCCGGGCGGCGCCGGCGATTGCGCGGCTGTCTCCCGCCATCGCCCGCCATCGCCCGCCGTCGCCGATGCGCGATGGCCGCCTGGCTCAGACGGCGGTGCGCGCGCGCCTGCCCGCGTGCGGGGCCGCTTCGCCGGAACCGGTGGCGGCGCAGGCGCGCTCTATCCATGTCCGCAGCCCGTCCAGCGCCTCCCACGGATCGCGTCCCTGCGGCCGCACCAGGAAGTAGCCGCGCTGCGTGCTTTGCGGCGGCGCGGGCAAGCTGACCAGCCGCCCGTCCTGTAACAGCCCATCGACCAGCGGGCGCCATCCCAGCGCCACGCCGTGGCCGGCGACGGCCGCCTCGATCAACAAAGGGTAATTGCCCAGTGTCAGACTGGCCACCTCGGCGCCGGCCGGCAAACCCTGCGATTCGGCCCAGTCGCGCCATGTCATCCAGCGCGTCTTGCCGCCGTCGTCCAGATGCAGCAAAGGCAGTTTCAGCACGGCGGCGGGGTCGCCTCCGGCCGCCGCGTGGCGTGCCAGCAGGGCGGGCGCGCACACCGGCACCACCATTTCCGGCAGCAGATGGCGCGCCTCGCAGCCAGGCCACTGGCCGTCGCCGAACCACACCGCCAGATCGACCGGCTCGGCGCGGATGTCGAACGCATGCTGCGAGGTGACGATGCGCACATCCAATTCGGGCCGCGAGCGCTGGAATGCCGCCAGGCGCGGCATCAGCCAAAAATGGGCGAACGCGAAATCGGTCGCCAGCGTCAGCACCCGGCGCGTGCGGCGCGCGCGCACCCGCTCCAAGGCTTGATGAATCCCGGCCAGATGATCGCGCACCGCCTCGTGCAAATGGACGCCCTCCGGGGTCAGCGACACGCCGCGATGGGCGCGTTTGAACAGGGGCGCGCCGAGGTCTTTTTCCAGGGCGGCGATGCGCTGGCTGACGGCCGGCTGGCTGGTGCCGAACTCCTCCGCCACCAGCGTGAAGTTCAAATGGCGCACGGCCGACTCGAAAAAAACCAGACTATGCAAAGGTGTCGTGTGCGGCTTGTTTGCCATAATTATCTCTTATGCTTCGATAATTTATTCTGCACCCAAGTGCTTGAAATTGCAAAGAAAAACACAGTTTTTCGCATAAGCGATTTTTATATTATTCGTATATGAATATATGAATTGATACGTTCATAATTTCCCGTCCGCAGAGCAAAATGCCAGCACTGACACGTATCGAAGCCCGCACACCATGCCGCATTCCCCAGCCGCCGACGGCGCCGCCCGGCCCAATATCCTGATCCTGATGGCCGACCAGTTGACCCCTGGCGCGCTGGCCGCCTACGGCAACCGGGTCAGCCTCACGCCCCATATCGACGCCTTGGCCGAGAGCGGCGTGGTGTTCGATTCGGCCTACTGCAATTCGCCGCTGTGCGCGCCTTCCCGCTACGCGCTGATGACCGGCCAACTGCCCTCGGCCAACGGCGGTTACGACAACGCGGCCGCGCTCTCGTCGGAGGCGGTCACCTTCGCCCACTACCTGCGCCACGCCGGCTATCGCACCATCTTGTCGGGCAAGATGCACTTTTGCGGCGCCGACCAGTTGCACGGTTTCGAGGAACGCCTGACCAGCGACATCTACCCGGCCGATTTCGGCTGGACGCCGGACTGGCAGCGCCCCGACGCGCGTCCCGGCTGGTATCACAATATGAGTTCGGTCATCGACGCCGGCCCCTGCGTGCGCAGCAACCAGCTCGATTTCGACGACGAGGTGGTGTTCGCCGCGCGCCAGAAGCTGTTCGACCTGGCGCGCGAGCGCGATGCCGACCCCAGGCCGTTTTGCCTGACCGTGTCGCTGACCCACCCGCACGATCCCTACGCCATCTCGCGCCCGTACTGGGAGCGTTATCGCGACGAACAGATCGACATGCCGCGCGTGCCGGCCGCGCCGCCGGACGACGACCCGCACTCGCGTCGCCTGCGCGCGGTGATCGGCCTGGATCAAACGCCGGTCACGCCGCGCCAGGTGCGCCATGCGCGCCGCGCCTATTACGGCGCCATCTCGTATGTGGACGACCAGATCGGCGCCTTGCTGGACACCCTGGCGCAAACCGGGCTGGCCGAGAACACCGTGATCGTGCTCACCTCTGACCATGGCGACATGCTGGGCGAGCGCGGCCTGTGGTACAAGATGAATTTTTTCGAGCCGGCCAGCCGGGTGCCGCTGATCGTGCACGCGCCGCGCCGCTTCCAGGCGCATCGGGTGGCCGCTTCGGTGTCGCTGGTCGACTTGCTGCCCACGTTGCTGGACCTGGCGCATGACGGCCGGCCGCCCGCAGGCGCCGACTTCCCGCTCGACATAGCCGGGCGCAGCCTGCTGCCGCACCTGACCCGCGATGGCGGGCATGACGAGGTGGCCGCCGAATATTTGGCCGAAGGCGCCTTGGCGCCGATCGTCATGCTGCGCCGGGGCGCCTACAAATTCATCCACTCGCCGGCCGATCCGGACCAGTTGTATCACCTGGCCAGCGACCCGGACGAATTGCGCAACCTGGCGCGCGAGCCGGGCAGCGCCGAGGTGCTGGCGGGTTTTCGCGCCGACGCGCGACGCCGCTGGGACTTGCCGGCGTTGCACGCGCAAGTGGTGGCCAGCCAAACCCGGCGCCGCTTCATCGGCGCGGCCAACGCGCTCGGCGCGCACCACGCCTGGGATTACGAACCGCCGCGCGACGCCAGCCGAACCTACATCCGCAACCATCTGGATCTGGACACGCTCGAGGCGCGCGCCCGTTTCCCTGCGCCGCAGCGGAGCGCCGCGTGAGGCGCTCGGCACGCGGGTGGGCGCGACTGGCCGGCGTCCTGCTGTTATCGAACTGCGGCTTGGTCGGCGCGGCCCACGGCGCCGAGCCGGAGGCGTGCCGGACGGTGCGCATGGCCGATCCTGGCTGGAGCGACATCGGCGCCACCAACGCGCTGGCCGGCATCGTGCTGGAGGCGCTCGGCTACGAGCAAAAAGTGCTGCCGCTGTCGGTGCCGATCATCTACGCCGGCCTGCAAAAAGGCCAGGTCGATGTCTTTCTCGGTAACTGGATGCCGGCCCAGCGCCAGCTGCTCGAACCGTTGGTCAAGGCCGGCGCGGTGGAGCCGCTGCGCGCCAATCTGGCGAACGCCAAGTTCACCCTGGCCGTGCCGGATTACGTGGCGCGGGCCGGCGTGCGCAGTTTCGCCGACCTGGCCAAGTACGCCGACAAATTCGAGCACAAAATTTACGGCATCGAATCGGGCGCGCCAGCCAACCAAACCATCAAGGCCATGCTGGCCGCCAAAAGCTATGGCCTGGACGGCTGGTCGCTGGTCGAGTCGAGCGAGCAGGGCATGCTGAGCCAGGTCGCGCGCAAGGGGCGCGGGGCCGAATGGATCGTTTTTCTGGCCTGGGAGCCGCACCAGATGAACCAGCGCTACAAGCTGGTGTATCTGGACGGCGACGCCGAGTATTTCGGTCCCCGTTTCGGCGGCGCCAGCGTCAACACGGTGACCCGTCGCGGCTATCGCGCGGCCTGCCCGAATCTCGCGCGCCTGTTTTCCCAGCTCGGGTTCGACGTGACGCTGGAGCAGGCCATCATGGCCGACATGCAGGATCAAAAACAGCCGGCGCGGCAAGCCGCGCTGCGTCAGTTGCGGGCCAGACCGGAACTGGTCGATGCCTGGCTGGCCGGTGTCGCCACCCGCGCCGGCGCCGAGGGCGCGGCCGCCATGAAAGCCAGCCTGGCCAGCCCGGCCAAGCCCGCCGGCGCGCCCTGAGCCCTTCGCATTTTTCATCAACACCAAGCCACTGCCACTAGCCGGAGCACCCCATGCGACACCCACTGCGATTCAAGCCACTCACACTCTGCGTGTTGCAAGCGCTGGCCTGCGCGGCCCACGCCGCGCCCGACCCCGCGCCGGCCGTCGCGGCGGACGCGCCCATCGACACCGTGTTCGTGCAGGGCCAGGGCCGCCAGGTGCAAAACATCACGCGCAAGGATTTGGCCGAGGCCACGCCCGGCACCAATCCCTTGAAAACGCTGGAAAAGCTGCCCGGCGTGTCGTTCCAGGCGGCCGATCCGTTCGGCGCCTACGAGTGGTCGGCCCACATCTCGATCCGGGGTTTCAGCCAGAATCAGCTCGGCTTCACGCTGGACGACATCCCGCTGGGTGACATGAGCTACCGTAACCACAACGGCTTGCACATCAGCCGCGCCATCTCGTCCGAAAACATTGGCAACGTCACCGTCTCGCAGGGTGCCGGCGCGCTTGGCACCGCCTCGACCAGCAACCTGGGCGGCACAGTCGGTTTCGCCACGCGCGGCCCGACCGACGCGGCCGGCCTGGCGCTGGCCCAGACCTTGGGCAGCGACCGCACCGCGCGTACCTTCGTGCGTTACGACAGCGGCTTGCTGGCGTCCGACACCAAGGCTTATCTGTCGCTGACCCGGCAGCGCGCCGATAAATGGAAGGGCGACGGCGGCCAGGATCAGGACCAATTCAATTCCAAGGTGGTGCAAAAGTTCGGCGCCAGCCAGTTGTCCGGCTTCTTTAATTATTCGACCCGCGACGAAACCGATTACCAGGACCTGTCGTTCGACAGCGCGCGGCGGCTCGGCTACCGCTGGGACAATTACGCGCCCGACTGGCAGCGCGCGGTCGCCGCCGCCAACGGCCGTTACAGCGGGGGCGTCAACAACCTGGACGACGCCTATTATCTGGGCCGGGGCTTGCGCAACGATTGGCTGGCTGGGGTGGCGCTGGACTGGAATCCGCTCGACAGCGTGCGCTGGAAGAGCACCGTCTACGGCCACCGCAACCACGGCGAGAGCCACTGGTACACGCCGTACACGCCCTCGTCGGCCGGCGTGCCGATCTCGGTGCGGGCGCAGGAATACGCGATCGACCGCAGCGGCGTGGTGAGCGACCTGACCTGGGACGTGGCCGGCCACACCATCGCCGCCGGGGTGTGGGGCGAGCGCAGCATCCACAGCTGGTCGCGCAATTTCTACGCCGTGACCGGGCCGGAAAGCACCGACCACTTCCTGGAAAACCCGTTTTCCACCGTGATCGCGCAGCGCTTCACCAGCAAAACCACCCAATGGTATTTGCAGGACAGCTTCACCAGCTTGAACGAGCGCTTGAAAATCAGTTACGGCGTCAAGAACACCAAGGCCAGGATAGACGGCGACAATCTGGTCGGGGCGCGCGCGGCGGGCGCGTTGGAAGCGTCCAAAAAATGGCTGCCGCAGGCCGGCCTCACCTTCGCCCTCGGCGAGCACGAGGAGTTGTTTTCATCGTGGGCCAAAAATAT
>JAYVUV010000295.1:0-8705 GCA_043787615.1 Janthinobacterium sp. | reverse complement strand
ATTCGGTTGAAACCATGGCCGAGGCGTATGGCTTGGACTTTCTGGGCTGCATCGCCAAGCCGGTGACCCCGTATCGCTTGGCGGCCTTGATCGGCGCCTACACGGGGCCGTACCCCGCTCCGGCCCCGCCCGACCCGCCCGTGTGCGACTTCGCCGAGATCGGTCGCGGCTTGCTCGACGGCCAGTTTCTGCCGTATTGTCAGCCGAAGATCGAATTGGCCAGCGGCCAAGTGACGGGCTTGGAAATGTTCGCCCGCTGGAACCATCCCCAGCATGGGCTGCTGGGGCCGCCCGCCTTCATGGGCGCGCTGGAGGAGCGCGGCCGGGTCGATTTTCTCGACTGGAGCATGATCGCGCAATCGGTGGCGGCCTGCCGCCGCATGCACGAGCGTGGCTTGCCGATGTCAGTGTCGATCAATCTGGCGCCGGCCACCATGGCGCAAGCGTCATTCATGGCGCAGATGAGCGCCTGCCTGGAACGGCATCGCATGTTGCCCGACTATATTACCTTCGAATTGCCGGAAGCGGCCATGCTGCATCTCGACCCGCGTTTCCTGGAACGCCTGCTGCGCTTGCGCATGATGGGTTTCGGGCTGGCGATCGACGACTACGGCACCGGCCACTCGAATTTGCAGTTGTTGGCCAGCATTCCATTCACGGAATTGAAGATCGACCGTAGCTTCGTCGACGGCGCCTCGCGCAAGCGGCCGCTTGGCACCGTGCTGGCGTCCTATCTGGGTCTGGCGCGCAGCCTGGAGCGGCGCTCGGTGGCGGTGGGGGTGGAGACCCGGGCCGACTGGGAATTCCTGCAACACCTGGGCTGCACCTGCGCCCAGGGATTTTATATCGCCCGGCCGATGCCGATCGATGCCTTTCCCGACTGGCTAGCCGACTGGCGCCATTTTTTTTAGGGGGCGGCCGACGCCGGGCGCCGCTGCGTGGGGCGGCCGACGCCGGGCGCCGCTGCGTGGGTCGGCCAACGCCGGGCGGCCAGCACCGGGCGCGCCGCCCGGCGAGTCGATACGTCAATATTCGCGCCGGTTCGGTTTAATCTCCTGCAACACGGTGGTGGAAATTTCCTCGATCGATTTGGTGGTCGAGGACAACCAGCGTATGCCTTCCCGTTTCATCATCGCTTCGGCCTCGTTGACCTCATAGCGGCAATTTTCCAGCGAGGCGTACTTGCTGCCGGCCCGGCGTTCGTTGCGAATTTCGGACAATCGCTCGGGCGTGATGGTTAATCCGAAAATCTTGTTTTTAAACTCATACAAGGCGCCGGGCATCTTGCCGCGCTCGAAATCGTCCGGAATCAGCGGGTAATTGGCCGCTTTGATACCGTATTGCATGGCCAGATACAGGCTGGTCGGCGTCTTGCCCGAACGCGACACCCCGACCAGGATCACATCGGCCGAGGACAGGTTCTTGTGCGACTGGCCGTCGTCGTGCGCCAGCGAATAATTGATCGCCTCGATACGGTTCTTGTATTCCTCGCTATCGACGATATTGTGCGAGCGGCCGATGGTGTGGGTCGATTTCACGCCCAACTCCTGCTCCAGCGGTGCCACGAAAGTCTGGATCAAGTCCATGTGCATGCCGCTCGATTGCCGGATCACGTTCGATAGCTCGGTTTTGACCAGGGTTGAGAAAATGATCGGGCGTTGGCCGTCGTGGGCGAAGGCTTCGTTGATCTTGCGCGCCGCGTCGTAAGCCTTGTCGAGCGTGTCGATGAAGGGGACCCGGATTTGCCGGAAGCGCAAGTCGAACTGGCTCAGCACCGAGTGACCGAAGGCCTCGGCCGTGATGCCGGTGCCGTCCGAAACGAAGAACACGGTGCGCGCGGCGGCGGGCAGGGGAGGGCGGGTTTCCTGGCTCATGGTGCTGGGCTCATGGTTTTGGCTTCTGTATCGTTTGTAAGATTGTGCGTCCTCAATCCCGGCGGCGCAAGGTAGAATGAATGCAACGTTATGATTGTGCTGCACCCCGCTAAGAATAACAAGAAGGTCGCAGCCGCTATTGCCGCGCCGCCCGCCCAGTGTTCGAGTCGCCGTCGATTCCGCTGGAAGGCCCTGGCCGACGTGAAGATTTCTATCATCAGTAAGGGTGTCATTATGACCAGCTTGTCCAATGTAGCATTGCAGGAGCAGCAAGAAGGAGCGGTGTACGTCGCCGCGTTCGATCAATTGCGCATGACCGATGTCGAATCGGTCGGCGGCAAAAACGCCTCGCTCGGCGAGATGATCAGCCAATTGAGCGGTGCCGGGGTGCGGGTGCCGGGTGGTTTCGCCACCACGGCCCAGGCGTTCCGCGACTTTTTGTCGTATAGCGCGGACGGCGGCTTGCCGCTGGCGCAGCGCATCGCCGATCGCCTGGCCGACCTCAACACCGACGATGTGCGCGCGCTGGCCGCCGCCGGCGCGCAAATCCGCCAATGGATCGTCGACACGCCGTTCCAGCCACGCCTGAGCGCCGAAATCGGCGCGTTTTATCAACGTCTGGCGGCCGATTCGGCCACCGAAATGTCGTTCGCGGTGCGCTCCTCGGCCACCGCCGAGGATTTGCCGGATGCCTCCTTCGCCGGCCAGCAAGAGACTTTTCTGAACGTGGTGGGCATCGACAATGTGCTCGACGCCATGAAACAGGTGTTCGCTTCGCTGTATAACGACCGCGCCATTTCCTACCGCGTGCACAAGGGTTTCACCCACGCCGAGGTGGCGTTGTCGGCCGGGGTGCAGCGCATGGTGCGTTCCGACCTGGGCGCGGCCGGCGTGATGTTTACCATCGATACCGAATCCGGTTTCAAGGATGTGGTGTTCGTCACCTCCAGCTACGGCCTTGGCGAGACGGTGGTGCAGGGCGCCGTCAATCCGGACGAATTTTATGTCCATAAGCCGATGCTGGAATTGGGTAAATCGCCCGTCATCCGGCGCAATATCGGTTCCAAGCTGTTGAAGATGGAATTCACCGACGAGGCGCGCGCCGGACGTTCGGTGAAAACGGTCGATGTGCCGGTCGAAATGCGCAACCGCTATTCGCTCAGCGACGCCGAAGTGGTGGAATTGGCCAAATACGCGGTCATCATCGAGCGCCATTATGGCCGGCCGATGGATATCGAGTGGGGCAAGGATGGCCGCGACGGCAAGCTGTATATATTGCAGGCGCGGCCCGAGACGGTCAAATCGCAGCAAAAGGCCAGCGACGCCCAGCAGCGCTTCAAGCTCAAAGGCAGCGGCACGGTGCTGGCCGCCGGGCGCGCCATCGGTCAAAAGATCGGCGCCGGTCCGGTGCGCGTGATCCACGACGCGGCCGATATGGAAAGAGTGCAGCCGGGCGACGTGCTGGTGGCCGACATGACCGATCCGAATTGGGAACCGGTGATGAAGCGCGCCGCCGCCATCGTCACCAACCGCGGCGGGCGCACCTGCCACGCCGCCATCATCGCGCGCGAGCTGGGGGTGCCGGCGGTGGTGGGCTGCGGCGACGCCACCGAGGTGCTCAAGGACGGCACCTTTGTCACCGTGTCCTGCGCCGAGGGCGACGAGGGCAAGATCTACGACGGCTTGCTGGAGACGGAAGTGTCGGAGGTGGCGCGCGGCGAACTACCCAAGCTCAATACCAAAATCATGCTCAACGTGGGCAATCCGCAGCTGGCCTTCGATTTTCAGTCGGTGCCGAACGCCGGGGTCGGGCTGGCGCGCCTCGAATTCATCATCAACAATAATATCGGGGTCCATCCGCGCGCCATTTTGGAATACCCGAATATCGACGCCGACTTGAAAAAGGCGGTCGAATCGGTGGCGCGCGGGCATGCCTCGCCGCGCGCGTTTTATGTCGACAAGCTGGCCGAGGGCATCGCCACCATCGCGGCCGCGTTCTGGCCCAAGAAAGTGATCGTGCGCCTGTCCGACTTCAAGTCGAACGAGTATAAAAAGCTGATCGGCGGATCGCGTTACGAACCGGACGAGGAAAACCCGATGCTGGGCTTTCGCGGCGCGGCGCGCTATCTGGCCTCCGATTTCGCCGGCGCCTTCGAGATGGAATGCCAGGCCATGAAGCGGGTGCGCAACGACATGGGCTTGACCAATGTCGAGATCATGGTGCCGTTCGTGCGGACCCTGGGCCAGGCCGAGAAAGTGGTCGATTTGCTGGCCAAAAACGGTTTGGTGCGGGGCGAAAACGGGCTGCGCCTGATCATGATGTGCGAAGTGCCTTCGAACGCCATCCTGGCCGATCAATTTCTCGATCACTTCGATGGTTTTTCGATCGGCTCGAACGACTTGACCCAACTCACCCTGGGCCTGGACCGCGATTCCGGCATGGCCTTGCTGGCGGCCGATTTCGACGAGCGCGATCCGGCCGTCAAGGCCTTGCTGTCGATGGCGATCAAGGCTTGCCTGGCGCGTGGCAAGTATATCGGCATCTGCGGGCAGGGGCCGTCTGACCATCCGGACTTCGCGGTGTGGCTGATGGAGCAGGGCATCGAGTCGATGTCGCTCAATCCCGACTCGGTGATCGATACCTGGCAAAAGCTGGCGGCCTTGCAATAGAGCGCACGCCAAGGCGGGGCCAAGGCCAGAGCCGCTTGACGCATGCCGAATATGCGTTAGACTGTTGATATGTTAAACACCTGTCAATAGAGTATTCAACCCTCTGCCCAGGCAGTCAAAACCCTCGTCGCCTTCAACGGGCAGCGGGGGTTTTTGCATTTGACGCGAGGATAAAAAAGGAGCGGCGATGACGGATTGGATCGGTTGGTTTGCGGCGGCCGGGGTGGTGCTGACCTTGGAGTTATTTACCGGCACGTTTTATTTATTCATGATCGCGATCGGGTTGGCGGCCGCCGGCTTGGCCGCGTTGGCGGGCGTGGCGCTGCCCGCGCAAACGGTGTTAGCGGCGGTTATCGGCGTGTTGGCCACGGTGGTCTTGCGCGCGTGTGGCTACGGCAAACGGACGCACCGGGATGCGGGACGCGATCCGAATATCAATCTCGATATCGGCCAGCCGGTGCAGGTGGCGCAATGGCAGAACGGCGCGGCGCGGGTGATGTATCGCGGCGCCATGTGGGATGTCGAATTGGCGCCCGGCGCCGATCCGCTAGCCGGCAGTTTTATCATCCGCGAGATCCGGGGTAGCCGGCTGGTGGTGGATTGAAACCGGTACGGTTCGAAGACCGCGCTAGCGCGACAATTTTAATGTGAAAAATGGAGGTTTATATGGAAATTAGTATTGGTAATGTGACCCTGGTGCTGTTTGTGCTGGGGTTGGTGTTTGTGTTCAAGACCATCAACGTGGTGCCCCAGCAGCACGCCTGGGTAGTGGAACGGCTGGGGAAATACCACGCCACACTGGGACCGGGTTTGAATATCGTGGTGCCGTTTATCGACCGCATCGCCTATAAGCATTCGCTCAAGGAAATCCCGCTCGATGTGCCGCCGCAGGTGTGCATCACGCGCGACAATACCCAGTTGCAGGTCGACGGCATATTGTATTTTCAGATCACCGACGCCATGCGCGCCTCTTACGGCTCGTCCAACTATATCGCCGCCATTACCCAGCTTGCGCAAACCACCTTGCGCTCCGTGATCGGGCGCATGGAACTCGATAAAACCTTCGAGGAGCGCGACCATATCAACACCGCCATCGTCAATGCGATCGACGAATCGGCGGCCAACTGGGGGGTCAAGGTTTTGCGCTATGAAATCAAGGATTTGACCCCACCCAAGGAGATTTTGCACGCGATGCAGGCGCAAATCACCGCCGAGCGCGAGAAGCGCGCCCTGATCGCGGCGTCCGAAGGGCGGCGCCAAGAACAGATCAATATCGCCAGCGGCGAGCGGGAGGCGTCGATCGCCCGCTCCGAAGGCGAGAAACAAGCCTCGATCAACCGCGCCCAGGGACAAGCGACCGCCATCGTGGCGCTGGCCGAGGCGAGCGCGCAAGCGCTGCGCGAAATCGGCGGTGCTATTCGGGAGCCGGGCGGCGCCGACGCGGTCAATCTAAAAGTAGCCGAGCAATATGTGAACGCCTTCGCCCAGCTGGCGAAGACCAATAATTCAATTATCGTGCCGGCCAATCTGGGCGACATGAGCGGCTTGATCGCCAGCGCCATGCAAATCGTTAAGGCCCAGAAATAATGCGGATCCGCCGGGCGTGCTCGCCGCGTCCGGCCAGGTTGCGGGCGATCCGAACAAAACTTTTAGTTATTTAATTTATTTGACTGAAAGTTAAAAATCAGGCCGACCAGGCACTGGTTTTCCTTCTTTTTCATCTCGGAACAAGGTGAGAGATTCTCCTTGTAGTAGGCTTCCATTTTTTCCTTTCACCCTTTAGCCTCACTACCATTTCAATATCTCAGGCTGTATAGACAAGCTGGCGCGAACAAGCGCGATACTCGCGCCGTGCGGCCACGAAATGAGCGCGCGAAACCGCACCCGGTGCCGGGCATAAGGCGCTGGGGATGGACTCATAACATGCGGAATCGCCACGATTAACCTAGCGTCATTGTTCCGGGCGATCCTGGAATAATACAGTGGGCTGACGTTTGATGCGGCGCACCATTGGCACCCTTGGGATCGGTAATTGATGGCGCGGTCCCAGCTGATTCTGCGCGTCGCGTGACAAGCCGGAGCCGATATGCAGTACGCAAGCGGAAAAATTTGCATTGATTCTCAAAAAAGCATGCAAAAAAAAATAAAAATCCCGATAACCGCGTTACAATTGGATAGAATTCAAGTTTCACCGGTTTCATCGTTCAACTTCACTTAGGAAACATCATGGAATTATCCAATCTGTCCCTGTCCGATCTGCGTAAACTGCAAGACGACATCAAAAAGCAAATGAAAAAACGTGAACAAGACGACATGACCAAAGCGCGCGAGCAAATCCTGGCGATCGCGCAAAGCGTCGGTGTTTCGGTAAAGGACCTGGTAGGTACCGGTATCCGCGCAAAAACCGGCACGGTCGCGGTTCGTTATCGCAATCCAAGCGATGCATCGCAGCAGTGGACTGGCCGCGGCCGCCAACCGAAATGGGTCAAGGAATGGACCGATGCGGGCAAATCGATGGACGCATTGAAGGTGTAATTACCGCATTGCGGATGCGGGTCCATTTCCATGGGCCGCATCCTTGGGCGCCAAGCTGGCATCGCGCCGGAAGATATGGCCTGCCTACCTATTGCTATATATGTCGGGATTTTCCTATAGGCGCTCACTGACATTCAATGCCGCTAACGGAGCCGATAACGGAGCCAATAACATGCGCTCTTATCGTGCCTGTTTTTCCGCATTTTCGAATAGCCGGAATCGACCGGCGAACGCGTCGCGCGGCCACGCCGGTTTGATCGGTGGGCGCAAGCGCCCGACCAGGCCACGCGCCTCGGTAGCGATCTAGCGGCGATGCGTTTTCATGGCTGCCTGGACTTCCCGGACGCCATCGCGGTCCTTCTCGGACGCGCGCTTGTCATGCTGCTTCTTACCCTTGGCCAAGCCTATCTCGCATTTGATGAGACCGCCCTTGTAGTGCAGGTTGATCGGCACCAGCGTGTAGCCGGAACGTTCCACCTTGCCGATCAGTTTATCCATCTCGGCCTTGTGCAGCAGCAGCTTGCGGGTGCGCACCGCTTCGGGGTGGATGTGGGTGGAGGCGGTGGGCAAGGCGCTGATATGGGCGCCGAACAAAAACAGCTCGTCGCCGCGCACCACCACGTAGGCTTCCTTGATTTGTACGCGGGCGTCACGGATGGCCTTGACTTCCCATCCTTCGAGCACGATGCCCGCTTCGTAGCGGTCTTCGATGAAGTAGTCGTGGTAGGCTTTTTTATTGTCAGCTATGGTCATGAGATGGTAAACGGGTGCCGGTCGGTTAAACTACTGTCTCGCGCGGGCGCGAAAAATCACTGAGATATTCAACATCATAGCAAACGGTTCTTCAATGGCAGTAGTACATAAATCAGTCTTTCTGGGGTACAGCGCGGAACAAATGTTCAGCCTGGTGGCAAAAATCGAGGATTATCCCAAATTCCTGCCGTGGTGCGGAGGGGTCGAGATACGCGAGCGCGGGGAGCGCACGGTCGTGGCCAACTTGGGCATACAGTACCACGGCGTGCGTCAAAGCTTCACGACCTCGAACGAGAACAGTGCGCCGACCTCGATCAAGATGCGGCTGGTCGACGGACCTTTCAAGTCCCTCGACGGGGTGTGGAGCTTCAAGGCGCTGCGCGACGACGCCTGCAAAGTCGAGCTGGACTTGCATTACGAATTTTCCAGCCGGGTGCTGGAACAATTAATCGGCCCCGTGTTCGGCATGATCGCCAACAGCATGGTCGATTCCTTCTGCAAACGGGCGGAGACGGTGTATGGCTGAACTGCTGCGGGTGAGCGTGTGTTACGCCACCCCGACCACCGAGTTTCTACGCGAGTTGAGACTGGAACACGGCGCCACGCTGGAGCAAGCCATCGCGGCCAGCGGTTTGCTGGAAGAAGTGGCCGGGATTGATTTGGCCGCGTGCGCGGTCGGTATCTACGGCAAAAAAAAGCCGCGCGAGACGGTGTTGCGCGACCAGGACAGGGTCGAGGTATATCGGCCCTTGCTGGCCGATCCCAAGGAAACCCGGCGCCGGCGTGCCGGCACGCGCCCCGTCAAGGCTTGACGCGGCGCAGGCGCTCGCTTTTTTCCGGCGCGGTTTAGTTGCAGTCCCCCAAGGCGCGCTT
>JAYVUV010000294.1:0-6861 GCA_043787615.1 Janthinobacterium sp. | reverse complement strand
GGAAAAGTTCGCCGTCATCTCGACTCAGTTCGACAAGATGCGCAAGGCCGCCGACGGCTATGGCTCGAAGGCTTACGTCAAAGCCCAGGAAGCCATTTCGCAAGAGTTGCTGGGCATCCGTTTCACCGCCAAGGTGGTGGAAAAGCTGTGCGACACACTGCGCGGCCAGATGGACGAGGTGCGCCATATCGAAAAAGCCGTGCTGGAATTGTGCGTCAATAAATGCGGCATGCCGCGCGCCCACTTCATCAAGGTTTTCCCCGGCAACGAGTGCGATCTGGACTGGGTCGATGGCGAAGTCGATGCCCGCTATCCCTACAGCGCCATCCTGGGCCGCAACGTGCCGGCGGTGAAAGAGTTGCAAAAGAAAATGATCGACTTGCAGGCGCGCGTGGCTTTGCCGCTGGCCGACCTGCGCAAGATCAACAAGCAAATGGCGGCCGGCGAGAAACGCGCCCGTCACGCCAAGCGCGAAATGACGGTCGCCAACTTGCGGCTGGTGATCTCGATCGCCAAGAAATACATCAACCGCGGTTTGCAATTCCTCGATCTTATCCAGGAAGGCAACATCGGCTTGCTCAAGGCGGTCGACAAGTTCGAATACCGGCGCGGCTACAAGTTTTCGACCTACGCCACGTGGTGGATACGGCAGGCGATCACCCGTTCCATCGCCGACATGGCGCGCACCATCCGGGTGCCGGTGCACATGATCGAGACCATCAACAAGATGAATCGCATCTCGCGTCAAATCATGCAAGAGACCGGCAGCGAGCCGGATCTGGCGACCTTGGCCTTGAAGATGGAAATGCCCGAGAACAAGGTGCGCGAAATCATGAAGATCGCCAAGGAACCGATTTCGATGGAAACCCCGATGGGCGAGGATGGCGATTCCCAGCTGGGCGACTTCATCGAGGACAACACCACCTTGGCGCCGCTGGACGCCGCCTTGCACGCCTCGATGCGCAATGTGATCAAGGAAGTGCTCGACTCGCTGACCCCGCGCGAGGCGAAGGTGTTGCGCATGCGTTACGGGGTCGAGATGTCGAACGATCATACCCTGGAAGAAGTGGGTAAACAGTTCGACGTGACGCGCGAGCGCATCCGCCAGATCGAGGCCAAGGCCATGAGCAAGTTGCGTCAACCTTCGCGTTCGGACAAGTTGAAAACCTTCCTGACCCAAAACTAAGCGCGTCGCAGCCATCGCAGCCGCCCACTGAAAAGTCGGGCGGCTTTTTTACGCCGGTTCGCCGCGCTCGATTTCGCGGGGGCGAAAAATTTTTCAAATAATTTGTAAGTTTCCAATGTGATGGGCGACCAAGGTTTAACTTCTGACAAAAATGTCAAAAGAAATTTTTCCCCCACCTCTCTAGGAATTCTTATGATAACTACGAACAACACGCGCTTGGCCGCATCCGGATTATTGCTGAGCGCCATGGCGCTGGCCTTGAGCGCCTGCGGTGGCGGCGGCGATGCGAGCACGCCGCCGCCGGTGGCCACCACGCCGCCGGTGGTGACCCCGCCGGTGGTGACGCCGCCGGTCGTCACGCCGCCCCTGCCGCCGCTGGCCAACCAGCTGTACACCGAAACCAACGAGACCGCCAACGCCGTGGTGCACCTGGTGCGCAACGCCGATGGCGGCATCACCATCGCCAATCGGGTGGCGACCGGCGGCGCCGGCTTGAACGGGGTCGACGCGGGCACCACCAAGGCGCCGGGTCCGGATTCCGTGTTCAGCCAGCATAGTGTGATTGTCAGCCCCGACCATACCACCCTGTTCGCCGTCAACGCCGGCGACGCGTCGGTGTCGGTGTTCGCCATCGATCAGGCCAACGGCGACTTAAGCCTGAAAAAAACCACCAAGACCCTGGGCAGCACCCCGACCAGCCTGGCGTTCAACAATGGGATCCTGTATGTGATGTTCCAAACCGGCAGCAATCAACTGGGCACCTACACGGTGCAAGCCGACGGCGCGCTGGCCCAGATCGGCCTGTACGCCTTGCCGGCCGGCGCCATGAAGCCGACCCAGATCGTGATTTCGCCGGATAACAATTACATTGTCGCCAGTAGCGGCCCGATGTCGAACACGGTGGCGTCCTTCCCGATGAACCGCGATGGCAGCCTGGGCGCGGCGGTGGTCAACAACACCGCCAGCTCCAGTCTGTCCATGCCTTTCGCCGGCATCTTCGCCTCGCCCACCCTGTATCTGGAAACCGATCTCGGCACCAAGGGCCTGGCGTCCTACACGTTCAGCCAGAGCGGCGCGTTGAGCCGGATCGGCGCCGCCGTCATCGGCGAAACCGCGCCGTGCTGGCTGGCGCTCACGCCCGACCGCCGCTTCGTCTTCGTCGGCAACGGTTCGGGCGCCGTGTCGAGCCTGGCCCTGGGCGCCGACGGCGGCCTGACGCTGATCAACGCCAAAGCCGCCAGCGAACCATCGGCGATCGACGGCGTGCCGCCGGTGGCCGCCGATTCCTTCCTCAGCGCCGATGGCAAATATTTGTATGTCGCCTATCTGGGCGACGACAAGGTGGTGTCGTACGCCATCGGCGCCGAGGGCGGCTTGACCAAGGTGAACGAGCAACTCATCGGCACCGCGACCAAGCTGAGCATGCAAGGTTTGACCGGCTTTTAAGCCAGCGCCGCGCCCCGTCCCGTCTTGAGCGCGGACGGCAGGCCGGACGGCGAGCCGGTCGCGCTCGCGGCCGGCATCAATATCGACAGCGCGGTGCCGGAGCCGGCCCGGCTGTCGATACTCAATTCGCCGCCGAACGCGGCGATTCTCTCCTTGATGCTTTTTAAACCGAACGAGGCCGCCTTGCCGCGGTCGCCCGGCTGCATGCCGATGCCATTGTCGGCGATCACGATGGTCATGCCGCTCACGGCCAGATTGAGCGACACGTGCACCTCGCTGGCCTGGGCGTGGCGCACGATGTTGGCCAGCGACTCTTGAATGATGCGGAAGATGGCCAGGGTTTGGCGTTTGTCCATGCCGGCCACGGCGCCGTCGTCCAGGATCGCCAGCGTGTAGACGATGCCGCCATGGCGCTCGAATTGCTTGAGCAACCATTCGACGGCCGCGCACAGGCCCAGTTCCAAAGTGCTGGGATGCAAGTCGTTGATGATGTTGCGCACCGAGCGGATGGTGGCGTCGATGGTCTCGAGCACGCGCCCGACATGGCGTTGCAGGCGCGGATGGCGCGCCCCGGCGCGCGCGTGCAGCATGCCGATGTCGATCTTGAGCGCCATCAGGTTCTGCCCCAGATCGTCGTGGATGTCGAGCGCGATGCGGCGCCGCTCCTGGTCCTTGATGGTTTCCTGGTGGTCGGACAATTCCCGCAATTGCAGAAACGAGTGACGCAGGGCTTCCTCGGCCAGGCGGCGCTCGGTCACGTCGATGCCCAGCAAAATCAGCTGATGCGGCCGGCCGTCGGCGTGAAAAGTGGGTTTTTTATAAGTCTGCACCACGCGGTTCTCGCGCAGGCGGCCGTTCCAGACCAGTTCCTCGTGCGCGATCAGGCGCTTTTGGGCGAACGCGACCTGATCGTCGGCCAGGAATTTGTTCAACTGTTCGGCCGGAAAATGGTCGATCCCCAGCGTGCCTTCCAATTCGTCGAACGCGGCGCCCCATTGCTGTTCGCACGCCTGGTTCATCATGGTGATGCGCGAATCGGCGTCCTTCAGGCACAGCGCGACCGGCATCATGGCGATCAATTCTTGCAAGCGGGCTTCGCTGTGGGCCAGGGCCCGTTCGGCCGCCTTGCGCACCTCGATTTCCTCGCGCAGGCGCAGGTTGGCGTCGAGCAGCTCGGCGGTACGCAGCCGGATGCGGCCTTCCAGTTCGGCGTGGGCGGTCAGCAAGGCCCGCTCGGCCATGCCGCGCTCGGTAATGTCGGTGACCACGATCAGGGTACGCTCGACCCGGCCGTCGGCGTCGGGCAAGGCGGTCTGGCCGATGCGGGCCAACATGGCGCCGCCGTCGGCGCGGCGCAGGGTGAACCCGGCCGGCGCGGCGACGGCCGGCGCGGCGCACACCGGCCCGCGGCCCAGTCGGTGGCGCTCGGCTTCATCGACAAAGTCGCGCGCCAAACGGCCCAGCAGCCGGGCCGGCTCCAAGCCCAGCATCGCCGCCAAGCGTTGGTTGACGAACACCAGGGTGCCGTCCGGATCGGCGATGGCGACGCCTTCGTGCATCGCCTCCATCAACTGTTGGTGGCGCCCTTCGGCGTGGCGCAGCGCGGCCACGGCGCTGTCGCGTGCGCGGACGGCGCGCCGTAGCAACCAGCCCAGCGCGACGCAGCCGGCCAGCGCGGCCGGCAACGCCAGCGTCAGCATCGGCCAGCCCGGCAAGGGCGCGTGCTCGAAGCGGCGCGGCACACACCATGGTTGCCAGGCCAGCCAGGCCAGGCAAGCCAGGCACGATAAGGCCAGCGCGGCGCGCATGCCACCTTGGCCGAGTCGGGAAGGGGATTCTGTCTTCATCTGCGCTCTTCGGTTGGTGGGACAGGGCCGGCGGGCCGTCGCGCATTGCTGAACAGCGATGATGAATTATATAGGGATGGGAATTTAATTGCGAAAAGAACACGGGGGGGCCACCCCTCCGTGTTCCCGGCGCCGCGCCGCCGCTTTAGCCGGTGTTGCGCAAGCCGGCCGCCACCCCGTTGATGGACAGGTGGATGCCGCGATGGACCCGCTCGTCGATCGGGTCCGGCCCGTCCGACAGCGCGCGGTGGCGCTTGATCAGCTCGACCTGTAAATGGTTGAGTGGATCGAGGTAGGCGAAGCGGTTGGTGATCGAGCGCGCCAGCATGGGATTGCCGGCCAGGCGCTCGGTGGCGCCGGTGATCGCCTCCAGGCAAGACAGGGTGCTGGCGTATTCCTCGGTCAAGCGCTTGAAGATGCGCTCGCGTAAGGCGACGTCCGGCACCAGCTCGGCGTAGCGCGAGGCGATCGCCAGATCGGTCTTGGCCAGCACCATATCCATGTTCGACAGCAGGGTGGCGAAGAACGGCCATTGTCGATGCATGGCGCGCAGGGTGGCCAGCTTGTCCTCGCGCGCGGCGCCATCGGCCTGGTCTTGCTCCAGCCACGCCGACACGGCGCTGCCGAAACCGTACCAGCCCGGCAATAGCAGGCGGCACTGGCCCCAGGAAAAGCTCCACGGGATGGCGCGCAAGTCTTCGATGCGCTTGGTCGATTTGCGCGAGGCCGGCCGCGAACCGAGGTTCAGCTCGGCGATCTCGGTGATCGGGGTGGCGGCGAAGAAATACTCGGTGAAACCGGGGGTCTCGTACACCAGCTTGCGGTAAGCCTTGTGGGCCAGGGCCGACAATTGCGCCATCGCTTGTTCGAAGCCGGCCAGCTCGCCGTTGTGGGCCGCCGCCGGGTGCGGCGTCAAGCTCGCTTCGAGGGTGGCGGCCACCAGCAATTCCAGGTTGCGCCGGCCGATCTCGGCGTTGGAAAACTTGGAGGCGATGATTTCGCCCTGCTCGGTCAGGCGGATCTGGCCGTTGACCGTGCCGGGTGGCTGGGCCAGGATGGCCTCGTAGCTCGGTCCGCCGCCGCGGCCCACCGTGCCGCCCCGTCCGTGGAACAGGCGCAGCTTCACGCCAGCGTCGGCGAACACCGTCACCAGATGGGTTTCAGCTTTGTACAGTTCCCAGTTCGAGGTCAGGAAGCCGCCGTCCTTGTTCGAGTCGGAGTAACCGAGCATGACTTCCTGCAAGTGGCCCTGTTGTGCGATCAGGCGGCGCACCGGTGCCAGCGCCATCACGGCGCGCATGATGTCGGCCGCGCGCTGCAAGTCGGGAATGGTTTCGAACAGCGGCACCACCATCAAGTCGAGTTCGCTTTCGCCGCTGGCGTGCTCGGTGCGCAGCAAGCCGGTTTCTTTTTGCAGCAGCAACACTTCGAGCAAGTCGGACACGGTTTCGGTGTGCGAGATGATGTAGTTGCGGATCGCCCGCTTGCCGTAGCGCTGGCGGATGTGCTTGGCCGCGCGCAGTATCGCCAGTTCGGACTCGGTTTCGGCCGAATAGCCGGTGTAGGGCGAGTACAGCAGGCGCGGCTGGGCCAGCTCGGCCAGCAGCAGCGCCACCTTGGCGTCCTCGTCCAGGGCGGCGTAGTCGGCTTGCGCGCCGCTTTTGGCGAACAGCTCGGCCAGCACGCGCTGGTGCACGTCCGAGGTTTGGCGCATGTCGAGCGAGGCCAGGTGAAAGCCGAAGATGTCGGCCGCCCGTTTCAGGGTGGCCAGGCGCGGTTTGATCAGCGCCGCGCCGTGGTGGGCGCTCAGGGACGCGACCAGCACTTGCAGGTCGGCGCCGAACTGGCCCGCCAACTGGTAGGGCGCCGCTTGCCCGACTTCCTTGCGCAAGATATTGGTCGCGCCCAGCGCGCGCGCGGTGGCGGCCAGGCGCGCGTAGATGCCGATCAGGGCGCGCCGGTAAGGCTCGTCGCTGCGGTGCGGCGAGCTGTCGGGCGAGCCGTCGGCCAGCGCTTGCAGGGCCGCGCTGGTGTCCACGATCAGGGTCGAAATCGACAGCTCGGCGCCCAGCGCGTGCACCTCGTCCAGATAAAAGTCGAGGATGGTGGTGGCGTGGCGCACCAGGGCGTGTTGCATGGTGTCGGCGTTGACGTTGGGATTGCCGTCGCGGTCGCCGCCGATCCAGCTGCCCATCTGCACATAGGGCGCGTCGATGCGTTCGGCTTCCCGGGCGCCGTACTGGTCGGCGATGTCTTGCTCGATGTCGCCGTACAGGCCCGGCAGCTCGCGCAGGAAGGTGATGCGGTAGTAGGACAGGGCGTTTTCGATCTCGTCGCTCACCGTCAGTTTGGAGTAGCGCAGCATGCGGGTTTGCCACAGGG
>JAYVUV010000293.1:0-25998 GCA_043787615.1 Janthinobacterium sp. | reverse complement strand
CGAAGTATTTCGACTCGGGATGGGCGAAGTAAAAGCCGGACACGGCCGCGCCCGGGAACATGGCGAACGATTCCGTCAGCGCCATGCCCACTTCCTCCGCCTGCAACAGCTTGAACATGTCGGCCTTGACGGTGTGCTCGGGACAGGCCGGGTAGCCGGGCGCGGGCCGGATGCCGCGATAGCGCTCGGCGATCATGTCCTCGTTGCTCAACTGTTCGTTGGCGGCGTAACCCCACAGATCCTTGCGCACCCGGTCGTGCAGGTATTCGGCGAAGGCCTCGGCCAGGCGGTCGGCCAGCGACTTGAGCATGATCGAGGAATAATCGTCGTGCGCGTCCTCGAAGCGCTTCTCGTACTTTTCGATGCCCAGGCCGGCGGTGACGGCGAACAGGCCGATGTAATCCTTTAAACCGGACGGCGCGCCATCGACCAGCTTGGGCGCGATGAAGTCGGCCAGGCACTGGTTGGGACGCTGCACCGGCTTGCCGTCGTCGCCCGTCAGCAGCGGCTTGACGCCCTGCTGGCGCAAGCCGTAGTAGGTGAAGGCGACCGTGGTGCGGCTGTCGTCGGTGTAGATTTCGATGTCGTCGTCGTTCACGCTATTGGCCGGCAGCAGGGCCACCACGCCGTTGGCGGTCAGCCAGCGGCCGTCGATCACCTTCTTGAGCAGGGCCTGTCCCTCCTCGAACACCTTGCTGGCCGCCTCGCCCACCACCTCGTCTCGCAAAATGGCGGGGAAGGGACCGGCCAGGTCCCAGGTCTGGAAGAACGGACCCCAGTCGATGTACTGGGCGATGGTGGCCAGGTCGACGTTCTTGAA
This sequence comes from Janthinobacterium sp., assembly GCA_043787615.1. Classification (GTDB taxonomy): domain Bacteria; phylum Pseudomonadota; class Gammaproteobacteria; order Burkholderiales; family Burkholderiaceae_D; genus Janthinobacterium. The sequence continues at coordinate 25,178 of JAYVUV010000293.1, read as the reverse complement.
CATGCGCCGGCCGATGAACTTCGGCTTGACCGGCGCCAGCTCGCCGTCGAAGCGCAAACGCATGCGGTTGGCGCGCGCCGCCGCCAGCGACAGGATCGGCAGCGCCTTCTTGTTGGCGTGCTGCTCGCGGATACGGGCGTAGTCGGTCTCGATATCCTCGATATATTTGTCGCGCGCCTCCGGCGTGAGCAGCGACTGCGCCACCGACACCGAGCGCGAGGCGTCCGGCACGTACACCACCGGGCCTTCGTAGTTGTGGGCGATCTTGACGGCGGTGTGGGCGCGGCTGGTGGTGGCGCCGCCGATCAGCAGCGGGATCTTGAGCATGCGGAAGTGCGGGTCGCGCTGCATCTCCTTGGCCACGTAGGCCATCTCCTCGAGCGAGGGGGTGATCAAGCCGGACAGGCCGATGATGTCCGCGTTTTCCACCTTGGCGCGGGCCAGGATCTCGGAGCAGGGCACCATCACGCCCAGGTTGACCACCTCGAAGTTATTGCATTGCAGGACCACGGTGACGATGTTTTTGCCGATGTCGTGCACGTCGCCCTTGACGGTGGCCATGATGATCTTGCCCTTCGGCTTGGCGACGATGCCGGTGCGTTTTTCCTCCAGCAGCTTCTCTTCCTCGATGTAGGGGATCAGATGGGCCACCGCCTGCTTCATCACGCGCGCCGATTTGACCACCTGGGGCAGGAACATCTTACCCTGGCCGAACAGGTCGCCGACCACGTTCATGCCATCCATCAGCGGGCCTTCGATCACGTGGATCGGGCGTCCGCCGTTGTGCAGCAGCTCCTGGCGCGCCTCCTCGGTGTCGTCGACGATGTACTGGGTGATGCCGTGCACCAGCGCGTGCGACAGGCGCTGCTGCACCGTGCCCTCGCGCCAAACCAGATTTTGCACCTCGGCCTTGCCGCCCGCCTTCAAGCTGCCGGCGATCTCGATCATGCGCTCGGTGGCATCAATGCGCCGGTTCAGCACCACGTCCTCGACCCGCTCGCGCAGCTCGGGCGCCAGCTCGGAATACACGCCCATCATGCCGGCGTTGACGATCCCCATGGTCATGCCGGCCTGGATCGCGTGGTACAGGAACACGGTATGGATCGCCTCGCGCGCCGGGTCGTTGCCGCGGAAGCTGAACGACACGTTCGACACGCCGCCCGAGATTTTGGCGTGCGGCAGATTGTCCTTGATCCAGCGCGTGGCGTTGATGAAGTCGACCGCGTAGTTGTTGTGCTCCTCGATGCCGGTGGCGATGGCGAAGATGTTCGGGTCGAAGATGATGTCTTCCGGCGGGAAGGCCAGCCGCTCGGTGAGCAGGGTGTAGGCGCGCTGGCAGATCTCGATCTTGCGGGCGAAGGTGTCGGCCTGGCCCTGCTCGTCGAAGGCCATGACGATGACGGCCGCGCCGTAGCGCCGGCATAACTTGGCTTGTTCGAGGAACTGCGCCTCGCCTTCCTTCATCGAGATCGAATTGACCACCGCTTTGCCCTGCACGCATTTCAGGCCGGCCTCGATCACCGACCATTTGGACGAGTCGATCATGATCGGCACGCGCGAGATGTCCGGCTCGGAGGCGATCAGGTTCAGAAAGCGCGTCATGGCGGCCTGCGAGTCGAGCATGGCCTCGTCCATGTTGATGTCGATGACCTGGGCGCCGTTTTCCACCTGCTGGCGCGCCACCGACAAGGCTTCGTCGTACTGCTCGTTGAGGATCATGCGGGCGAAGGCCTTGGAGCCGGTGACGTTGGTGCGCTCGCCCACGTTGACGAACAGCGAATCGTCGTTGATGGTGAACGGCTCCAGGCCGGACAGGCGCAAGTCGTGGTGCGAGGCCGGCACCGCGCGCGGCGCCGTGTCGGCCAGCATGGCGGCGATGGCGGCGATGTGGTCGGGCGTGGTGCCGCAGCAGCCGCCGGCGATGTTGACGAAGCCGCTGTCGGCGAATTCGCGCAGCAGGGCCGAGGTGTCGGCCGGCAGCTCGTCGAAGCCTGTGTCGCTCATCGGATTGGGCAGGCCGGCGTTGGGGTAGATGCAGACGAAGGTGTCGGCGATCTTGGCCAGCTCCTCGGCGTAGGGCCGCATCAGGGCCGCGCCCAGCGCGCAGTTCAAGCCGATGGTGAGCGGTTTGGCGTGGCGCACCGAGTTCCAGAACGCCGGCACGGTTTGGCCGGACAGGATGCGGCCGGAGGCGTCGGTCACGGTGCCCGAGATCATGATAGGCAGGCGCAACAGCGCCGGGTGCTGCTCGAAATACAGGTCGATGGCGAACAGCGCCGCCTTGCAGTTGAGGGTGTCGAAGATGGTCTCGACCAGCAGCACGTCGGCGCCGCCCTCGACCAGGCCGGCGGTTTGCTCAAGATAGGAGGCGACCAGCTGGTCGAAGCTGACGTTGCGGGCGGCCGGGTCGTTCACGTCGGGCGAGATGGAGGCCGTCTTCGGGGTCGGCCCCAGCGCGCCGGCCACGAAGCGCGGCTTGTCGGCGCTGCTGTATTTGTCGCAGGCCGCGCGCGCCAGGCGGGCCGCCTGCACATTCATTTCATAGGCCAGATGGGCCATGTGGTAGTCGTCCTGGGCGATGCCGGTGGCGCCGAAGGTGTTGGTCTCGATCAGGTCGGCGCCGGCGGCCAGGTAGCGTTCGTGGATTTCCTGGATGATGTGGGGCTGGGTCAGGGTCAGCAATTCGTTGTTGCCCTTGACGAAAAGCTCGCGCGCGCCGCTGCCGGCCGGGGCCGCGAAATCGATGAAGCGTCCGCCCGGCCCGCCCCGGTAATCTTCCTCGCTCAGCTTGTATTGCTGGATGATCGTGCCCATGGCGCCATCGAGGATCATGATGCGGCGCGACAGGATGTCGCGCAGCACGGCGTCGGTCGGGGAGAGGGCGGAGGTGGTAACGGTCATGTCATGCTTTCAAGGGTGCGCTGGCGGGTGGCGCGTGCTGCGGGTCGTATCGTGCCGATCGGGTCCGCCGCGCCGGTGGCCGGACCTAAAATTATACGGCATCGGCTTGCTTTGGTCGGGGCCGGCGGTCCGGCCCCGATCGCTTCTTGCGCAGAAAAAAATCCTGGCCGGCCAATTCAATGATAAATTTCTGGAATCGCGCCAATGTTTCTAAAAAGAATTGGTGCGCGCCTGTGACGGTCAATGAAAGTGCATATGAATAACAAATTAATCATTCTTCGCCGATTGCCGGTTCTGTGCCTGGTGGCGGCCCTGGGCGCCTGCGGCGGCGGCTCGGGTGGCTCGAGTGGGGCCGACGCCTCGACCCCGGCCGCGTCGGCCGCCGTGATCAGCGTGTCGGCCAGCAATGTCGAAGTGGGAAAAACCTTCACCGTCAGCGGCAGCAATCTGGATCGGGTGAGCGCCTTCACCTTTAACGGCGGCACCCTGGCCAAGTCCGGCGCGAGCGCGACCAGCGTCAGCTTAACCATGCCGGCCGGTCCGGGCAGCGGGCTGCTGGGTTTGACGGTGGGCGGCGCCAGCGTGGCCACCGGCTTCAAGCTGACCGCCTATGTGGCGGCGGCGGTGAGCGGCTTCACGCCCGCCAGCGGCGCCATCGGCAGCAGCATCGGCTTGAGCGGAGTCGGCCTGGCCGATGTCGGCGCCGTGCGCTTCGCCAACAACGTGGTGCTCACGCTGCCGCAGCCGCATGCCGACACCAGCGTCACTTTCACGGTGCCCAGCGGAGCCGGCTCCGGCCCCTTGAGTTTGATCGGCGCCTACAACACGGCCGTGAGCGGCGCCACTTTCACGGTGCTGTCGAACGTCACCGTCAGCGGCTTGAGCAGCATCGCCGACAGCGCCCTGCATGTGACCATCAGCGGCGCCAACCTGACCCAGGTGAGCGGGGCCAAGGTGGGCGCGGCCGACGCCGCGATCGTCAGCGCCAGCGACAGCCAGTTGCTGCTGCAAGCGCCGCTGGGCAGCAGCGGCAACGTGGTGCTGAACTCGCCGGCCGGCAGCATCGACGCCGGCAGCGTGTCGGCCCAGGATTTCTCGATCGGCGGGGTCGATCTGGCCCAGGTGTATGCGCGCGGCATCGGCGACGGCGCGCTGCGCCTGACCCCGGGCCGGCCGGCCGCCGTGCGCGCCTCGGTGCTCAGCGCGCTCAATAATCTGGCCAGTCCGGCGGTCAAGCTGAACGCGTATTCCGCCGCCGGCACCTTGCTGGGTCAATTGCCCATGTCCGGCCCGGCGCAACTGCCGGGCGCCAAGGACGACTACAGCTTGGCCAATACCTTCAACGCCGTCTTGCCGGGCGGCTGGGTCCAGCCGGGCTTGCAGCTGTCGGTGGTGGCCACCGGCGCCGGCGGCTTGAGCGTGGGCGGCCAGCTACTCAAGCCGACGGTGGGCGCGGCCACCAGGATGCGGCTGGTGCTGGTGCCGCTGGTGTCGAGCGGAGTGACCTCGATCGTGCCGAGCGCGGCCTCACTGAAGCTGGGCCTGGCCCGCATGTATCCGTACGCGGCGGGCGACATCGCGCTGAGCCAGCGCGCGCCGCTGACCATCAACGCGGCCGGTTCCAGCGCCGACAGCAGTTGGTGGAGCGCCGCCCTGGGCGAACTGGAGACGGCCCGCAACAACGAGGATCAGGGCGCGTTTTACTACGGCTTCGTGGTCAACCCTTCGTCCGACGGGGTGGTCGGGCTGGGTTATGTGAGCGACCGCAACAGCGGCTCGGGTTCGCCCTCGGCCATCGGCCTGGACGCGCGCAACGCCGGCATCGCCGCGACCGACCCGTTCGGCAACGTCTGGCCGCAGTGGTTGGCCACCTTTTTGCATGAAGTGGGGCATAACCATTCCTTGAGCCATGTGAACGGCTGCGGCACGCCGAGCAATCCCGACCTCAACTATCCCTATCCGGACGCCTCGCTGGGGCCGCAGCCTTTGTATAACAGCGTATATGCCGACGCCACCTTGGGCGGCTTGAGCCGGGCCGTGGTGGGCTTGAACCCGATGAAGGATGTGATGAGTTATTGCGCTGGCGCCTGGCTGTCCGATTACAGTTACATTCAAACCCAGAAGTTCGCCGAAGCCCATAGCGCGCTGCCGGCGCAAGCGAGTGTGCGGGCCGAGTTGGCGCCGGCCGGCGGCTATCTGACCATCGCGGGGCAGATCGGGCCGCACGGCGTGGCCTGGTTGCCGGCCACCGCGTCGCGGCTTCGTTCGCGCCCCGAAGTGGTGGGCGGCAACCATGCCTATATTCTGCGGGTGCGCACGGTGGCCGGGCCGGTGCATGATTTCCCGTTCGACGCGGCGCAGGTGGCCGATGGGGCCGAGGCGACCAGCCATTTCTGGGTCAGCCTGGCCGATCCGGGCCAGATCGCGTCCATCGACGTGCTGCGCCAGGGCGTGGTCTTGCCGCAAGCGGCCGCGTCCGCGCCGAACGCGGTCGCGCCGGGCGCGCCCCGCTTCGCCGCGCAAGTGGCCGGCGGCCGCCTGGTGTTGAGCTGGAACGCCGCCGCCGAACCGTTCGCCGCCGTGTTGCACGTGGCCGACGACGGCACCCGCACGGTGCTCGGTTCGGGTTTGCGCGGTGGCGGCGCCAGCCTTGTGTTGCCGAGCTTGCCGGTTGGCGGCCATTTCGAGGTCAGCTTGTCGAACCATTACCAGGCGCGTTTGGTGCAAGTGCCACGCTGATCCGGGGATTTGTGCGCTGGGCGCACAAATCCTGTGCCGCTTTCCGGCTTACGGGGAGCGGTGCGCCGCTTTACCATGGACACTTCATTCACAGGAGTGCGACCATGAACCCTACCTTGCGCAGTCTCGTCGGCGCCCGCGCCGCCGGCGCGATCGACCCTTCCAGCAGCGCCTTGCTGCTGATCGACTTTCAAAACGAATACTTCGGCGGCGCCTTGCCGATTCCGGACGGCGCGGCCGCCGTGGCGCAAGCGGCGCGCCTGCTGGCGCTGGCCGACCGGGTCGGCATGCCGGTGTTTCATGTGCGGCACGTGGGTGCCGCCGGCGATCCGCTGTTCGCCGAGGGCGGCGAGGGGGTCGCGTTCCACCCATCCGTGCGGCCCGCGCCCCACCACACGGTGCTGAGCAAGAGCATGATCAGCAGTTTCGCCGGCACCGATCTGCACGCCCGCTTGCAGCGGAGCGGCGTGCGCACCCTGATCATCGCCGGCTTGATGACGCACATGTGCGTGTCCACGGCGGCGCGCGACGCGCGTCAATTCGGCGCCGCCAGTTACGCGGTGCTGTTGGCGGCGGACGCCTGCGCCACCCGCGATTTGCCGGGCTGGGATGGCGGCGAACTCGGTCACCGCGAACTGCATCGCGCCACGCTGACGGCGTTGGCCGACAATTTCGCCGAGGTGCTCAGCACCGGCGCCATCCTCGATCTGCCGGTGGGGAGCTCGACATGCCTATCGTGAATCTGGCATTGACCAGCCGGCCCGACCCGGCCCGTTCGGCCGCCATCGCCGCCACCCTGACCCGGCTCACCGCCGAGATCCTGCATAAGGCGCCGGAGTTGACCGCCGTGGCGATCCGCCATATCGCGCCGGAGCACTGGTTCGTCGGCGGCGCCGATCTGGCCGGGCACGGGCGCGATAGCTTTTTCCTCGATATCCTGGTCACCGACGAGACCAACACCGCGCATGAAAAGCGCGACTATATCGCGGCCGTGTACGCGGCGATGGTGCAATTGCTGGGCCAAGTGCACGAGGTGAGTTACGTGCATGTGCATGACGCGCGCGCGGCCGCGTGGGGCTATGGCGGGGAGACGCAGCAGTATCGCGGCGTGGTCAAGCTGCTGGCGGCGCGCGACGCGCCGTTGGCCTGATTGACGCCGGAACGCGTCCGCTCGCGCTCAGTCCCAGCGTCGGGTGGCATACCACGCCACGGCGAAGTCGACGAAGGCGCGCACCTTGGGCGACAGATGGCGGTTGTGCGGATACAGCGCATACAGTTCGCGCGGCGCGATGGTGTAATCGGCCAGCACCTGGCGCAGGGTGCCGGCCCGCAGCGCCTCGTGCACGATGAAGGAGGCGGTGGTGGCGATGCCCAGGCCGCCCAGCGCCGCCGCGGTCAGGGCGATGCCGGTGTTGGCCTGCAGCGTGCCGGTCACGGCGACGGTGTGCGTCACGCTGTCGGCGCCGCGCAACACCCACTCCTGCGGCCGGGCCGCCAGCGAATAGCTGAGGCAGTTGTGGCGCGCCAGGTCGGCCGGTACGCGCGGCGCGCCGTGGCGCGCCAGATAAGCGGGCGCGGCCACCAGCATGACGGCGCTGCTGGCCAGGCGGCGCGCCACCAGGGTCGAATCGGGCAGGGCGCGGGTCAGGCGCAGGGCGACGTCGAAGCCGTCCTCGATCAGATCGACGATGCGGTCGTTGCAGACCAGGTCGACCCGCAAGTCGGGATAGGTGGCCAGAAATTGCGGTAGCCACGGCGCCAGCTCCATGGTGCCGAAGGCCATCGGCGCGTTGATGCGCAGGCTGCCCGAGGGGCGCGCCTGGTGGCGCAGCACGGCGCGGTCGGCCTGTTCCAGCGCGTCCAGGATGGCGCGGCCGGCCTCGTAGTATTCCTGGCCGGCGGCGGTCAGCGCGAAGCGCCGCGTGGTGCGGTTGAGCAGTTGGGCGCCCAGTTGTCGTTCGAGCTGGACGATCTGGCGCGACACCACGCTGTGCGACACGCCGGCGGCCGCGCCGGCTGCCGTGAAGCTGCCCAGCTCGACCACCCGGCGCAAGGCCCGCAATGCCGCCAATTGGTCCATGCCGTCGCGACCGTCGGACCGGCGCTCAGCTCAGGCGCGCGCCGTCGAGCGCGAAACCCTTGATGAATTCGGCCGCCGGCAAGCGCTTGCCGCCCGGCTTTTGCAACTCGGTCAGGCGCAGCGCGCCGCTGCCGCAGGCCACCACGATGCCGTGCGCGGCATCGGCGGCCAGCACCTGGCCGGGGGCGGCGCTGCTGTCGTCGTCGAGCACCTCCGCCGCCCACAACTTGATGCTGGCCCCGTCCAGCTGGGCGTGCGCGCCCGGGAAGGGATTGAAGGCGCGGATCTTCAAGCCCAGCTCCAGCGCGGACAGGCCGAAGTCGAGCGCCGCCTCTTCCTTGCCGATCTTGGCGGCGTAAGTGACCCCGGCCTCCGGCTGCGGCACCGCTTCGAGCGGGCCGCGCGCCATCTTGCGCAAGGTTTCAACCAGCATGCGCGCGCCCAGCGCGGCCAGCTTGTCGTGCAGGCTGGCGGTGTTGTCGGCGGCGTCGATGGCGACCCGTTCGATGGCCAGCATCGGGCCGGTGTCGAGTCCCTCTTCCATTTGCATGATGGTGACCCCGGTTTCCTCGTCGCCCGCCTCGATGGCGCGGTGAATGGGCGCGGCGCCGCGCCAGCGCGGCAGCAGCGAGCCGTGGATGTTGATGCAGGGCCGGATCGCCAGGGTGGACAGGGGCAGGATCAAGCCGTAGGCGGCCACCACCATCACGTCGTAATCGGTGTTCAGCAGGCGCTGGTGGGCGGCGGCGGCTTCGGCGGCGCGCTGCGGGTCCTTGCTATCCCGGCGCAGCGACAGCGGTTGCAGCACCTCGATGCCGTGCGCCAACGCGTAGTGTTTGACGGCCGAGGCGTGCATCTGCATGCCGCGTCCGGCCGGCCGGTCGGGCTGGGTCAACACCAGGGGGATGGCAAAACCGGCTTCATGCAGGGCTTGGAGCGCGACCGCGGCAAATTCGGGGGTGCCTGCGAAAATGACTTTCATGGTGTTCCTTGGCGGGTGGGCGGCGGTGGGTAAAGGCGGGCGCGGCGCGCAAGTACGCCATGGCGACTTGCCGATGTCAGGCCGAGCGGACAGCGCGCTCAGACGGGCATCGGCGAGCCGGTGCGGCAAACCAACAACAATCGGCCGACCCTATCGTCGGCCGCGATCTTAATAGCGGCGCCCTTGCTCGCGCAAGGTCGCTTCGCGTTCCAGCCCCCGGATTTCCTTGACCATTTTGCTCTTGATGCGGTTGCGCTTGAGCGGCGAGAGATACTCGACGAAGACCTTGCCCAGCAAATGGTCCATCTCGTGCTGGATGCACACGGCCAGCAAGCCGTCGGCTTCCAGTTCGAAGGGCGTGCCTTCCAGATTGAGGGCCTTGACCCGCACCTTCGAAGCGCGCTCGACGCCGTCGTAAATGCCCGGCACGGACAGGCAACCTTCCTCGTACAGTTGGCGTTCCTCGCTGGCCCAGACGATTTCGGGGTTGATGAACACGCGCAGCGCATCCTTGGTTTCGCTGATGTCGATCACGATCAATTGTTCGTGCACATCGACCTGGGACGCGGCCAGGCCGACCCCGGGCGCGTCGTACATGGTTTGGGCCATGTTGGCGGCCAGATTGGCCAGGCGCTGATCGAACACGGTGATGGGCTTGGCCACCTTGTGCAGGCGCGGATCGGGGTAACGCAGGATTTCTAAGAGTGGCATACGGATCAACTAGTTAATGACTACACAATAGAGCATGGGCAAACATGGCGACGCGCGACACGCGATACGGACAGCGGGCGGAGCGGCCCGGCCGCATAACGGCCGAATAAGGCGGTAAATATTATAAAAAGCTTATCAACTAACCAAAACACAACAACGGCCGATCCGCTCCGCACGCGTTTTTTCTTGCTAGTTCAAGCTTTTATGTGCAGAATTTGATTCAGTTCGGCAAGTCTTATCGTCGATAGGGCAGCGTTTAACTCTGCTGTCTCTTGCGCTGAGGTTAGCCAGGTGACAAAAATTAGCGAACTCGGAGCCGCTTTGGCCCTCCGTCAATGCCGCACTTAACGGACATATTAATGAAAAATTTTAGCACAGTCGGCGTACGCTTTGTGATTGCCGCGCTTTTTTCGGGCGGCATTGCCGCGAGTGCGCAGGCCGGCAATTGCGCGTTCCTGGCCAACGCGCCGGACCAGCATCTGGTGGTCAAGGGCGATACCTTGTGGGGTATTTCCGGCCAATTCCTCGAGCATCCATGGTGCTGGGGCCAGGTGTGGGGCATGAACCGCGAGGAAATCCGCAATCCGCACTGGATCTTTCCGGGCCAAATCGTGTATTTCGACCGGGTGGCCGGACGCTTGCGCCTGGGCAGCAAGGTCGGCGATGGCAGCGCCTCGGGCGTGACCCGCCTGTCGCCGCAATTGCGCACCGAAGGCTTGGGCAAGGACGCCGTGCCGGCGATCGCCTCGGGCGCCATCGAGCCTTTCCTGTCGCAGCCGCTGGTGATCGAGGTCGACGAGCTCAACAAAGGCCCGCGCATCGTCGCGGCCCAGGAAACCCATGTGATGGTGGGCAAGGACGACAAAGCTTATGTGCGCGGCGACTTGAAGGGCGGCACCTCGTTCCAGGTGTATCGTCCGGGCAAGGAGCTGAAGGACCCCGTGACCCAGGCCGTGATCGGCTATGAAGCGTTTTATCTCGGCACCGTCAAACTCAAGGCCGAGGCCAAGCCGGGCAACGATGTGCACACCTTCACCATCGCCAGCGCCAAGGAAGAAATCGGCGTGGGCGATTACCTGATCCCGTCGCCGCCGACCCCGATGCAAAACTATGTGCCGCATCCGCCCGAGGTGCAAGTCGACGCGCGCGTGATGTCGGTGTATGGCGGCGTCACCTACGCCGGCCAGAATCAAATCGTGAGCATTAATCGCGGTTCGCTTGACGGACTCGATATCGGTTCCGTGCTCCAGTTGTACCATTTGGGTCAGACGGTGGTGGACAAGACCGTCCCCGGCACCGGTTTGATGCATATGAAAAAATCGACCATCAAGTTGCCGGACGAAGAAATCGGCAGCGTGTTCGTGTTCCGTGTCTTTAAACATGTGTCTTACGGTTTGATCATGCAAGTGACGGAGCCCGTGCAAGTGGGCGACATGGCGGTCTCGCCCGAGTAGTCGAAGTACACGGCGGGATGGCCCGGTGCGGTAATCGACTAGGAGCCATCCCGCCGTGCACGCCACGGAACCTTCGCCAAACGGGGGCCAGGACGATCTGGTCCACTGGCTACGCCTGCAACTGACCCCCGGTGTCGGGCCGGTCACCGGGCGCGCCTTGTTATCCCGCTTCGGCTTGCCCGAACATATTTTCTCCGCCGGTCCCGCCGCCTTGCGCGCGGTGGCCGGGGCGGCGCTGGCGCAATGCCTGAGTCAGCCGCCCGAGGCCGAACTTTCCCGACAAATCGATCTCACGCTGACTTGGCTGGCGCGGCCGGGCAACGCCGTGCTGACTTTGGCCGATACCGCCTATCCGCCGGGCCTGCTCAACATCGCCGACCCGCCCCTGTTGCTGTACATAAAGGGCCGGCCCGGTTTGCTGGGCGCGGCGGCGCTGGCGGTGGTGGGCAGCCGCAATGCCAGCGTCCAGGGCTTGGCCAACGCGGAACATTTTTCACGCGACTTGAGTCTGGCCGGCTTGTGCATCATTTCCGGCTTGGCGGCGGGGATCGACACGGCGGCCCATCAGGGTGGCTTGGGCGGCCCGGGTTCCACCATCGCCGTGATCGGCACCGGGACCGATATCGTTTATCCGCGCCGCAACCGCGACTTGGCGCATCGGATCGCCGAGCAAGGTTGCCTGGTGAGCGAGTATGCGTTGGGTACGCCAGCCCTGCCCGCTAATTTTCCGCGTCGTAACCGCCTGATCAGCGGGCTGGCGCTGGGCGTGCTGGTGATCGAGGCGGCCGCGCGCTCAGGCTCCCTGATCACGGCCCGTTTGGCCGGCGATCAGGGGCGCGAGGTGTTCGCCGTGCCCGGCTCGATTCATTCCGCGCTGGCCAAGGGTTGCCACATCCTCATTAAACAAGGCGCCAAGCTGGTCGAGTCGGCCGACGACGTGCTGCAAGAGTTGCCGGCTTGGCGGATGAACGCCGGCGCCGGCGTTGCCGCGCCGGAAGGCGACGCGCGGCCGCCCGCAGCCTCCGTGCCGGGCGAACATGCCGCGCTGCTGGCGGCGCTGGCCTACGATCCGGTCGGGGCCGATTTGCTGGCCGAGCGCGCCAACTTGAGCGCGGCCGAGTTGATGGCGCAGTTGCTGGCGCTGGAGCTGGCCGGGCTGGTGGAACGCTTGCCGGGCGGCTTGTTCCAGCGTTGCGCGCCGTAGCGGAGCCGTAACGGAACCGTAACGGGACCGTAACGGAACCGTAACGGAACCGCCCGGGCTCTTATTTGCGCGCCACTTGTGCCGGATCGGCCTTAGCTGATAGAGTAGAGCCATGTTCGACATCCTGGTTTATCTCTACGAGACTTATTATCGGCCCGATGCCTGCCCTGAGCCGGCCGCATTGGCGCGGAAACTGTCGGCGGTCGGCTTTGACGATGTGGAAATTTCCGAAGCGCTGGTGTGGCTCACGGACTTGACCGCCATGGCCGGTGTCGAGCAATCGATGACGGCGGCGTCGACCGGCACGCGTTTTTACGTGCGCCAGGAAAGTGACGTGCTCGGCACGGCGGCGATCGGCTTCATCCAGTTCCTGGAAAGCGCCGGCGTGCTCAGCCCCTTGCAACGCGAAATCGTGATCGAGCGCGCCTTGGCGCTGGACGATACGCCCGTTGCCCTGGGCAAATTGAAAGTGATCGTCTTGATGTTGTTGTGGAGCCAAGGCAAAGAGCCGGACGCCCTGATGTTCGACGATCTGTTCGGTGACGATGACGAGCACGTCCCCCGCCTATTGCATTGAACCGCATGGCGCCTCGGGCGTCCGCGTCGCGTTCGGCGTTTCATAATCCCATCCCCGTCGCAGGCTGTACTTGCAGATTGAATCACAACGCGCTTATCATTAGTCGCTTGACAACAATGTAAGCTCCACGCAGCGATCTTGCGCCTTGCCGAAATGGCAAAATCGTCACCGCATGGCGATGCACTGTATGATGCGCATGCAGAAATCACCCTAGAGCACCTTTCGAGACTAAAAAATATGACCAAAACCCTCATCATCGCCGAGAAGCCTTCTGTCGCGAACGATATCGCGAAGACGCTTGGCGGCTTCACCAAGCACGATGAGTACTTTGAATCCGAGCACTATGTTTTGTCGTCGGCCGTCGGCCATCTGTTGGAGATCGCCGTGCCGGAAGAGCACGACGTCAAGCGCGGCAAATGGAGTTTCGCGCATTTGCCCATGATTCCACCGTACTTCGCGCTCAATCCGATCGCCAAGACCGAGGCGCGGCTCAAGGTATTGAATAAGCTCATCAAACGCAAGGACGTGACCGCCCTGATCAATGCATGCGACGCCGGGCGCGAGGGCGAGCTGATTTTCCGCCTGATCGCGCAAAACGCCAAGGCCAAGCAACCGATCCAGCGCCTGTGGTTGCAGTCGATGACGCCGGGCGCGATACGCGACGGCTTTTCCCATCTGCGCAGCGACGAGGAAATGTTGCCGCTGGCGGACGCGGCGCGCTGCCGCTCCGAAGCCGATTGGTTGATCGGCATCAATGGCACGCGTGCCATGACGGCCTTCAACTCGAAGGAGGGCGGCTTTTACCTGACCACCGTGGGCCGGGTGCAAACCCCGACCCTGTCGATCGTGGTCGAGCGGGAAGACAAGATCAAGAAATTCGTCGCGCGCGACTATTGGGAGGTGCGGGCCGAGTTCGTCTGCGCGGCCGGCGTCTACGAAGGGCGCTGGCTGGACACCGCCTTCAAAAAGGACGACACCGATCCGGAACGGCGCGCCGAGCGCCTGTGGAGCAAGGCGGCGGCCGATTCGATCGCCCTGGCTTGTCGCGGCCGGCAAGGCAATGTCACCGAGGAATCGAAGCCGACCACCTCGATGGCGCCCGGCCTGTTCGACCTGACCAGCTTGCAGCGCGAAGCGAACTCGCGCTTCGGCTTTTCGGCCAAGAACACTTTGGGACTGGCGCAAGCCTTGTATGAAAAGCATAAGGTGCTGACCTATCCCCGTACCGATTCGCGCCATCTGCCGGAAGACTATATCCCGACCGTCAAGCAGGCGCTGGAAACGGTTATGGAAAGCAATAATTACCACCAGTTCGCCAAGCAAATCCTGGACAAGGGCTGGGTCAAGCCGAACAAGCGCATCTTCGACAACACCAAGATCTCGGATCACTTCGCGATCATTCCGACCACCATCGCGCCGAAGAACTTGTCCGAGCCGGAACAGAAATTGTATGACTTGGTGACGCGCCGCTTCATGGCGGTGTTTTTCCCGGCGGCCGAATTCCAGGTCACCACTCGCTTCACCGAAGTGTCCGGTCACCAATTCAAAACCGAGGGCAAAGTCATGACCAACCCCGGTTGGCTGGCCATTTACGGCAGGGAAGCGGCGGCCGAGGACGACAAGGAAAGCGCCGGCAATCTGGTGCCGGTCGCCAAGGGCGAGAAAGTGTTGACCGAAACCATCAACGCCAACGCCCTGGTGACCAAGCCGCCGGCGCGCTATTCCGAGGCGACGTTGTTGTCGGCCATGGAAGGCGCCGGCAAGCTGATCGATGACGACGAGTTGCGCGACGCCATGGCCGGCAAGGGCCTCGGCACGCCGGCCACGCGCGCGGCCACCATCGAGGGCTTGTTGACGGAGCGCTACTTGATCAGGGAAGGGCGCGAGCTGATCCCGACGGCCAAGGCGTCGCAGCTGATGACCTTGCTGCGCGGCCTGGGCGTGAACGAATTGACTGCGCCCGAGTTGACCGGCGAGTGGGAATACAAGCTGTCGCAAATGGAAAAGGGCAAAATTTCGCGCGATGAATTTATGCGTGAAATCGCCCAGATGACCCAGGTCATCGTCAAGCGCGCCAAGGAATACGATAACGACACCATTCCGGGCGAGTACGCGACCCTGGCGGCGCCTTGTCCGAACTGCCAGAGCGTGGTGAAAGAAAACTACCGCCGCTTCGCTTGCACCAAGTGCGAATTTTCGATGAGCAAGACGCCGGGCAGCCGCCAGTTCGAGATCGCCGAAGTCGAGGAATTGCTGGAAAAACGCACCATCGGCCCGTTGCAGGGTTTCCGCTCCAAGATGGGGCGGCCGTTCGCGGCCATCTTGCGCATCGTGCGCGATGAAGACATCAGCAACTTCAAGCTGGAATTCGACTTCGGCCAGAACGACGGCGAGGGCGAGGATGGCGAGGGGGTCGATTTTACCGGCCAGACGGCGCTGGGCCCCTGCCCGAAGTGCGCCGGTGGCGTCTACGAGATGGGTTTGGCGTATGTGTGCGAACACAGCGTGGCCAAGCCGAAAACGTGCGACTTCCGCAGCGGGCGCATCATCTTGCAGCAGGAAGTGTTGCCCGAGCAAATGGCCAAGCTGCTCAACGTGGGCAAGACCGATCTGTTGCCTGGATTTGTTTCGCAGCGCACGCGTCGCCCGTTCAAGGCCTTTTTGGTCAAGGGCAAGGACGGCAAGATCAGCTTCGAGTTCGAGGAGCGCAAGGCCAAGGCGCCCGCCAAGGGTAAGGCCGGCGCCGCTCCGGTCGAAGTGGCCGAGGGCGCCGACGAGCAGGCGGCCGAAGTGGTGAAGGCGGCGCCGAAGAAGGCGGTGGCCAAGGCTGCGGTCAAGAAGGCGCCGGCCAAAAAAACAGTAGCGAAGAAGTAACAAGCTTGCCTAGGCGGCGGCCGGATCCTTGCGGCGCATGGATCCGCGTACGCCAAGGCGCTCAATCGAGGCCGCGAACAGGGCCGCCGGTGGCGTTGTTTCGCCATTCGTCGCTGGCGTTTACTGAAAATCAAAATTTATATTTCAGCAGCAACAAAAGTTGGCTTAAAAACTGAACAATGGGATTTTTTGTACGCTATTGATCTGACAACTTCCTTGTATAAATCGTTAAGAATCAAGGCTTAAGCCGCGTCCGCTTGATGCGAATTCATCCAGATGTAACGATTTGCTTTTCTCCACACAGAAGTTTGCCTTTTGTGCGCATTGTGCTACCATCTTTCCGATGGATAACTATTTCCCAAAAACACAATCTGGCCTGACACTGATCGAACTGATGATCGTGATCGTGATCGTCGGGATTTTAACCTCACTCGCGGCGCCGTCTTTCGTCAGCGTCACACAGCGCTTTCGTGCTCTGGGAGAGATCAATGCATTCGGAGGAGATTTACTCTACGCGCGGTCCGAGGCGATCAAGGCCGGTGCCGACGTGGTGATTTGCGCGGCTAACACCACCAGTACGGATTGTTCTTCTAGCAACACTTGGCACCTGGGTTGGATAGTTTATTCGGTGCCCGACACGGGTACCGGCGTGAAAAAAATACTTAAGGTGCAGAAAAGATGGGCAAGTACCGATACCATGATCGCTAGCCCCACAACCACCGATGTGACCTTCACCCGTGACGGCTTCGCCCCGTCGCTCAGCGGCGCGGGGGTGGTGACATTCGTGTTGACGACCACGCCCGCCAATCCATTTGCCCTTCAATGTATGGAATTGAGTAAACAGGGGCGTCAGCAGATCGTCGCCAAAGGAACCGGGGCATGTTCATGAGCTTAAATCGCCAGCGCGTCCGGCGTAAGGCCGGGTTTACCTTGATCGAGGTGTTGATCGCCGTTCTGATTTCGACCGTTGCCCTGCTTGGCCTGGCAAAAATGCAAGCGCTTGCCATTTCCAGCACCAAAGAGTCGGGTAGCCGCGCTTTGATCGCGATGCAGGCCGGTAGTCTGGCTGGAATGATGCAAGCCAACCCTGTATTCTGGGGGAGCGGCACGGTTCAAAATTTTAGTATCGACAACGGCGCCATTACCGACGGCGCTAACGGCTTAAATGCGACAGTGGCCGGGCGTTGCGCGACAACGGCCTGCACGCCGGCTCAAATGGCGGCCGTGGATGTGCAGGATTGGGCTGCTAATATGGCTCTGCAATTTCCTCAATACACGGTCAACGTGGTGTGTCCTGCGGCCCTGCCGGTCAATTGTGCCATTTATATGGGATGGATCGAAAAACAGGTAGCCATCAATAAATCGACGGCGACCGGTGCCGCCACCCAAGTGACGACCCAGCATTTTAGTATTTACGTGAGACCATGATGCCCCGTCCCCCACACTATCGTTGCCAGCATAGCAGCGTTCCCACCTTCGGTAGACGCTGCGGTTTTACCATTGTTGAGCTGATGATCGCTATCGCGATGGGTCTATTTTTAATGGCCGGTATTTTTGGCGTGGTGGTGAGTATGAAGCGCACCTTCACTACCAGCGATCAATTGACAAAACTGCAGGAAAACCAGCGGTTTCTGCTCAATGTTTTTGATAATACCATTCGTGTCGCCGGGTATTATGTCGATCCGGTGTTGACTTCTCGCGCGGATTTGTATCTTGTCGCGCCGGTCGCCAATCCGGATGGTAGTCAGTTTGTCGCCGATCATTTCATTATTGGCACCAGCGGCGCGGGAGGGGTGGGCGATACGGTCAACGTGCGCTATCAGTCGGGTGGCAACAATAGTGTAACGAATTGTTTGGGTGAAACAGGCGGTACGCCGGCGGTTTTCTGGATCAATAGTTTCGCCGTCATTAATAATCAGCTGACTTGCGCGGTGAGTGTCAACGGCGCCGCCTTCGGCACCCCCACGGTGTTGGCCGATAATGTTCAATCGTTTACTGTCACATATGGCATCGACACGAACGATGATGGTAGCGTCGATACCTATGTGGCTTCGACCGGTGTTGCCGACTGGTTGCGAGTACGTACCGTGCGTCTCAAGGTTATTTTTGTCGATCCGACCAATAGCAAGCCGGGTGTGACCGCGCTGGTGCCCGCGCCGTTGCTTTACACCGTTACTCTGATGAATAGACCATTATGAGGCATTTATTTTCTCACATTCCTTCGTTATCCCGGCCAAAGCGGATTGCCGGTCGGCGAAAAGCCGGCGCCCAATCCGGTATCGCTTTGATCACAACTTTGCTGATCTTGATAATGCTTACTCTGCTGGCGCTGAGCATGTATCGTGGTTTTGGCTTGCAACAAAAAATCGCGGGTAACACCAGGGATAAGGAACGCGCATACCAAGTCGCTGAAAGCAGTTTGCAGTACGCGGAAAGTTGGTTGCCGAAACAATCCAGTCATGGCGTGGTGTGCGCCGGCAACGTCACAGTGACCAGCGACACCAATATGCGCGTTTGCTCTAACGTGCTGGCCACTCCCGAAGATCCATCTAAGTGGACGAATTATCTTGAATATAAGTTGCCTGCCATGGTCGTTGCTGGCGGTGGTGGCGTCACCAAAGATGGAAACAATGTGGACGACATTAATTATGCCAAAGTCCCTGGAATGTATGTTGCGTATCTCGGTTTGTCGCCCGGTGGCCAACATGAGTTGTATTCTGTCACCGCTTCCGCGTCCGGCGGTGTGGCCGATACCACGTCGGTGGTGCAAAGTGTTTACGCGGTGAGCCTTCCCTACATTCCTTATTAATAGAATTCGAGAGAATAGCGATGAAAAAAATAATATCTATCAGCATGGTCTATGGGTTGGGAATGGCGACTCTGTTACCACTTTCTGCATATGCTCAGGTGCGCGTCGAAGATAATCTCAACGGCACAAAATCGATTTACCCGTGGGTTGCGACAGGCGGCGCGTGTCTTACACATGCGAATATCGATCCTGCCAGTTATATTCCTGGCTGTGATACTTTGGCATTCTATGCAAAGCAGACACAGGTTGGCGGGCAAGAGGGCGTTTTGCCGGATGTGAATCAAAAAGGCGCCCTGCGTTTAACCAACGGCGGCCCCGATGGGACTTTCAATACCGGATCGGTTATCTCATCGCAACCGTTTGCCACGAATAAAGGCGTTCAGATTACATTTTCTACCGTGACGTACGGTGGTAATGGAGCCGGTAGTGCTGTTGTTGAGCCAGGTGCGAAATCGGCAAAAACCGGAGCTGACGGCATTGCTTTTTTTCTTTCTGATTTCGATGCCGGAGCGACACTTGGCGGCTCAGGCGGAAGTTTGGGGTATAGCTGTTCAAACGTAAATGCTCAGGCTAACGGTGTTGCTGGGGGTTATCTTGGCGTGGCAATTGATGAGTATGGCAATTTTTCCAATAGATTCGATACCACGGCAACGCCTATTACTGTACCAAGTCCCACAGCACCTGCCGACCCAACAAAAAATATATTTACTGAGGGAGCCCATCCAGGCAGTGTCGTGGTGCGGGGCGCGGGAAATATTAACTGGAACTGGTTGCGTGCCAATTACCCTGCACTTTATCCGAACGGCAAGGATCATGGCGACATGGTTCATAAAACATGTGCTGCCGGCAAACTAATTAACTTCAGTGACAATCCTGAAACTGATCCAGCTGATACGAAGAATAAACTCAAACCTTTAGACAAAAGCGCTCTAGTCATATACGATTACGCTTATATCAACGGCCAAACGATGCCGGCTACTACGAAATTGTATAGTCAGCAGATGCCAGGGGTCGCTGTTCCAAAACGCTCGGACGCCGATGTCTTTACCTATTCATTATCTATCTCGCAAGCGCGGATATTGAATCTGTCATATAGCGTAAATGGTGGCGCGGCGAGTTCAATCGTTAAAGATTTGCCGATCGATAATGGCCCGCTTCCGGCAAATTTCCGGTTTGGATTTTCCTCCGGTACGGGCGGAGGCACCAACGTTCATGAAATTACATGCTTTAAGGCTGAGCCGATTACCGAGGCCGGTACCGGCGCAGCCAGCAGCGCGCAGCAGGGTGGTCAAGCTCAGTCGGATACTCAGGTATTTCTCTCTTATTATCATGCGTTGAATTCATGGGGACAGTTGACTGCTGCCAATATCGTCTACACACCCGCGACAAAACTCTTCGGTATTTCACCAACCGCAAACTGGGATGCGCATTGCGTACTAACCGGTGGCGTTTGCCAGGCTACGGGCGCCACCACGGCGACTGTAGCGCAGGTGCCTGCAAATCGTGCGGTATTGAGCTGGAACGGTACGGCCGGCATTGTATTTGAATACGATAATTTGAGTGCCGCTCAAAAAACCGCCATTGCGGATAGTCAGGCCGAGGGTAGGGCGCGAGTAGCTTATATTCGCGGTGATCGCTCGAATGATTTCGGTGCCGGAAGTGGCCTGAACTATGGTTTTCGGATACGTGACGGTATTCTTGGCGATATTAAAGGATCGAGCCCGAGCTTGGTTAATATACCCGTCCAACCTTATGCCAAGGCCACAGGCGATTTGCTTTTTCCAGCGCATGATAAAACCGAATTCGGCGACACATACGCTACGTTCGCGGCGGGTAAGGCAACACGTACGCATGTGGTCTATACTGGCTCCAATGATGGTTTTTTGCATGGTTTTCAAGCCGGTTCATTTAATACCAATGGCACCTTGAACACTTCACTCAATAATGGCACCGAGGTGTTGGCATTTATTCCTAGTGCCGTGGTTACTACGATCCATAACAAGACCAATGCCAAACTTGATTTTTCATCGACCAATTATGCGCACAATGCCTATATCGATGCACCTCCCGAGACCGGCGATGTATATTACGGTGGTGCGTGGCATACTTGGCTGGTGAGTGGGCTGGGTGGGGGTGGCAATTTAACCGGAGAAATCAATGATGGTCTGACGGTTTCTGCCGGCGCGGTTTTCGCGCTTGATGTCACCGATCCAAGCCTATTTAGTAAGACCAATGCAAGCGTGGTTGTCGGTGAGTGGGGTAATGAGATCAAGTGCGCTAACGAACCGAGCAGTGCGACCTGCGGCGAAAACATGGGCGGTATTTTTGGTAGCCCCATTATTCGGAAATTGCATGATGGGAATTGGGCTGCGATTTTTGGCAATGGGCGTAACAGTAAAAGCGGGGTGTCAGGTATTTTTATTATGTCGATCGACAAGGCCAGCACCACTGGTGCGGTCACTTGGCGTTTTTTGAAGGCAGGTGACGCAGCGGTCGACGGGAAGGGTGTTTTGACGGCGAAAAATGGTATCGATCAAGTGACCTCGGCGGATCTGGACCGCGACAGTGTTACCGATTTCGTTTATGCCGGCGATAGTCAGGGTGGCTTATACCGTTTTGATTTGACAAGCGCAACCCCGTCGGCATGGTCGGGAACGAAGATTTTCAATACGCCGGCCAATGAGCCGATTTCGACTAAAGTCACGGTGAATGGCATTCCACAGACCGGTGGTGCGCCGCGCGTTATGATTAATTTTGCGACCGGACGTCAGGTACCGCAGTCTTACTTAAAAAAAGCAAGTTTCGCAACGGGATCGCAAGCGATTTATGGCCTGTGGGATTCTCAATTGTCCGGTTGGAATGCGAAGAGCAGCGCAAAAGTGGCGGTGCTTACTATCGCGCAGCCGGTTAAGCCGACTCTGCAAACCCAAACAATTACAACCAATGTTTTTAACAATCCTCAAATTGCGGGTTACCGTACCTCGACACAGAATCCGGTGTGCTGGGTTGGCAGCACGGTATGCGGGTCGGCGGGGACGCAATATGGCTGGAAAGTCGTGTTACCTGTAACTAATGAGCAAGTTATTTATAGCCCAGTCGTAGCGTTGGGCGCCTTGTTCGTTAATACTACCGTTCCGGTCGATAATACTTTGAGCTGCGATGCTCAGCCAGCGAGTGGTTTTAGCATGGCAATTTCGTTGGCCACAGGCGGGGCGCCGGACACTTCTTCGTTTGACGACGCGGCGAAAAATTCGGGAATTAATTCGAGCGCGCCTGTCACTGGTTTGGGTTTGAGTGCGGTAGGTGCGCCTAACATTGTTGTGGTGCGTTTGAGTGACGGAACCGAAAAGAACGTGTCGGTCGGCCAAACTACCATTGGCAAACCGATTGCTGTCGAGCTAAACAAGGTCGGTGGCGGCGTCGGACGGCGTGTAACTTGGAAAAAATTGCGTTAATTAAAGGCTTATATGTTCAGTTCTTTTACGCATTCGCATGGTCCCGGCAGACGCGGGTTTTCCTTGATCGAACTGATGATAGTTTTGGCGATTATCGGTATATTGGCGGCGATCGCCTTACCCAGTTATCAAAAATCGATTAAGAAAGGTCGCCGGGTCGACGCCAAGAACGCTCTATTGGATTTGACGGCGCGCGAGGAAAAATTTTTTGCGATAAATAATGCTTATACTATACTGGGTACGCAGTTGGGGTATGCGGTAAATAACGCGATTAATGTCGATTCCAGCGGGAAAGTTTTTTACCAATTAACCGTCACTCAGCCTGGTGCCGTGGGTTTTTCAGCGAAAGCCACGCCGATTGGAGCACAAGCCGATGATGACTGCGGGGCGTTTACGGTGAATCATCTTGGTGAGCAGACTGCGGACGGGGCCGGTTGCTGGTAGTTTGACTGCTAATAACATAGTTCCTTTGGGCACGTGTGGCGCAAACCTCCGCAATTGGGCACAATAAGCCTAGCTCCCGCCGGGGCGACGCGGAGACGGCATGGACAGTGCGATACAATCCAAAGTGATGGAAGTGGCGCGGGCGGGCATGACCAGCGCCGAGGCGATCGGCTTTTTCCGAGTCTCGCTCGGCCTGTATTATCTGGCCGGCTTGATGACCAAGGAGACTCTGGACTTCAAGCACATCGACGCCGCCTACAACCGTTTTATCTACCACAGCATCGGCGGCGGCCATAGCATCACTAGCGTGTTGCAATTCATGAGCGGCGAAAAAGTGCTGCGGGTGGTGGAAGCGCGCCGTTTCCAAGCCGCCCTGGCCCTGCATTGCCCCGACATCCCCGCCGATTCGATCCCGTTTCTCCTCTCGCTGAACCTGGGCGTGGCGAAGGAATTGTCCGGCATCGACCCGGTCGGCCCGGTGGTCGATTGGATCGAGCGCCACAAGGATGGCGACACCGTCGCCTGAACGGGTTGGTGGACGGCGCACGCGCGGCGATCGTCCTATAATCATGCTTTACGACTTAACAACGGCTGCCATGACCGCGCCTCGCCACCATCTGCCCCTGGATCGTTTCATCGTCAATGTCGACAAGGCGCTGCGCGTGATCGCCGGCGTGGCTTCGGCCTCGCGCCCTAACCCGGGGGCGCACGCGGCCGACGCCGACATGGACGCGTCCGAACAGCGCCGCAGCGCCGGCTTGATGCGGGTCAACCATGTCGGCGAAGTGTGCGCGCAAGCGCTCTACAATGCGCAAGCGCGTCACGCCGACAGCGCCGCCTTGCGCGAGCAATTCGCCGAGGCCGGCCGCGAAGAGGAAGACCATCTGGCCTGGACCGCTCAACGCCTGGCCGAGCTGGGTTCCCGGCGCAGCCTGCTCAATCCGCTCTGGTACGCGGGCGCCTATGCGCTCGGCGCCGCGGCGGCACGGCTGGGCGATGCGCGCAGCCTGGGTTTCGTGGTCGAGACCGAACGCCAGGTGGAAGCCCATTTGCTCAGCCATCTGAGCAAATTGCCGGCGCAGGACGCCAAGTCGCGCGCTATCGTCGAGCAAATGCGGGCCGACGAGGCGGCCCATGGCGCCGCAGCCCAGGCGCTGGGCGCGCTGGCGCCGCCGGCCCCGGTGCGCGCGCTGATGCGCTTGATGGGTAAAGTGATGACCGGCACCGCTTACCACATCTGAGCGACGCGGCTTATTCCTCGATGATCTCGAAGGAGTGGGTGATGGCGGCGGTCTTGGCCAACATGATGGAAGCGGAGCAGTATTTATCGTGCGACAAGTTGATCGCGCGCTCCACCGAGGCCGGCTTCAAGCCCTTGCCGCGCACGGTGAAGTGAAAGTGGATGCTTATAAACACCTTCGGTTCGGTCTCGGCCCGCTCGGCCTTGAGCGTCACCTCGCAAGCGCGCACGTCCTCCCGGCCCTTCTTGAGGATGAGCACCACATCGTAGGCGGTGCAGCCGCCCGTGCCCAGCAATACCATTTCCATCGGCCGGGCCGCCAGGTTGTGGCCGCCGCCATCGGGCGCGCCATCCATGTTGACCAGGTGGCCGGAGCCGGTCTGGGCCAGGAAACTCATGCCGGACGGTCCGTTCCAGCTTACTTTGCATTCCATCTCGTTCTCCGAAAAATCGATGCTCGTATTGTAAGGCAATGTGGCGCGGCCGGAGCGGGGCGCCGATGGCGCTTGACCGCAGCGCCCGATTGCATTTATACTTGTCGGCTTTCCATTCGCTCAGGAAATGTAGATAAGGCAGAGTCCGCAAGCTAGGTGAGGCGGAACCACCATTTGAGTGTGTAATTTTTTAGGAAGTCAACATGAAAACATTTTCCGCTAAAGGACACGAAGTCCAGCGCGATTGGTTCGTGATTGACGCGACGGACAAAGTCCTCGGACGTGTTGCCAGCGAAGTGGCACTCCGACTGCGCGGCAAACACAAACCGGAATTTACTCCTCACGTCGATACCGGCGACTTTATCGTCGTCATCAACGCAGGCAAACTGCGCGTGACCGGCACCAAGGCCACCGAGAAGATTTACTACCGTCACTCTGGTTATCCAGGCGGTATCTATGAAACCAATTTCCAGAAAATGCAACAGCGTTTTCCAGGTCGCGCGCTCGAGAAAGCGGTCAAGGGCATGCTGCCTAAGGGCCCGCTCGGCTACGCAATGATCAAGAAGCTGAAAGTGTACGCGGAAGGTTCCCATCCGCACGCAGCTCAGCAACCTAAAGCACTCGTTCTCTAAGGAACTGACATGATCGGTAACTACAATTACGGCACCGGCCGTCGCAAGAGTGCAGTGGCTCGCGTCTTTATCAAAGTTGGCACCGGCCAAATCATCGTCAACGGCAAACCGGCCGCTGATTACTTTTCGCGCGAAACCGGCTTGATGGTCATCCGTCAACCGCTGGAATTGACCGGCAATGTCGAGCGTTTCGACATCAAGGTCAACGTCCACGGCGGCGGCGAGTCTGGCCAAGCCGGCGCGGTGCGTCACGGTATCACCCGCGCCCTGATCGACTACGACGCGGCCCTCAAGGGCGACCTGGCACGCGCCGGTTTCGTCACCCGCGATGCGCGCGAAGTCGAGCGTAAAAAAGTTGGTCTGCGCAAAGCACGTCGCGCAAAACAATTCTCGAAGCGTTAATATCACGCTGCGGCGCGCTTGCGCGCCGTTCAAAGCCGCCGACTGTCGTCCGGCGGCTTTTTGCATTCCGGCGCCGGGACGCGCGCCGCGTCGCGCCACTCCGTCCTGTTAAAATAAGCGCCACTTTGCGGTTTCCGCACTCTTTCACCGTATTTCATCTCATCAGCAAGGAACGAACATGATCAAAGTTGGCATCGTCGGCGGCACCGGATATACCGGCGTGGAATTGTTGCGCTTATT
>JAYVUV010000292.1:0-26411 GCA_043787615.1 Janthinobacterium sp. | reverse complement strand
GACACCGTCCGCGGTGGCCATCGCGCCCCACCCGGCCGCCACGGATGGCACCCGCGCCGGCGCCGAGGCGTCGCCCGCGCCGGCACCGGCGGCGCCGCCCACGCTGCCGGCCGGCGGCATCGACGTCGCCCTGGCCGGCGATTCGATGATGGCGGTGGGCTTGGCGCCCACCTTGAAACGCTGGTTCGCCGAACAAAAAAACGTGCACGTGGTCGGCGCCTACCGCTCCGGCACCGGCTTGTCGCGGCCCGAGGTGTTCGACTGGATCACCGAATATCCGCGCATGCTGGGCAAGGCCAGGCCGACGGTGGTGATATGTTCGATGGGCGCCAACGACGCCCAGAGCGTCCAGGTCGGCAAAAAGGTGCTGCAATTCGACACGCCCGAATGGGACGAATTCTTCCGCGCCCGCCTGACCGCCTATCTGGACGTGCTCACGCGCGAGAAGCCGCAGGTGCTGTGGGTCGGCATGCCGGACATGCGCTCGCCCGCGTTCTCGAAGAAGATGGGGCACTTGAACGCGCTGTTGAAAACCACCCTGGCGGGCTACCCGAACACCACCTGGCTCGATCCGCACGCCGCCATGACCGGGCCGCGGCAGCAGGGCTTTCAGCAGTTCCGCGCCCAGCAAGGGGGCAAGCTGGTGAAGGTGCGCGCCGATGACGGCATCCATCTGACCGACGACGGCGCCTTGTATCTGCTCGACCCGATCCGCACCTGGATGGTGGGCGCGGTCGATGGCGGCGCGCTCCACAACCGGGTGGCGCTGGTCGATCCGACGCCGCGCGCAATAGCGCCGGGCGGGCCAGCCCCGGGCGGGATAGCCCCGGGCGGGCCAGCCCCGGGACCGGTCGCCGCGATCAAGACGGCGCCCGTCAGCCAATAAGGCCTTCCAAACGATCGCTAAGGGCAGACGTTTTCGATCTGCGCCTTGGCGTACTCTTTCCCGCTGGGCCAGGCCCCGAGAAAGCGGTTTTCCTCGCCGCCACCGAAAATCTCCTCCGGCAGACTCTGGCCGCCGGCATAATCGACCAGCCGCGTGGCCAAGCGCCAGTAACCATAATAATCGAGCAGATTAAGCGAGCCGGATGGTTCGAAATCCGCCCGTCCGGCGATGGCGGCAGCGGCCGGCACGGGCGCGCGCGGATCGGCGAAATTGTAGCGCTGGTCCGGTGCGCCGGGCGAGCCGTGGCCGGCCGCGATATCGCGTCCGCCGTCGGAATCGGAGGGCAGCATGATCAGATTGCGTTTTTGCAGATGGCACAGGCGCGCCGCCAGCCGGCGCGCGGTCGGCACGCCGATCGTGGCGTCGGCCAAGCCGCTTACCAACACCGTCGGCAGCGCGGCGGACAAGCGCTCGACTTCGCCGTAGATCGACTTGGCGTCGCTGCCATGGGCCACGTGATAGGCGTCGCCCGGCGCGATCAGCAGCAGCGCGCGCGGCGCCGGCAGCTCGTAGCGCGACGGTTCGAGCGCCAGGTTCAGTGAAATGGCCGCGCCCATGGAGTAGCCGATGTAGATCGTCTTGGCCTCGTCGGCCAGCCCCGGATGGCGCTCGCGCAGGGCGCGCAACGCTTCCAGGTCGGCCTCGGCGGCGATGCCGGTGACCGCTTGCGGCGAGGTCTTGTTGCCATCCTGATAGACCGGGTACACCACCACCGCGCCGCGCCGCACCAGCAGGTCGATCATGCCGCCGAAATTCAAGGGATTCATGCCCAGCCAGCCGTGGTGAAAAAAGACCAGCGGCGCGCCTTTCGGGACCGGCTGGGCCGGCGTGAACACGTAGGCCCGCTGCGGGCCGTCGCCGACCGCGAACATGGCCACGCTTTGATGCGGGCGCTGGGCCAGATAGGCCTCCGGGGCATAGCTGCGCGCCGCCGCCGGTATGCCGGCCGACCAGGCCGGAACGCCGGCCAGCAGCGTCACGGCCAGCGAAATGGAGTGGGAAAGTCGCATGTGCGGATCCTGTCAAAGTGGCCGCGCCGGCGGGAAACGCCGCGCAATGCCGATGGCCGCTATCTTAACCGATGCGTTCCGGTCCTAGCCCTTCGCATGCATCGGATACATCGCCCCCTGTTTGCGCTGGATCAAGCGTACCGTACGCCATGAAAATTGCTCTTGTGGTAATGTTTTAATCATATCTCTTTGCTTTTTTGATGATATTGCCATTCAAATCATTTTTACCACATCGCTCACCTTGGACGTAACATGAAGTGGATTTCCCTCTCGTTTTACCTGATCTCCGTTCTGCATATTCACCTGCGCGGCAAAGTCCGGCTACCCTTGGCCCGCCAGCTGTTCGACCATTCCTCCTTCATGGCGCCGATCAACTTGTTCATGCATGCGTTTTCGCGCCTGCCATCGCGGCCCTATTTCGCCGTGAGCGATTTCAGCGAACTGTCGCCTTTGTCGCAACATTGGCGTGTGATACGGGCCGAAGCGGAAAACTTGCTGGCGCTGCAAAAAATCAAAGCGGCCGAAAACAACGATGACGCCGGGTTCAACTCGTTTTTCAAGAACGGCTGGAAACGCTTCTATTTGAAGTGGTACGACGCCAGCCATCCCTCGGCCGAAGGGCTGTGCCCGCAGACTTTCGCCTTGCTGCGCAATATTCCTTCCGTCAAGGCCGCCATGTTCGCCGAACTGCCCCCAGGCGGAAAGTTGAACCAGCACCGCGACCCCTACGCCGGTTCGCTGCGTTACCACCTGGGCCTGGCCACGCCCAACGACGACCGCTGCTTCATCGAGGTGGACGGGCAGCGCCACAGCTGGCGCGACGGCGAAGGCGTGATTTTCGATGAAACCTATCTGCATTGGGCCGTCAACGGCAGCGAGCGCGACCGCATTATCTTGTTTTGCGATATAGAACGGCCGATGCGCTTTCGCTGGGCGCAGGCGGTCAACCGCTGGCTGGGCCGCACCTTGATGACGGCCGCCAGTTCGCCCAACGAGCAAGGCGACCAGACCGGCGCGGTCAGCAAACTGTTCCGCATTTCCTGGGTGCTGGGCCGCTATCGGCGCCGTTTCAAACAGTGGAACAAGACCGTCTACCGGGTCACCAAAGGCGTGCTCGTGATCGGCATGGCCGCCCTGATCGTGTTCATCTGAGTCACAAAATCGCTTGACTGAAACACGGGATAGGATAGAATTGAGCAATCACTCATTAATAGCGCCGCCGTATGGCGGCTTCCGGTTCGGCCGGAGTCAAGCGACCCTGTTAATGATTGAGTAATCACCCATATACTTATCTTCTCCCTTCACTCAAGGAAACCCGTATGCCGAGCCTGAAACGACGTCACTTTATCCTCGGCGCCCTGAGCGCGGCGGGCGCGCTGGTGGTGGGCTGGTCGGCCGCGCCGGCCCGTCAACGACTGCTGACCGGCGCTGCGCTGGCGGTGGTTCCGGGCCAGGTGGCGTTGAACGGCTGGGTCAAGGTGGCGGCCGACAACAGCGTGACGGTCATGATGTCGCAGGCCGAAATGGGCCAGGGCGCCCATACCGGCTTGGCCATGCTGCTGGCCGAGGAAATGGATTTGGCCTGGGAACAGGTGCGACTCGAACAGTCCGGCGACGATGGCATCTATAACAATCAGAGCATGATCGTCGACGCCCTGCCCTTCGCGCCCGAAGATCAAGGCATGGCCAAACGCGCTGCGACCCATCTGGCCGGCAAAATCATACGCGAGCTGCCGGGCATGCAAGGCACCGGCGGCTCGTCGAGCATCAAGGATCAATGGCTGCCGCTGCGCCAGGCCGGCGCCTCCGCGCGCGCCATGCTGATCGCCGCCGCCGCCAAGCAGTGGCAAGTCGAACCGGCCCAGTGCCGCACCATTGACGGCCATGTGCTGCACGCGTCGGGACGGCGCGCCAGTTATGGCGAATTGGCGGCAGGCGCCGCGCGGCTGGCGCTGCCGGCAAGCGCGCCGCTGAAAAAAGCCGCCGATTTCACCCTGATCGGCAAACCGGTGCGACGGCTCGACAACGCCGCCAAGCTCGATGGCTCGGCCGCTTACGGCATCGACGCGTTGCCCGACGGTCTGCTCTACGCCAGCATCCAGATGTGTCCCACCCTGGGCGGCAAGGTACTGCGTTTCGACGCCGCCGCCGCGCGCAAACTGCCCGGCGTGCGCAAGGTGGTGGCGGTGGCGCCGATGGCGGGCGGCCTCGGCACGGTGGGGCTGACCTCGGGCGGCGTGGCCGTGATCGCCGACACGCCCTATCAGGCCCAGCGCGCGCTGCGCCTGGTCACGGTGGAATGGGAGCATGGCGCGGCGGCCGGCTTGTCCAGCGCCGCCGTGATGGACACGCTGGTGAACAGTTTGGAGGACGGCGACGCCAAGCCGCATCAGCGGCGCGGCGACGCCACCGCCGCGCTGGCGTCGGCCGCGCGCGTGATCGAGGCCGAATACCGTGTGCCGTTCCTGGCCCACGCCGCCATGGAACCGATGAATTGCACCGCCCAGTTCACGAACGGCGGCGCCACCCTGTGGGTCGGCACTCAGGCGGCCGGCATCACGCGGCGCGCGGTGGCCGGCGCGCTCGGCATCGACACGGAAAAAGTGACGGTGCATGTGCCCTTCCTGGGCGGCGGCTTCGGCCGGCGTTATATGAACGATTGCGTGCTGCAGGCGGTGGCCCTGTCGCGCGAGACGGGCGGCAGGCCGGTCCAGTTGCTGTGGTCGCGCGAGCAAGACATGGCGCACGATTTTTACCGGCCGGCCTACGCCGCCCGCTACCGCGCCGGCTTCGACGCGCAAGGCCGGTTGACCGCCTGGCTCGCCGTGTCGGCCGGTTCCAGCCTGGGCGCCCCCGGTATGCTCGACGGCACCGTGCAGGGCGCGGCCGACACGCCCTACCTTTTTCCGGCCGTGCGCGTGAGCCACCGCACCGTCGATTCGCCGGTGCCGGTGGGGTTTTGGCGCTCGGTGGCGCACAGCCAGAACGCTTTTTTCACCGAGAGCTTCATCGACGAATGCGCGGCCGCCGCCGGCCGCGATCCGGTCGCCTTGCGCGCCGGCTTGCTGGGCCATGACGCGCGCCACCTGCGCGTGCTGCGGCGCGCCGCCGAGTTGTCGGGCTGGGACCAGCCTACCCCGCCCGGACCGGACGGCGCCCGCCACGCGCGCGGCATCGCCATGCATCGCAGCTTCGGCAGCATCGTGGCGCACGTGGTCGAGCTGTCGATCGGCGTGGCCGACCAGATCGCGGTGCGGCGCGTGGTGTGCGTGATCGATTGCGGCCAGGCGGTCAATCCCAACCTGGTGCGCCAGCAGATGGAAAGCGCGATCGTGTTCGGCTTGTCGGCGGCGCTGCACGGCGAGATCACGGTGGCCGGCGGCCAGGTCCAACAGAGTAATTTCCATGATTACGCGCCGCTGCGCATCGATCGCTGCCCGCGCATCGAAGTCGATATCATCGACAGCGACGCGCACCCGGGCGGGGTGGGCGAATCGGGTACGCCGCCGATCGCGCCGGCGCTGGCCAACGCGCTGTTCGCCCTGACCGGCCGGCGCCTGCGCACGCTGCCCCTGAAATTGGCCTAAGCCCTAGCTTCCCATTCCAACCGAAAGCACCATATGACCAAATTGACTGTGAACGGCAAGGCGATCGAGGTCGCGGCCGAAGCCGATACACCGCTGCTGTGGGTACTGCGCGCCGAATTGAAACTGACGGGCACCAAGTTCGGCTGCGGCATGGCGCTGTGCGGCGCCTGCACCGTCCACCTGGACGGCCAACCGGTGCGCTCCTGCGTCACGCCGCTGTCGGCGGTCGGCGCGCGCGCCGTCACCAGCATCGAGGGCTTGGCCGGCGCGCAGGCGCAGGCACTGCGCCAGGCCTGGACCGAGATCGACGTGGTGCAATGCGGTTATTGCCAAAGCGGGCAGTTGATGTCGGCCTGCGCGCTGCTCCAGTCCAACCGGCGGCCCAGCGACGCCGAGATCGATGCCGCCATGAGCGGCAATATCTGCCGCTGCGGCACTTATCCGCGCATTCGTCTGGCGATCCACACGGCGGCCGGGAAATTGTGACGCGGCGCGGCGCCGGCGCCGGTTCGCCTAAACGCTCGCGCCCGCCGGCCGCGCCCGGGCCGTTATTCAAGCATGCCGCGCCGCCTGGTGAAACGGCGGCGCGCGCCGCTTATGTCGGGTCGCGCCGCATTTCGCCCGGGCGCATCTGCGCGGGCGCTAACAGCGTCGGCGATATGGCCGCGTTATTGGCGCTATTGACACGCGATTGTGTCCGCCACGCCAATTCGGCGCGCAAGGTGGAGAAAATGGTGTCCAAGCCGAATTGGAAAATGGTGTCCATATTCGGCCCTTCCATGAATGGCGTTATCTGGCGCACGTTCGGATAGCGCCGCGCGCCGCCGAATGATCGGCTGGCGTGGTCGATCGCGCGCGCCGGCTCGGCGACCGGATCGGCGCCCGCCGGCGCGGTGTTGGCGGCCACCGGCGCGGCCGCGTGGGCCGTTTGGGCGATGCCGGCGCCCAGGGTAAAGCTCGACAGCAAACGGTAATACCGCGCGCTTTGCTCGGCGTCGAGCCCGGCCGCGTAAAAAGCGCCGAACAAGCGTTCCTGGTATTGCATCGCGCGATCGGTGCGGTAGCGCCCCGATCCCATGGACGGGAAAATATCGGGATGGTCGACGCCGATCTGGCGCAAGGCGCAGAAATTTTCGCGTATCGTTTCCAGCGGGGCGATGCCGGGCGTCAAGCACGCCTCCAGCTGGCCCAGCAAATGGTCCTTCACGCCGTCCAGCAACTGCGCCTTGTTGCGAAAGTGATGGTACAACGCCATCGCTTCCACCCCCAGCGCGGCGCCGATGCGGCGCATGCTTAACTGCTCGATGCCCTCCCGGTCGATCAGGCTCAGCGCGGCTTGCGCGATGCGCTCGCAATCGAGTCGGACGCGGGTGGTGTCGGGTTCGGGTAAAGCCATTTTTTGTTTCTTCATATTTCACATCGCACCGCGAAGCGCAATTCCTATCCCACTTTTACGTTTCCATCAAAGTACACCGCGCTATCCCAGCCGCAATATGCAGCCGACTTATTTTTTATAGTCGACATGCGACATAGGACTATTTTTCTTCATAGTGCGCAAGCCCCTTTTTCGAGTGGTAGCGGTTCCATGGGAAGATAATATATACATTGCTCCGCATGGTATCGGTTTCAGGAAATTTATCGGGGCAATGTAACGCTATGTAACGGTAGGTAACGATAATACCGCCCTATTTGGCGGCCGCGCGGCATCGAATATCGACCAGCGCGGTGTTTCAAATCTGCGCCTCGCCACAAAGACAACTTCATTAAAAAAAAGATCACGAATCCGCGCGTTCAGGCAGCGGATTCGCCGCAGCCATGGCCCCGGCCGCGCGACATGCCCGGCCGAGCCGAAGCGCGCATCGACCGCGCCGGCCGGCGCTGCGAGGCGACGCCCGGCCCCATCCCTCCTCCACCCGGCCTGTTGCTTTAAGATAAAAATATAAATTATAAAAATAATATGCACGCGGCAATATTTTCTGATATTTTATTAGCAGACTTAACTGGTCGCACATTGGGCATCCCATCACTTTTTTGACCGAAGGCACGCATGAAAACGTTCCATAGATTCAGCGCCGGCGCCATCCTGGCGCTGGCCGGCGCGGCGCCGGCTTTCGCCGCGGCCCCGCTGCTCAGCGAGGGCTTCGACGACATCGGCGGCTTGAGCGGTTGGCAATTCGTCAATCACAGCGCCCCGGTCGGCGCGTCCTGGTTTCAGGGCAACGCCGGCGTGTTCGGCGCCCAAGCGGGCGCGGCCGACTCCTACATCGGCGCCAGCTTCCTCAGCGCGGCCCAGGGCGAAGGCACGCTCGACAATTGGCTGATCACCCCGGAATTACACTTGAACGGCAGCACCGTGCTGACGTTTTATAGCCGCGGCGCCGGCACGCCCGGCTTCAACGACACCCTGGAAGTGCGCTTTAGCTCGGCCAGCGGCGGCGGCACCGCCGGCTTCACCCAAACCCTGGCCACGGTGGGCGGCGCCAGCCCGTATCCGGACGGCTGGCAGCGTTACACGGCCACCATCGACGGCGGTGGCATGGGCCGTTTCGCCTTCCATTACACCGGCTCGGCCGCGAACGCCGACTATATCGGCATCGATAGCGTGAGCGTGGCGGCGGCGGTGCCGGAACCGTCGACCTACGCCCTGTTCGGCGCCGGCTTGGCGCTGCTGGGCTTCATGCGCCGCAAAAATCGGCGCGGCGCGGCGCTGGCACTGGGCTTGAGCGCGGCCGCGCTCGGCCTGACGCCGGCCGTGCAGGCCGCCGAGCAAACGACCCGCCCGGCCCTTGAAGACAGCGTCCAGCAGCCAGGCGCGATCGCCGTGCGCGACGCCGAAACCGGTCAATTGCGCGCGCCCACCCCGGCCGAGGCCAAGGCCCTGCAACCGGCCGCGCAAAAACGCGCCGCGCTGGTGGCGCCGCAAGTGCGCGTGAAACCGGACGGCACCCGCCAAGCCCGGGTCGGTGAAACCAAGAACGTGTATTCGGTGCTCACCCGCGACGCCGACGGCACCACCCATATGCAATGCGTGACGGGCGAAGCGGCGGCCGAGACCGCCCTGAGCGCGCGCGCCGTTTCCCCATCCAGCCAGGAGCATGAGCATGCGATCGATTAAACCCGTGGCCACAACATCGCCGCGCCTCAAACAAGGCGCGCTGGCCCTGGCGCTGCTGTGCGGCGCGCTCGGCGCGGCCCAAGCCGTCACCGTGTCCATCGTCAACGCCAACGCGCCGGGGGTCGGCTTCAACGACAGCACCCCGGCCGCCCCGGTCGGCGGCAACGGCGGCACCACGCTCGGCCAGCAACGCTTGATCGCTTTCACCCACGCTGCCAATATCTGGGGCGCCAAGCTCACCAGCGCGGTGCCGATCCGCATCCGCGCCACCTTCGAGCCGCTCACCTGCACCGCGTCCAGCGCGGTGCTCGGTTCGGCCGGCGCCTGGGACGTGTTTTCCGACTTCCCCGGCGCACCCCGGCCCAACACCTGGTATCCGGCCGCCCTGGCCGGCAAGCTGGCCGGGGTCGACCAGTCCAGCCCGGACGAACCGCACATCAGGGCGCGTTTTAACTCGCGCCTCGGCTTGGCGGCCGATTGCCTGCCCGGCTCCGGCTTTTACCTCGGCATCGACAACCAGCATGGCGACAAGATCGACTTCGTCACCGTGCTGCTGCACGAGATGGGCCACGGCCTGGGTTTCCAAACCTTCACCGACGACGAGACCGGCGAGTTTTACGCCAACCAGCCCTCGGCGTGGGACCATTACCTGACCGATAACCGCAGCGAGAAAACCTGGGCCATCGCCGACGCCGAGGAAAGGGCCGCCTCGGCCGTCAGTGGCGACGGCTTGTCCTGGAACGGGCCGCACGTGAAGTCGCTGGTGGCCGATGTGCTCAGTCCCGTCTCGCGCCTGACCATCGCCGGTCCGGCCGCCGGCGCGGCCGCAGGCGAATACGCGGTGGGCGACGCCGCGTTCGGCCCCGGCCTGGCCGAGCCGGCCTTGAGCGCGAGCGTGATGCCGGTGGTCGATCAAGCCAACGGCACCGGCCTGGCCTGCGCGCCCTTGAGCGCGGCCAACGCGCTGGCGGTGAAAAACAATATCGCGCTGGTCGACCGTGGCGCCTGCACCTTCGCGATCAAGGTCAAGAACGCGCAAAATGCCGGCGCCAAGGGCGTGATCGTGGTCGACAACGCGCCCGGCACGGTGACCGGCCTCGGTGGCAGCGACGCCAGCGTCGTCATTCCGGCCGTGCGCGTGACCCAGGCCGACGGCAACGCCCTGCGCGCCAGTTTGCAAAAGCGCAGCCGGACAAGCTCGGGCGTGACCGCCAGCCTGGGCTTGAACCCGCTGCGCAAGGCCGGCACCGACCAAGCCAATCGCATCCTGATGTACACCCCGCTGATCTTGGAACCGGGCTCGTCGGTTTCGCATTACAGCACCGCGGCCAAGCGCAACCAGTTGATGGAACCGGCCATCAGTGGCGACCTGAGCCATGAAGTCGAGGCGCCGCTCGACCTCACCTTGCCGCTGTTGCGCGATATCGGCTGGTGATCCGGGGCCGGCGCGGACCGGAACGCGCCACCCCGGCGCCGGCGTTTTGCGCGCCGCCGGCCCCGTCGGCGCAGCCGGCCGGCGGGGCGCGCGACGCCTCGCCGGGGGTGGCTTTCGTGGTAACATGAAGATGGGTGGAGCGCCGATCGGCGCCACCCCTGGCGCCCGCCACGCACACGCGTGCGGCGCCGCCCACCCATCGTATCCAGGAGAATGTTTGGCAACGCTGAAAGACGTCGCGGCGCTAGCCGGTGTAGGAATGTCGACGGCATCGCGCGCCATTTCGGGCGCCGGTCCGGTCTCGGCCGACGCCGCCGCGCGCGTGCGGGCGGCCATCGAACAACTCAACTTCCGCCCTTCCTCGATCGGTCGCTCGCTGTCGGCCCAGTCGCTCGGCATGATCGGCGTGTTCGTACCCTCTTTTTTCGGCTCGTACTACAGCGCCATCCTCAAGCAAACCGATACCGAATTGCGCGCGCTGCGCCGGCACGTGGTGGTGGCCACCGGCTGCGGCGACGAATCGATGCGCGAACAAGCCATCGAGGCGGTCAAGTTTTTGATCAGCCGCGACTGCGACGGCATCCTGGTGCTGGGCCACGACCTGCTCGACGAGGACTTGATCGGCCTGCACCGCATGCACCCGAAGATGGCGTTTTTAAATCGCACCTGTCCGCATATGCCGGAAGCCTCGTTTTGCCCCGACCATCGCCAGGGCGGGGTGCTGGCGGCGAGCGCCTTGCTGCGCCACGGGCATCGCCGCCTGGCCTTGATCGCCGGCCCGGCCGGCTCCTCCGACAACCAATTGCGGCTGGACGGCTTTTTCGAGGAGTTGGCGCGCCACGGCATCGAACGCGATCAGGTGCGGATGGTGGAGTCGGACTTTTCGCGCGGCGGCGGTTTCGCCTCGACCCAGGCCTTGCTCGACCAGGGGCAGCCGTTCACGGGCCTGTTTTGCGCCAACGACGAGATGGCGATCGGCGCCCTGTCCTGCCTGCACCGGGCCGGCGTGTCGGTGCCGGATCGGGTGTCGGTGGTCGGTTACGACGACGATTATTCGGCCGCGTTCTCGGCTCCCGGCCTGACCTCGGTGCATATGCCGACCGCCGAACTGACCCAAAACGCGGTGCGCTGGCTGCTCAATCAATGTTATGGCACCAGCCATGAGATCAAGCGCGACTTCGCGGTGACGGTCACCGCACGCGGCTCGCTGGGCGCCCCGGCGTAGCGACGGCCGGCGTGGCGACGCCCGGCGTGGCGACGCGCCGCCGGCCTTCCCCGACCCGCGAAAACCAGGGCCCCGCGACCGGCGCCTGCCGATTGCGGGGCGCTCAGCCCTCCTTGTTTCACCCCGTCGCCAGCGCATCCCGACCGTGGCCGGGATGGCGGCGTCACGCTTCCGAGCTCAGAACTTGAACGACATGCGCGCGCCCACGGTGCGCGGGTTGTTGTAGTACGAGGCCCAGATCGACTGGTTCGGCTGACATGGCGCGCCCACCTGGGTGCACACTTCCACCGCGTCGTAACGCACTTCCTTGTCGGTGGCGTTTTGCACGAAAGCCTCCACCGTGTAACCCTTGCTGTAAGGCTCATAGCGCAGGCTCAAGTCGAGCGTGGTGTAGGCTTGCTGCTGCTTCACGCCCGGATGGCCCGGCACGTCCTCGTTGAAAGCGCCGGCGCCGATGAAGGACTTGGTTTCGTAATGGACCGAGGCGCGCGGGGTGATGCGGCCGCTGGCGATGCCGAAATCATGCTCGTACATCAGCGTGGTCGAGAAGGTCGGCGCGTGCTTCAAGGTGCTGCCGCCCACATTGACGGTGGGCGCCGTGGTGCCGCAGGATTGGCTGTTGGCGCGCGCGGCGTCGACGTCGCAGGACAGGAAGTCGTCGTACTCGGCCTTGAGCCAGGTGGCGTTGCCGCTGATGCGGTCGATTTTGCTCGGACGCCAGCTCCACTCGGCCTCCACCCCCTTCACGCTGGCGCCGGCGGCGTTGAAGTTTTGCAGCGTGCTGTTGACCACCTGCGACTCCAGCTTGTCCTTGTACTTCATGAAGAAGGCGTCCAGATTGAGCGACAGCTGGCGGTTGAACAAGTCCGATTTGAAGCCGATCTCGTAGCTGGTCAGCTTTTCCGGCTTGGTGGTGGCGCCGCCGTCGCCGATGGCCGGCGAGTGGAAGCCGGTGGTGACCGAGGCGAAGGTCAGGATATCCTTGGCCGGCTTGTATTCGACCCGGCCCAGCCAGGTGGCTTGGCTGTATTCCAGTTCGGCCGTGTTGTCGCCGAAGGTATTGCCGCAAGTGGCTTGGTTGACGATGCCGCCCGGCCCGATGTTATGGGTGTTGATGGTGCCGGTGCCGGGGGTGACCAGCTGCGCGATCTGGTTGGCGCTCAGGTTGGTGGTGCCGCGCGGCGCGTTGTCCGGCCAGTTCGGGCAAGCCCAGTTCTGGCCGCCCGTGTCGGATTTGCGGTCCTTGGTGTAGCGCCCGCCGCCGGTGATTTTGAACTGCTCGTTCAAGTCGTAGCTCGCTTGCGCGAACACCGCCTTGGAACTGAGTTCGCGGTCGCCCTGGATGAAGGACATGGCCGAGGCGTACTGGCCCACGGTCGGGCCGACGAAGATCACGTTACCGGCCGCCAGATCCTGGGCCAGCGTGGCTTCGGCGATTTGGCTGCGGTCGATGTCGAAGCGGATCTTGTTCTTTTCATTGAACAGGAACAGGCCGCCCACCCATTGCAGCGGCGCCTCGCCGGTGGAGCGGAATTGGATCTCGTTCGAATTGCTGTCGAATTGGCCCCATTCGGTGCGGTTCTCGGCCTTGAAGCCGGGATAGAAGCCGGCGTCGGCGTCGCTGGCGTTGGTGCGTTTGTAGCGGCTCCAGCTGCCCAGGTACTGCGCCTCCACGTTCTCGCTCAATTGATACGTGAGCTTGCCCTTGTAAGTGATGATGGACTGGTCCAGCGTGCCGGGGGTGTCGATCAGGGCCGAGCGCAGTTTCTGGCCCGGGGTCGGTTCGGCCGCCAGGTAGATATTGCCGGCGCCGGTGTCGCTGAAGTAGTCGGTGATGAAGGTGGCCTTCAACTGCGGGGTCAGGTTCCACAGCAGCGAGGCGCGCACCCCGGTCTGGTCGCCGGCGCCGTATTTGGCCGCGCCGGGCAGCACGTTCGAGCCGCGCCGGAAATCGACGTAGCCGTCATGGGTGTCCTTGATGGCGGCCACGCGCAGGGCCACGCTGTCGCCGAGCGGCACGTTGATCATGGCCTGGGTCTGAAAGTGGCGGTAGTCGCCCACCGTCACGCTGGCGCTGCCGAACTGCTTCTCGGTGCTGGGCGCGCCCGACACCAGGTTGACCGCGCCGGCGGTCGAATTGCGCCCGTTCAGGGTGCCTTGCGGTCCGCGCGCCACCTCCACGTGGTTCAAGTCGTACATCAGGGCGGTGGCGCCCTGCGGCCGTGGCAGATAGATGCCGTCGACGTAGAAGGCGACGGCGGGGTCGCCCAATTCGGTGTGGTTGGCCGAACCGACCCCGCGCATGTAGACGTGCACCCCGCCCGAATCGCTGTGCGGCTCCACCACCAGGCTGGGCACCATGGTCGAGAGCGAGGCCAGATCCTTGACCTGGTTGTTGGCCAGCGTTTCCTGGTTATAGGCGGTCACCGCCAGCGGGGTGTCTTGCAACATGGTGTTGCGGCGGGTCGCGGTGATGACGATGCGCTCGCCCTCGCCGTTGCCCGCGTCGACCGCCGGCGCCGTCGGCGCGGCTTGCTGCGCCATCACCGCGCCGCTCGACCAGAATGTGATTTGAGCCAGGCTCAGGGCGATACTGTTTTTCTTAAACTGCTTCATGGTGTCTTCCTCGCTTCTTCCATCAATAAAATGATCCGCGTAACTCTGTGGCTACTGCTACATCAAAATGGTCTGTTTTGCTTTCTTACCCCGTCATGGTTCCCCTTATCGCTGTTGATCCGTATTCGTTGATTGTGCTCGACAAGCCTGCCGCCGGACGTGACCGTGCCTGACGCGCGACGGTACGCCTTTTTCTGCGAAAAAATGCTGCTTCGGGGCGGACCACCGGGGCGGGCTGGCCGGCGCGCGGCCGGCCGTGGCCCGCCGGGCCGCGACTTAGAACGCGGCTTGGCCGCTACAGGCGCTGACCGCTGGCCTCGTCAAACAAGGAAACCTGTTCGCCGCGGATGGCGAAGCCGGTGGCTTGATCGAGCTCGCCGTCGAACTGCTCCTGGGCGATGCTGGCCACCTGGGCGCCGTGAAAATCCAGCCACACCACGCGGTGATTGCCCATCGGCTCGATCAGCGAAATGCTGGCGCGCCGCGCGTGCTGGGCGCCGACCGTGATGTCTTCCGGGCGCACCCCGAGCACGCAAGCCTGGTCGGGCGCGGTCGGCTGGCGGAAGGCATACCCGGTCACATCGAGCTCCACATGCGCGTTGGCGAACATGATGCGGCCGTCGTCCTGACGCAGCCGGCCGCTGAACACATTCATGCCGGGCGAGCCGAGGAAGGTGGCCACGAACAAATTGGCCGGCGCGCGGTACACCTCGGCCGGGGTGCCGAACTGCTGGATCACGCCGCCGCGCATGACGGCCATGCGGGTGGCCAGGGTCATCGCCTCGACCTGGTCGTGGGTGACGTAAATCATGGTCGCGCCCAGGCGCTTGTGCAGTTGTTTAAGCTCGCGCCGCAATTCGGTGCGCAGCTTGGCGTCCAGATTCGAGAGCGGCTCGTCAAACAGGAACACGTCGGCCTCGCGCACAATGGCGCGCCCGATCGCCACCCGCTGGCGCTGGCCGCCCGACAGATTGGCCGGTTTGCGCTTGAGCAGCGGCTCCAGTTGCAGCATCTGGGCCGCGCGCCCCACCCTGCGCTCGATCTCGGCCTTGGGGGTGCCGGCGATGCGCAAGCCGAACGACAGATTGCGCTCCACGTTCATGGTCGGATATAGGGCGTACGACTGGAACACCAGCGCGATGCCGCGATCCTTGGGATCGGCCCAGGTCATGTCCTGGCCGCTGATCTCGATGCTGCCGGAAGTGACATCGATCAGCCCGGCGATCGAGTGCAGCAGGGTCGATTTGCCGCAGCCGGAAGGCCCCAGCAGCACGATGAATTCGCCCGCCTCCACGTCCAGATTGAGCTGGTCGATGACGGTGTTGGCGCCGAGCTGGATCTGCAAATTACGGATAGCTACATTGGACATTGAATTACCCTTTAACCGCGCCGGAGGCGATGCCGCGCACGAACCAGCGGCCCGAGATGAAATAGAGGGCGAGCGGCACCAGGGAGGTCAAAATGGTGGCCGCCATGTTGACGTTGTAGAGCCGTTCGCCGGTCGTGGTGTTGATGATGTTATTGAGCTGCACCGTCATCGGCAAATTCTCCGAGCCGGCGAACACCAGGCCGAGCAGGAAGTCGTTCCAGATGCCCGTGACTTGCATGATCACCGCCACCACGATCACCGGGGTCGACATCGGCAGCATCAGCTGCAGGAAAATACGCCAGAAGCCGCCACCGTCGATGCGCGCCGCCTTGAACAATTCCATCGGCAGACCGGCGTAGTAATTCCGGAACAGCAGCGTCATCACCGGCATCCCGAAGATCATGTGGATCAGGACGATGCCCGGCAGGGAGCTGAACAGACTGACGCTGGCCAGCACCCGCACCAGCGGATAAATCATCACCTGGGCTGGAATGAAGGCGCCCATCATCAGCACTCCGAACAGCAGATTGGCGCCACGCGGCCGCCAAAACGACAGCGCGTAACCGTTGATGGCCCCGATCATGATCGACAGGATGGTGCTCGGCACCACGATGCGCACCGAATTCCAGAAGCCGCCCTTGATGCCTTCGCATTCGAGCCCGGTGCACGCCGACTGCCAGGCCATGCTCCATGGCTCCATGGTGGCGTGGCGCGGCAGCGCGAACAGGGTGCCCAGGCGGATCTCTTCCATCGGCTTGACCGAGGTGACCAGCATCACGTACAGCGGCAGCAGGAAAAACAGCGCCGCCGTGATCAGGAACAGATAGACGCCGACGCGGGCCGGCGTCAAGCCGCCACGTCGGCGCGGCGCGGCCGGACGGCGCGCCGGCGTTGCGGACGGTCGCGCCGGGCGGGAACCGTCTCCCGTCGGCGACGGGGGAGGTATCAATTCACTGCTCAAAGGCTTGTTCATGCCGCGTCCTTGCGTCGATTGGCGCGGCTGCGCGCATAAAACACCGGCGCCACGATGGCCAGCACGGTGGCCAGCAGCACCACCGAGGCCGCCGAAGCGAGACCGAGGTTGGCGCGGCCGAACAGATAATCCATGATGAACTTGGCCGGCACTTCGCTGGCCGTGCCGGGACCGCCCTGGGTCATGGCGACCACCGCGTCGAACAGCTTGACCACCATCACGAACAGCAGCACGAAGGCGGTCGACACCGACGCTCCCAGCATCGGCAAGATGATGCTGACATACACGCGCCAGCGTGGAATGCCGTCGATGCGGGTGGCCTTCCACAGCTCGTCGTCGATGCCGCGCAGGCCGGACAAGAGCAGCGCCATGACCAGGCCGGAGGCTTGCCAGACGGTGGCGATGACCACCGTGAAGATCACCTTGTCCTGGTCGACGATCCAGTCGAAGCGCGCCTCGGGAAAGCCCATCTTGTGCAGCACCTCTTGAATCCCCAGCTCGGGATTCAAGATCCACTGCCAAATCAAACCGGTGGCGACGAAGGACATCGCGTACGGATACAGGAACACCGTGCGCAGCACCCCTTCGGCGGCCACTTTCTGGTCGATGAACACGGCCAGCAAAAAGCCGATCACCAGGCAGGCCACGATGAACAGCGCGCCGTACCAGACGATGTTATGCAGCGACAGCATCCAGCGGTCGTTGTTGAACAGGCGCGTGTATTGGGTCAGGCCGACGAAATCGCCTGCCGGGAAGGTGCGCGAACTGCTCACCGACACGCGTGCGGTCCACAGCATGGTGCCCAGGTAGGCGAACAATACCGTGCACGCCATCGGCAGCAGCGCGATATACGCCGCCATCGAATAACGTTGACGCAAAGGCTTCTTGCTTACCATGATGCTCCCACGGCGAGGACCGGATTGTTCATTCCTTGAGCGCGCTGGCGAAAGCCTTTTGCGCGTCCTCGGCCGACTGGTTCTTGTTCCAGAAGTTGGTCAGCACGTCTTGCAGGGCGCCGTTCAAGTCTGGCGCGACCAGCATTTCAGCGTTGGGCAACTGACGCGTCTTGTCCTTCATGATGGCGATGCCCATCTTGGCGCACAGGTCCAGGCTGGAATCGTCGACGTCGCCGCGAATCGGAATCGAGCCCTTGCGCGCGCTGAAGGCCACCTGCGCGGCCGGCGAGGTGATCACGGTGGCCAGCAGTTTTTGCGCCTTGACCGTGTTCGGATTGGCCGACTTCGGAAACACGAAAGCGTCGCCGGCCACGATATACGGCGAGCGCGGACCGAAGCCGGGAAAGCAGCCGAAGTCCTTGCCGGGCACCTGTTTGGCGGCCGAGAATTCGCCCTTGGCCCAGTCGCCCATGATTTGCACCCCGGCTTTGCCGGTCACCACCATGGCGGTGGCGTCGTTCCAGTTGCGGCCGGGCGAACCGGGATCGACGAAGGCGCGCAGGCGCTTGAAGGCGAGCAGCACCTGTTTGAAGGCGTCCGATTTGACGGCGTTGACGTCGCGGTCGCGGTACACCTTCAAATACAGGTCCGAGCCGCCGACGATGGCGAACACGGCGTCGAAGGTGATTTTCTCTTGCCAGACCTGGCCGCCGAAGGCCAGCGGGATCACGCCGGCCGCCTTCAACTTGGCCAGGTCGGCCAGGAATTCCTCGTAAGTTTTCGGTTCGGCCGCGATGCCGGCCTTTTGGAAGGCCGACTTCGAGTAGAAAAACCAGGCCGGCATGTGGATATTGACCGGCGCGGCGTAATAATGGCCGTTGATCTTGATGTTGTCCACGATCGAGGCCGGCAAGATCTGGTCCCAATTGCCCTTCTGGGCCACGTCGTCGACGTTGTTCAGCATGCCTTGCTCGACGATGTCGCGAAACTGTTTCGACGTGTTGAACTGGGCCGCCACCGGGGCGTCGCCGCCGACGATGCGGTTGATGGTGGTGGCGCGGGCCTGGTCGGCGCCGGCGATGGCGTTGTCGACCCATTGCCCGCCGGCCTTGTTATAGGCGTCGGCGAACTGTTTGATGGCGGCCGATTCGCCGCCCGAGGTCCACCAGTGGATCACGGTGGCTTTCAGGGCCGGTCCGGCCGGGGCCGTGGCGGGGA
The DNA here is from genome assembly GCA_043787615.1 of Janthinobacterium sp. Classification (GTDB taxonomy): domain Bacteria; phylum Pseudomonadota; class Gammaproteobacteria; order Burkholderiales; family Burkholderiaceae_D; genus Janthinobacterium. The sequence goes on along the minus strand of JAYVUV010000292.1, from coordinate 8,021 downwards.
CGGAGGCCGCAGCCGCCGCCGTGGCGCCGATCGCCGCGCCGTGTGTTGCCATCGCCAGCGCGACGGCTAGTATTGCTTTGTTCATTTTGTCTCCAGTAAGCGTTTGCCGCCTTATTATTCGGATAACTATGATAAATGGAAAGCTTTTTTACATAGTTGCCCGCTTATTTCGCTCGGCCAGGAAAGCGGCCACCAATTTGGCGCTGCGTTTCAGGGTGCGCTTTTGGGTTTGATAATCGACATGGACGATGCCGAAGCGCCGTTCGTAGCCGAAGGCCCACTCGAAATTGTCCATCAGCGACCAGATGAAATAACCGCGCACGTCGACCCCGGCCTTGATGGCGGCGTCCACCGCGGCCAAATGACGGTTCAGGAAAGACACGCGGCGCCCATCCTCGACCTCGCCGTCCACCACCACGTCGTCGGAGGCGGTGCCGTTTTCGGTGATATAGATCGGCGGCAGGTTCGGATAAGCCCGATGAAAACCGATCAGCAAATCGCGCAAGCCGTCCGGATACACTTCCCAGCCCATTTGGGTGCGTTCCACGCCATCGAGATCGATTTCCAGGAAACCGTGGGCGCCGTCGCTGACCACATTGGTGCGGAAATAGTAATTAATACCGAGGAAATCGAGCGGCGCGCCGATGATGTGCATGTCGCCCTCTTCGATCTTCGGCTCGGTGTCCGGCCACAGCTTGAACAAATCGGCCGGGTAGCTTTGCTTGAGGATCGGGTCCAGCACCCAGTTATTATGCTGGATTTCAAACAGGTGGGCCGCGTTCACATCGGCCGCGCCGGTGCCGGTGGTGGTGCCGCGACCGACGTTGGCCACGATGCCCTTGAGCGAAGTGGGATCGTTGGCGTGCAGGCGCGGAATCGCCAAGCCGTGACCGAGCAACAAGTGATGCATCGCTTGCAGGGAGGCGGCGCGGTTCGACACGCCGGGCGCGTGGTGGCCGGTGGCGTAGCCGTGCGCGGCCGAGCACCAGGGTTCGTTCAGGGTGCACCAGGCGTCGACCAGGCCGGCCAGTTCGCGGCTCATCAGATCGGCGTATTCGGCGAAGCGGTAGGCGGTGTCGCGGTTGACCCAGCCGCCCTTGTCTTCCAGATGCTGCGGTAAATCCCAGTGATACAGGGTGACGAAGGTTTTCAAGCCCTTCTCTTTCAGGCGGCCCAGCAGCTTTTTATAGAAATCGATGCCCTTGCGGTTGGGCCGGCCCGCTTCATCCATCACGCGCGGCCAGGCGATCGAGAGGCGATAACCGTCCACGTTCAAATCGGACAGCAAGTCCAGATCCTGTTCCCACAGATGATAATGGTCGCAGGCGACGGCGCCCGTGTCGCCGGCCAAGACCTTGCCCGGCTTTTCGCAAAACGTATCCCAGATCGACGGCAGGCGGCCGTCTTCGGCGACCGCGCCTTCGATCTGGTAGGCGGCGGTGGCCGCTCCCAACAGAAAATCGCTGCGCCACAGGGCCGAGTCGGCCGGTGGCGAGAATACGGTTTCAAGCACATTTTTTGCATCTATTGGCACGAAAACTCCTTCTTTTAGCATGGAGTGGAAGCGCTTCCACAATTGTTGCAAATAGTAACAGTGAAAAGATTCTTTAGTCAAAGAAAATCATCAACCGAGGAAATGTTATCTTATTCTAAACTCGCGGTGGGGATATTTTTTATCAAGAACATAATGAGCGGCCTGGCCGCCCGATCAGATGGCGGGCGCGTCCGACGCGGACAAGACGCGCCGCAAACGCTCGCGCTGCAAGCCGCCGCTCCAGGCGCACAGCACCAGGCAAGCGACCACGTGGCCGAGCACGTTGGTCAGCGAGCGACACTTCATCAAGCGCTCCACGCCGAGCAGCGCGGCGATGGCGCCCAGCGGCGCCATCTGCAAGCTCGACAGCGTGCCGGCCAGCGCCGCGAACGCCGAGCCGGCCACGCCCACGGTGCCGCGCGAGGCCAGCATGGCGATCGCCAGCAGCAGCGCCAAGTCGCTCCAGCCCAGGGCGCGGCCGGTTTGCTGGGCGAAAAACACCACCCCGGCCCCCAGGAAGAGATTGGTGCCGGCCAGGTTGAAGTTGTAGCTGGCCGGCAGCACCAGGCGCACCAGCGGCCCGGCACAGCCCAGCTGTTCCATCCGGGCCGTCAAGCCGGGCAGCGCGCCGAAGGAGGTGGTGAAACACACCAGCAGCAAGGGCTCGCGCAGATGGCGTAGCAATTTGAGCGGATGACAGCCGACGGCGCACGCGATCAGCGCCAGCAGCAGCGCGAACACCAGCGAAGCGACGTGCACCGTCAGCACGAAGCGCAGCAGTGGCAGCATGGCGGCCATGCCGTAACTACCGACCACGAAAGCCATCGCGCCGAAGGCCGCCAACGGCGCCGTCTTCAGCACCAGCGCCAGCATGCCGTGCAATACCTGCGAGCCGGCCTCGATCACATCGAGCACGCGCCCGCCGGGCCGATCGGCGGCCGGCAAGCCGAGTCCGGCCAGCACCGCCAGCAGCACGATCTGCGCGTTATTGTTGTTGGCGAAAGCGGCGACGAACGAGTCCGGGATGCGGCTCTCCAAAAAAAGCAAACCGCGCTGAACGTCCCAGGCCGGAAGCGGCGGCAACACGAGCGCCGTGCCGGGCGGCGCGCGCATCCCGGCGCCCGGCGCCAGCAGATACGCCATGCCGACGCCGATGCCCAGCGAGAGCAAATTCATCGCTTCGAAGTACAGCGCGCTTTTGACACCCACGCGCGCGCCGCGGGCCTTGGCGCGGATGCCGGCGACGCCGCTGGCGACCAGACAAAACATCACGCTGCCGATCAGCATGCCGATCGCCTTGACGAAGACGTCGCTGAGCACGCGCAGCTCGGCGCCGACGGCCGGCAAGGCATGCCCGAGCGCCAATCCGGCCGCGACGGCGAGCGCCATACGGCTCAATGCGCTGCGATAAAACGGAGTCGTCATGGAAGCGGGAGTCGAGGGAAAAGCGGCCGGCGGGCATCGAATGTTTCCGGAACGACATATTCTAACCCAAGCCGCGGCGCGCCTGCCAAGCGCCGCAGCCCGCCCCGGCCAAGGTTTTGCGTAGAATACGCTCATCGCACAGCCGTTGCGCCCGCCGAGAAAGATGAGTCGAGATGGAATTGAGGCAGTTGCGTTATTTCCTGGTGGTGGCCGAGGAACAGCACTTCACGCGCGCCGCCGAACGCTTGAACATGCAGCAGCCGCCGCTGAGCCATCAGATCAAGCTGCTGGAGCAGGAGCTCGGCTTCGCCCTGTTCCGGCGCCATCCCAAGGGCGCCGCGCTGACCGCCGGCGGCTTGGCGTTCCGCGACGAGGCGGCCGGCATCCTGGCCGGGGTGGAGCGGGCCGGGGCGCGGGCGGCGCGCGCCGCGCACGGCCACACCGGCACCCTGTCGGTCGGCTTCACCAGCTCGGCCGTCGCGCACCCGCTGATTCCGGCCATCATGCGCGCGTTTCGGGCCGCCTATCCCGATGTACGGCTCGACATCAGCGAAGGCAACGCCGCCGAGTTGACCGAGGGGGTGGCCGGCGGCAAGGTCAACCTCGCGCTGCTGCGCGCGCCGGTGTCGCGCCCGCCCGGCATCGCCTTCCTGCGCCTGCTGGAAGAACCCTTGCTGCTGATTTTGCCGATCGGCCACGCGCTGGCCATCCCCGCAGCGGACGGCGCCATGCCGCTGGTGTCGCTGGCCGCGCTGGCGCGGGAGGAATTCATTTTGGTGCGCCGAAGCGGCGCCTCGGGCATGTACGCCGATTTGCTCGAGGCTTGCCGGCACGCCGGTTTCGTGCCGAAAATCGCGCTCGAAGTGGAGCGCATGTTGACCAATATCAGCCTGGTGGCGGCCGGCGCAGGGGTGTCCGTGGTGCCGGCCTCGATGACCGGGTTTCACGGCGACAGCGTGGCCTATTGCCGGATCGCCCCTACCAAGCCGGCGCTGGTGGCACCCGTCACGCTGGCGGTGCGGCAGGCGAGCGAGACGCCGATCGAGCGCAACTTCATCGACTTGGCGCGGGCGTTGAGCAAGACGGAGTGACGGGAGTGACCGGCCAGGTGCGGCCGGCTCAGGCGCGGTCGGCTCAGGCGCGGCGCAGGGACCGGGCGCGGGGCGCATAAAACGTCAGCGCGATGGAGCCGTCGCTGCCGTGGTAAAGCAAATTGCCGCAGCAATCGGCGTCGTCCGATATGCCGGGGAAGAAGTTATGACTCTCCCCGAAGAACAGGTAGATATTGTCGGCGTTGCTGCGCGCGTCGAGCAGCTTCAAAAAATTGATCGCGGCGGGAAACGGCGTGTCGCCGTCCGGATGCAGGCATACCCCGATCACGGCGCCGTCGCAGCTGCGCAGCCAGTCGTAAAACCCGAGGAAATCGTCGGGCGCCTTGGCCCGAACGAACAGCTCGCTGCCCTCCAGGAAACGTGCGTCGTTGGCGAACAATTTGATGCCGACCCTGCCATCTTTTTTTGCAAAAACAATCACGTCCGGAGCATCGTCTTTCGCCATCTGGTGGTTCCTTTTTCGCTCGATTGGGTCGCGGCGCGATGGTTTTTCACCACCTTCCATCCCAAGGAAACTTTCGTTCAAGCCGAGCTCATCAGGACGAAGTCGATTCTACATGGCGCCGGCTTTTTGTTCGGTTCGGCAATCGTGCACCAGCGCTTTTATCGTTTTTTTGCAACAGCGCCGGTGAAGATGGAGCTTCAGTCTTACAGCTTGGGCCAGGCCGCGTCGATCCAATCGCTCCACACCTTGAGCCGCGCCGGATCGGCGCCCAATTGGGTCGCCTTCCACAGCCCGTACTGCTCCATCTGCTCGGTGCTGGGCCGGTACTGCCACATGGTCATGTACAAGCTGCCGTCGCTGTATTTACCCAGCGGCGTGCGGACCGGATCCAAACAATAGCGAAATCCGGCGTACGGCTCCGGTTCGCCCAGTTGCGTATTATTGATGTCGCAGCGGCGCCAGGCGCTGATAGGCTGCTGGCTATACAGCGCGTTAAATTGCCGGATCGAGCCGTTGACCACCTTCAAATACAGTCCCGGCGAAGCCGCGTCCAGGAACAAGAAATTCGATTTGCTGACGCCGTCCGGATTGGCCCAGTCCAGATAATGCGAAGTCGACAGATGTTTGGCGATCTGGCCCCGGCCATACCGGCCCCGATTGGCGAACAAGTCCGGCTGGGCCGGATCGTACAACACGATCTCGTTGTTCGCGTATTGCGCCGATTTGATGCGCGCCTGGAGCAGCCGGGCGATATGGGCGTCATGGGCGGACTTGGCGGCCGGCGTTTTGGTGCCGACCGTACCGGCGATCAAGTCTTCGAAGGCGGTCAAATAGGGCCAGTCCATCGGGAAGTTGACCCAGTCGCTCTGGCCGCCGGCGTTGACGATCATCTGCAACTGATACCACTGATTGCTGCGGTAATACGATGCCACGATATTGTTCGCTTCCCAGGCGTTATACCACTCGCGCGTGATCTTGCCGCTGGCGTCGCGGTCCGATTGATAGATCATGTGCGGCGCCAGGAAAAACAGGCTGACGGTGTTGAACGGCCAGCCGTGCGCTTCGCCGCGACCTTTCCACAGTCCCGTTTTGGCGTCCTTGTCGCCGATGAACCACTGCTGATTGCCTTCGAGCGCGAAGTCCTGCGCCATTTCCCATTGCTTGATGGCGTTCCAGTGCATGAAGCTGGCCACCGCGCGCTCGATATAGGAATTGGTGCTGAAGCCGGCGGCCGGGCCGGCCGAAGTGGTGCCGGCGGCCGCCAGTTTCTGCAAATTGGCGCCGCCCACCTGGGCGCCGTATTGGCCGCCGTCGGGCGCGATATGGTCGCCCCGCCCTCCCCCCAGGAATTGGTAACCCTCCCAGCCGGACTGGGTGAACATGGCCTTGATCTGCACCCGCTGGTCGGCCGTCAAATGGCTCCAGTCGCCGGCCTTGCCGTTCGGATTTTTGTGCGCGTTGAGCCAGTCGATCAATTCCAGATACTTGGTGTTCGGTTTCTTCACGCCGCCGCCGGCGAATTGCGCGCCGGCCTCGAACGAACCGCCGCCGTCGGCCCTGGCCGGCCACACGTCGCGCGGATGGATGGTGGGCAGCCAGGCGTTCCAATCCGGAAATTGCAACGCCACCGGCATTTCACGCGCATTCATGGTGGCGGCCGGGTTCATGACTTGATCCACATCGGCTTGACTCAGCGCCAGCGCTTGATTCAAGGGCTTGCCGAAAATGGCCTTGAGCGAATCGGCCGGGGTGCTGATCACCGCGTCCAGCCCGGCGCCGGCCGACCAGGCGGTGGCGCAGCCGGCGTCCTTGCAATCGAGACCGGGACCGGGCTGGTACGGCGGATTCCATGGCCGCGCCTTGGCCACGTAGGCGATATCTTTCATGGCGGTGCGGATATAGGCGGCGATTTGCTTGCCCTGGACCTCGCTCAAGCCGTGGTAGCGGCTGCGCTGGATGATGGAATTGTTGGAGTAGTTAAAGTATTGCAAGTCGCGTCCATTGACCGCGTGGCAGGAGGCGCAGGCGGCCTGGATCGGCCGCGACACGATCGCCGACTTGGCCAGCGTGCCTTGCGACAGCCACAGCGCCTTGCCGGCGGCGGCGTCCGCGGCGCCGATTTTGCTCGTGTCGCGCTCGCTCATGGGATCGAATTGCTCGATGCTGTTGCTGCCCACGTCGGCGGCGGCCGCGTCTTGCAATTGCAGTTTCAGCACCCGGAAGCCGTTCGATTCGCCGTCCGTGCCGTTGAAGCGGAACTGGACCCGGTTGTAGGCCGGCAAGGCCACCAGGCGCGCGCGGGTGGCCGCGTCCAGCGCCAGGGTCAGGCGCGTTGTGTACAGCCCGCCATTGATGCCGCCGTGCAGGCGCTCGTCATCGCCCATCTTGACGCTGGCGTCGGTGATGTCGATCCACGGCACGCCCGCCTCGTCGGCCGCCGTCACGCCGCCCAGCACGCGTACGCTGGCCTTGATTTTCACGGGCGTGGCGGTGGTGGCCTCGAATTCGGGCGCGCCGTAAAAACCACAGCGGTGGCATTGGAACCACAGTTGCGCGACGGCGCCCAGTTTGCCCGATTCCAGGCCCAGCTTGGCCTCGGCGATCACGGCGCGCTTGGGCGAACCGTCGCCCAGCACCTCCAGCGGCAAACGCAAGACGGTGGCGGCCGGCGCGCCACCGGCCGGCGCCGGGTTCGGGTCCGGCGCCGGGGGTGGATTGGGCGCGGTCGCGCCCGGCACCACGGGGCCGGTCGCGGCGCCACCCGGCGCCAGCGGATCGGTCGCGGCGCCGCCCGGAATCACGGGCGCGCTGGGCGCGTCACCAGGCACGGTCGACGCCGGGGCCGACGCGTCAGCGGGTTTGGTGTCGCCGCCGCCCCCGCCGCAAGCGCTCAGCCCGCATCCCAAGGCCAGCAGCAGCGCGGCGCGCGAGCGCCAGAGGTTCCATCGCACAAAAATGCTCATATTCATTTCCTCTTTCAAAAGAAGTTGGCGTGTCGCCTCAGCGCTCGGCCCACATCGCCGCGATCCAGTTGCTCCACACTCTCAAGCGAGCCGGATCGGCGCCCAACTGGGTCGCCCTCCACAGACTGGCCGCCAAGTCCATCACCTTGCCGGTGGCGACATTGACGAGTTGATACGTGCCGTCGTTCTGCTGGCTGATGTCGCAACTTTGACTGTCGCCGCCGCGAGCACGCATTTGTTGCTCAGCGCGCTCACCAGCGCATAACGCCCTGGCGGAAACGGGGTGATCAAGTCGTTCACGCGCACCGCCCCCGGCTGGCCAGGGTGGCCGGCGCGGCGCTGTCGGCCCCGCCGCCGCAAGCCGACAGGACACTGGCCGCCGCCATGGCGAACCCGCTATAGACACCGGCCAAGCGCGATGGATTCTGATTCATATTGACCTTTCTTTGCATGTTGACGCGGCAAGGCAGCACTGCGGCCGGACGACCAGCGTCACCGCGCCCGGGCGTTCGCGCGCCGGGCTCTGACTTGCTACGTATAGG
>JAYVUV010000291.1:0-32141 GCA_043787615.1 Janthinobacterium sp. | reverse complement strand
TGCTGCGGGCAGATGAAGTGGATGTGGGTGTCGACGCCGCCGGCGGTGACGATCATGCCCTCGCCGGCGATGATCTCGGTGGCGGCGCCGATGGCGATCGTCACGCCCGGCTGGATGTCCGGATTGCCGGCCTTGCCGATGGCGGCGATGCGGCCGTCCTTCAAGCCGATGTCGGCCTTCACGATGCCCCAGTGGTCCACGATCACCGCGTTGGTGATGACGGTGTCCATCACGTCGGCGGCGTTGCGCTGCGACTGGCCCATGCCGTCGCGGATCACCTTGCCGCCGCCGAATTTCACTTCCTCGCCGTAGGTGGCGTAATCGTGCTCGATCTCGATGAACAAGTCGGTGTCGGCCAGGCGTATCCGGTCGCCGGTGGTGGGGCCGTACATTTCGGCATAGGCGCGGCGCGAAATGGCGACCATGTCAGCTTTTTCCCGGCGGCGTGTCGCGCAGCTTGCCCATCACTTCGCCGTTGAAGCCATACACCTTGCGCTCGCCCGACAGCGCCACCAGTTCGACCGTGCGTTGCTGGCCCGGCTCGAAACGCACCGCGGTGCCGGCCGCGATGTTGAGCCGCATGCCGTAGGCGCGCCAGCGCTCGAACGAGAGGGCCGAATTGGCCTCGAAAAAATGGAAGTGCGAGCCGACCTGGATCGGCCGGTCGCCACGGTTGGCCACCACCACCGAGGCGGTCTGGCGCACGGCGTTCAATTCGATCACGCCTTCTTCGAGTATGTATTCGCCGGGTGTCATGAGGAGCTCCGCAAAAAGGTGGGGAAACGATCGATGGCGCCGCGCCGTCGATCGGGATGAAACCGGGTGGCGACGGCGCGCATGGCGGGCCTCACGGGATCGGGTTGTGCACGGTCACCAGCTTGCTGCCGTCCGGGAAGGTGGCCTCGACTTGAATATCGGGGATCATCTCGGCGATGCCGTCCATGACATCGGCCCGGCTCAGGATCTTGGCCCCGTCCGACATCAGCTGGGCCACCGTCTTGCCGTCGCGCGCGCCTTCCATCACGGCCGCGCTGATGAAGGCCACCGCTTCCGGATAATTCAATTTCAAGCCGCGCGCCAGGCGCCGCTCGGCCAGCAAACCGGCGGTGAAGATGAGCAGCTTGTCTTTTTCTCTCGGCGTCAAATCCATGGTGCTGCTCCTGGCGCCGCGCGGCGCGTCGCATACTAGATAAGTGAAATTCAAGTGACATGCAGGCGGCTTTCAAGTTTGCCAGATGCGCGGCACCTGGGCCGCCCGTTCCAGCAAATGCGGGCGCAACCGGCCCCACACGTCGAGCATGATGCGGCGCGCCACTTCGCTGTCGTGGCCCAGGTAGCGCGCCACCAGCACGCCTTTCATTTGCGTGACGCCGAAGCCGTGCGCCGCGTCCCCGCCCGGACCGCACGCGCGCAAGGCGTCAAGCGCGGCCGGCGGCAGGCTCCTGCCCACCGCCAGCAAGGTGGCGCACACGCTGTGGCCGTCCAGACCGAAGGGACTGCGCGCCAGCGCCGCGCCGCCATCGAGCACGCCCTGCTCCCACCAGACCAAGCGGCCGTCGCGCCGGATCTCGTTGATCTGGGCGATGCGGCCGCGCTGGAACGATTCGCCCGACGCGCGCCGGCCCAGGCACAGGATCTCGCAGCCGATATAACTGGCGCCGGCGGCCAGGATCACGCTGTGCTCGAGCGCCACGTCGGCCTGGTCGAAGAAAATGCTCTCTTGCGGCAGCCATTCGATCGCGGCGCCGGCGCCGGCCGTCAGACGCACGCGCTGGCGCGATTGTTTGCCGTTGGCCTTATACCATTTGCTCGCGCCCGGCGTGGTCAGGAAGGCGTGCGCGCCGGCGCCCACCTCGGCCTCGATGTCGAGCCGGTCGCCCCCCACCACGCCGCCGGGCGGATGCACCACGATCGCATGGCACACGGCGCCGCCTTCCGGATACAACGGCTTTTGCACCCGCAGCGGACCGACATGGCTGCGCTCGACCAAGCGCGTGGTGCCGGCGTCGTCCACAAACCCCAGGCGCAGGCGCGCGTGCGAGGCGGCGCTGTCGGTGATCGGGTGAGGGTTGGCGCAGTCCGGCATGGTCGAGGGATGGACAAAGTTAATATACCAGCTATAAGCAGGATATATGCCATGTGCTGCATGGGATAGGTTGCTACAACAAAGCAACTTTACGCACCAATAGTTGGCGTTCGCACTGGCTTGGTGCGCCTACCAGCGTCGCTCGCCCTGCTTGTCCAGCATGGGCCGCAGCTTGTCGGCGATGATGTCGCGGGCGCGAAAGATGCGGCTGCGCACGGTACCGATGGGACAGGCCATGATGGCGGCGATCTCTTCGTAGCCGCAACCTTCGATTTCGCGCAGCACGAGCGCGCTGCGCAGGTCGAGCGGCAGCGCCGCCAGCGCCTGCTCGAGAATGCGGGCCAGCTGCTTGGTGGCTAGCAGCGACTCCGGCGTGTTCAAGTCGCGCAACTGTTCGGCCACCTCGCCGTCCGGGTCGATGCCGGCGTCGGACTCGGTGGCCGGCCGTTGACGCCGGGTGGCCAGGCAGTTCTTGGCGGTGTTGATGCCGATGCGGTACAACCAGGTACGAAACGCCGCCTCGCCACGGAACAGCCGCATGCCCCGATAGGCGTTGATGAAGGTTTCCTGCACCAGATCCTCGGCTTCCTGCGGGTCGCGCACGATGCGCGAGATCATGCGCATGAGCCGGTGCCGATGGCGCGCCACCAGCAGGTCGAACGCGCCCGCCTCGCCGGATTGAAAACGCGCGACCAGCAATTGGTCGCATTCGCGCTCGGTCATGACCGCCTCCCCGTATGCGGGACGCCAAGCCGAACGCTCGCCGCCCCGCGTTATGCCGGTCGCGCCGGCGCCGCCGCGCGCGCACGCGCGGGATGTCGCCGCGCCGTCGTCGAGCGAGCCGCCCCACGCGTGTGGCTCGCCGCGCGTGGCCGCTCCATGCCGCCGGCCGCGCGGCGCGCGGCTCACGCCATCCGCTTCACGCCATTCGCTTCACGCCATTCGCCGCCGGTCCCCCGGTGCGGGGCGCCGCGAGCGCGCCGACGCCGGCCGTCGTCCCCTCCGCCACCGCCTCACGCGCCGGACGCCCCGCCGGCCGCGCCGCGCCAGTCGATCTCGTCGAGCCGGCCGCGCCAGTAGCCGCTGTCGCCCGGGCCTTGATCGAAACGGTGGATCGCCAGCGCGCAGTGGTTATAACTGGCCACCAGGGCGAACTTGTGACCGTCGAGAATCCGGCAATTGACCAGGTCGGCGAACGCCTCGCAGGCCGCGACCGGGTCCGGCGTCTTGGTCTCGGACCAGGAATAGACTTGCTCATATAGGGTGCACAAATAAATGTGGTACATGACGATGACCGTGGACGTGCGGCGCTGGGGCGGCCGGCGATCGCCGGCCCGGCGGGTTCGCCGGCGGCTCGCGGAGCGCGCATCTGTTAAATACAGATTAACAGATGTGTCATGAAGATAGAATTGGTGAGTATTGTCTCTTGTTATCGATCAAGTGGCTTGAACGATCTGGCCGGTTTCTGCGCCATATCAGGGGCGCCGGCCGCTGACGTGCCGCCCCCGGCGTCTACACGTGAAACAGGTTCTTTTTTTCGCGCAGCAAATTGGTGAAGCCGAGCGCCGACAGCGGCCGGCTGAAGAAGTAGCCCTGCATTTCATCGCAACCGTGTTCGGCCAAAAACGCCATCTGCTCGCGCGTCTCGACCCCCTCGGCGATCACGCGCAGGTTCAAATTGTGCGCCAGCGAGATCACCGACAAGGCGATGGCCGCGTCGTGGCTGCTGGTGGTGACGTCGTCGACGAACGATTTGTCGATCTTGAGCACATCGATCGGGAAGCGCTTCAGGTAACCGAGGCTGGAATAACCGGTGCCGAAATCGTCGAGCGAGATGGCGACCCCGATATCCTTGAGCCGGCGCAGCGCGGCCACCGCCTTGTCGGCGTCGCCCATCACGGTGCCCTCGGTGATCTCGATGCCCAGGCAGCTGGCGGCGATATCGTATTTGCGCAAGACGTTTTCGACGAATTGCACCGTGCTGTCCTGGGCGAACTGGTTGCCCGATAAATTGACCGCCACCTTGATCTGGCCCAGGCCGGCGTCGTGCCAGCGCCGCATCTGGGCGCACACCGTGTCGAGCACCCACTCGCCGATCCCGGTGATCAAGCCGTATTCCTCGGCCAGCGGAATGAAGCGGTTCGGCCCGATGCTGCCCAGCAGCGGATTATTCCAGCGCAGCAGGGCCTCGGCCCCCAGCAGGGTGCCGGTGTGCAGGCACATTTGCGGCTGGTAGTGGACCTCGAACTCGTGCCGCCCGACCGCGCCGCGCAACTGGTTTTGAATCGCCAGCTTGGCGCGGATGTCCAGGTCCATGCGCTCGGTGAAGAAAGCGTAATTGTCGCGCCCCATTTCCTTGGCCCGAAACAGCGCGGTGTCGGCCTGGCGCAGCAGTTGGTCCAGCGTGTCGCCGTCGTTGGGACAGGCGGCGATGCCGATGCTGGTCGATAGGCTCATGGGCTGGCCGTCGATCAGTAAGCCGTCGCGCAGCCCGGCCAGCACGCGCTGGGCGATATCGAGCGTGACGCTGAATTGGGCGTCGTCGCGCAGGATGATCTGGAATTCGTCGCCGCCCTGGCGCGCCACCGTGTCCTGCTCGCGCACACAGGAAGAGAGGAACTGGGCCACCGCTTGCAAGGCCTGGTCGCCGACCGGCGGGCCGAAGGAATCGTTGATGCTCTTGAAGCGGTCCAGGTCCAGGCACAGCACCACCACCAGCTCGGCACGCGGCAGGGCCAGCGCGCGCGCTTGCTCGAAACGCTCTTGCGCCAGCAAGCGGTTGGGCAAGCCGGTGAGCGCGTCGTGATAGGACAAAAAATCGATCAGATGGCGCTCGGCCTTGCGTTCGCTGATGTCGAGCAGCGACACCACATAGTTCAGCACCGCGCCGTCCGGCGCGCGCAGCGTCGACACGCTGAGCAAGCCGGGATAGACGACGCCCGATTTGCGCCTGGCCTGCACTTCGCCCGACCAGCGTCCGCCGGCGCGCACGCCGCGGCCGATGGCCTGCAACAGGTCCGCTTCGCTGCCGTCGGCGGCCAGCCCGATCGCGTCGCGGCCGACCACCTCGGCCGCCTCGAAACCGGTGATGCCGGTGAAGGCCGTGTTCGAGGTGACGATGCGGCCGGCGGCGTCGGTGACGACGATCGCATCCATCGTGGTCTCGAACACTTGGCCGGCCAGGCGCTGCATCTCCTGGCCGGCGCGGCGCGCCGCCACTTCCCGCGCCAGCGAGTCGGCCAGTTGGGCCAGTTCGGCGGTGCGCTCGCCGACCCGCCGCTCTAGCAGGGCGCGCTCCTCGGCCAGCTGCGCCTGGACCCGCGCCAGGCGCACATGGGCGTCGGTTCGGGCCAGGATTTCCTCGGCCTGGAACGGCTTGGCGATGAAGTCCACCGCGCCCAGCGCGAAGCCGCGCACCTTGTCGTCCATGTCGTGCTGGGCCGACAAAAAGATCACCGGCACGTGGCGCAGGCTGGCCGATTGCTTGAGCCGGCGGCACACTTCGAAGCCGTCGATGCCGGGCATGCGCACGTCGAGCAAGATCAATTCGGGCGCGCGCGACTCGGCGCTCCACAGCGCCAGTTCGCCGTTCGGGGCTTGCCGCACGTGGTAGCCGGCCGCCGTCAACAGATCGCTCAACAGCTTGAGCGAAGCGGGGGTGTCCTCGACGATGAGCACTTCGCCTTGACTGCTCGGTTGCGGCACATCGCGATGCATGGGCATGCTCTCTAAACGGTGATCGGGCGCTCGGCGCGCACGCCGGCGGCGGCCTGCCCGGACGGGACGGCGTGCGCCAGCAAGGCGCACAACTGGGGATACTGATGTTTGTCCAGCATCTGCCCGATGCGGGCCGCCAGCGGCGCCAGCGCGGCCGGCGCCGCCGCCAGCAAGGCCGCCACGCGCGCCAAATCGAGTTCGCGCACCGCGTGTTCGAGGTCGGCGCGCAGCGCCGCGCCCAGCGGCGCCAGATCGGCCGCCGTCAAGGGCGCCGGCGCGGCCGATGGCGCGGTGAAGGACGCGTCGAACGGCGCGTCGATCGACGCGCCGAACGACGCGGACATGCCTTCCGGCGGCGCGTGGACGGCCGCGGCGTGCGCGTGCGCGCGCGGCTCGCCGGCCGGCGCCTCGCTGTGCACGGCGAGCGTGAAGGAGAAGCGGGCGCCGCGTCCCGGCGCCGATTCCAGCGTCAGCGCGCCGCCCATCAGGCGCACGAATTCGCGCGAGATGGTCAGCCCCAGGCCGGTGCCTTCGCTCGCGGCCACGCCCTCGGCCTGGATGAAGGGCTCGAAGATGCGCGCCTGGTCGGCCGGCGCGATGCCGATCCCGTTGTCGCTCACGGCGAAGTGCAGGTCCCAGCGCTGCCCGTCGCGCGCCACGCCGCGCGCGCGCAAGCCGACCTCGCCCTGCGGCGCGAATTTGATCGCGTTCGACAGCAGGTTGATCAGCACCTGGCGCAGCTTGGTGCCGTCGATGCCGGCCGTCGCCGGCAGGTCGGCGCAGTCCAGCCGCAGCCGCACCCCGCCCTGGCCGGCGCGCATGCTGACCAGGTCCATCACTTCCTGCAGCAGCTCGGCCAGCGCGCACGGCGCCGTTTGCAGGCGCTGGCGGCCGGCCTCCAGCTTCGACAGTTCCAGGATGTCGTTGATCAGCGTGAGCAGATGGCTGCCGGCCCGGTGAATGATAGCCAGATTGCGTTTTTCTTCGGGCAGCATGTGGAGCGAGTCGGCCATCAGGCGGGAAAAGCCGATCACCGCGTTGAGCGGGGTGCGCAATTCGTGGCTCATATTGGCCAAAAACACGCTCTTGGCGCGGTTGGCCTCCTCGGCCTGGGTCACCGCGTCCGACAGATCGATGGTGCGTTGGTCGACCAGCTGCTCCAGGTTGTGACGGTGGCGCAGCAGTTCGAGCTCGGCCTCTTTATGCTCGGTGATATCGTAATTGGTGCCCACCATGCGCAGCGGCCGGCCCTGCGGGTCGCGGAAGGTGATGGCGGCGGCCTTGATGAAGCGCACCGTGCCGTCGGGCCAGGCGATGCGGAACTCGTGATCGAACTCGCCCTGCCCGGCCAGCGCGGCGCCGACCGCCTTGTTCGCGCCCACCACATCCTCGGGCAGCATCACCCGGTTCCACAGCGCCAGCGGGCCGCCCTCGCCGCCCGGCGCGCCGCGATACAGGCGGTACATTTGCTCATCCCACACCAGTCCATTGCTCACCAGATCCCAGTCCCAGATGCCGATCCCGGCCGCGCGGGTGGCCATTTGCAGCCGCTCTTCGCTGCGGCGCATGGCTTGATAGCGGCTGTCGAGCAGGGCCAGCATGGCGCGCAGGGCGGCGTCGAGCGTGCGCAGCTCGCCGAAGAACCAGCCGCGCGACGGCGCGCCGGCGGCGCCGCCGTCCCGCACGCCGGCCGCGTAGTGGCCGAGCGAACGGATCGGCTTGAGCATCAGCTGCCACAGCAAAGTGTATAAGCTGAGCACCAGCGTCAGATCGAGCACCACGATGGCGACCACCGTGGTGAGCAAACGCTGGCGCAACTGGGCGCGCAGCGGGGCGGCGCTGGCATACACCTCGACCGCGCCCACCACCTGCTCGCCCATCATGATCGCGCGGCGCGCGACCAGCGCGTCGGCCGCGACCGGCGTGGCGACGCCCGGCGCGGCGACGCCCGGCGCGGCGACGATCCGCCCGGCGCCGTCGCGCGCCAAACCATAACGGCGCGCGCTGGCCGACGGCGCGATCACGATGGCGTGCAAATCGGCGTTGCGCAAGCCGCTGCGCATGATGGCCCAGACCTGTTTATCGTCCATGTCCCACAGCGGCTGCGCCACCGCCACGGCTACCTGGCCGGCGTTGAGCTCCACCGTCCGGCCCAACTGCGACCATAATTCGTCGCGTTCGCCACGATAAAAGAAGACGGCGAAGGCGGCCAACACCACCGTGATCACGGCCGTCAAGGCCACGCTGACGATGAGCGCGATCGACCAGGGCATGGCTGGCTCGCGATCGAAGTCGCGGTCCCGGTCGCGGTCGCGGGTCAGCATGGCGCGCGCCCCGCGCTTGGCGCCACGGCCGGCGGCCGGCCGCCTCGCGGAAGCGGCCGCTCGGTGTTTCGTATTTGCCACAACGGACGGTCCCAAAGCCCGGCCGGGTATCCGTCCGGGGCGGCGCCGCGCCCGCTCGCGCGCCACCGCGTCGCCGCACTGGCGGCCAGACGGGCGCGACGAAGCGGGACTTGCCGCCCCTGCCACGCCCTGCGTATGGTTGTCGCCTTCATCGCCGCCTTCGATCGAATGCACTCGCGCCGGCGGCCTGGCCACCCAGGCCCGCCGCATACGTTTCATGATAGCCTCAGGCGCCAGGCAAGTCCATTCCATCGGGCATTATTTATTGCTTTATTTAACAGCATGATTGCGACTTCGCTATCGCGCGCGGCCGACTTCAGTGCGCTTCGGCCGGCCGTTCCGCCCCGCCGAGGTCGGCGCAGGCGAGCGCCGTGCTCAAATATACGGGGCCGCGCAACTCGCCCAGCAAGTCGCTATGCTTGAGCCGGTCCATGACCGGCCCCTTCACCTCGGCCAGGTGCAAACCGATGCCGCGCGCGCCCAGGGCGCGGTTCAAATCGATCAGGCCGAACAAGGCCGTGCTGTCGATCTGGTTCACCGCCGACAGCACCAGCACCAGATGCCGGCAAGCCGGACGCTGGCGCACCTCTTCCTCGACCTTGGCCGCGACCGCGTCGATGTTGCCGAAGAACAGGCCGGCGTCTATGCGCAGCAGCAAAATATCCGGCAGGGTAAGGCCCGGATAGCGCTCCACGTTACGGTAATGCTCGCTGCCGGCGATGCGGCCCAGCACCGCGATATGGGGCCGGCTGGCGCGCCAGATCAGGGTGCCGATCGACAGCAACACCCCGATCACCACGCCCGCCTGCACGCCCAGGGCCAACACCCCGGCGGCGCTGGCTAGCAGGGCCAGCGCGTCGCCCCGGTCGTAGCGCCAGGCTTGGCGCAGGGTGGCCGTTTCCAGCATGCCGCCCACGGCGAAGATGATGGTGGCCGCCAGCACCGGCAGCGGCAACAGGGCCAGCCAGCCGGTGGGCGCCAACAACGCCAGCGTCAGCAGCAGCGCGCTGACCACGCTGGCCAGCGGGGTGTGGGCGCCGGCCGTGAAATTGACGGCCGAGCGCGACATGCTGCCGGTGACCGGCAGGCCGCCGGACAAGGCGCTGGCCGCGTTGGCCGCGCCCAGGCCGAGCAACTCGCGGTTGGTCAGCAATTTCTCGCCGCGTTTTTGGGCCAGGGTCTGGGCCGCCGACATGCTCATCAGGAAGATGATGAAGGAAATCAGCAGCGCCGGCGACAGCAGCGCCCGCCAATGATGGCTGGACGTGGCCAGGTTCAAGGATGGCAAGCCGGCCGGCACCGCGCCCGTGGTGCGCACCCCGGCCCGGTCCAGCCCGCAGGCGGCCACCAAAACGGTGGCGCCGAGCACCAGCAACATCGGCGCCAGCCGGGCCGCCGTCTCGGCCGCCGGCGCGCCCCAGCCCAGGCGCCGCAGCGAGGCCGCCAAGTGACGTTTGGCTAGCCACAGCAGCAACAGGCTGGCGCCGCCCAGCGCCGCGCTGGGGCCGTGCCAATCGGGCGGCCGGGCGCCCAACAGCACCGGCAGTTGGCCCAGCACGATCACCAGCGCGGCGCCGTTGCTGAAACCGCTGATCACGGGACGCGACAAAAAATTGGCGAGGAAACCGAGCCGCAGCGCGCCGCACAGCAGCAGCACGGCGCCGCACATCAAGGCCAGTTGAGCGGCCAGCACGCCATACAGGGCCGAGCCGGCCGTGGCCAGCGGCGCCAGGGCGGCGGCCGTCATCAGCGACACGATCGCCATCGGCCCCACCGATTGCGTCATGCTGCTGCCCAGGCAGGCATACAGGATGGGCGGCAAGATGCTGGCGTAAATACCCGCCACCGGCGGCAAGCCGGCCACCAGCGCGTAAGCCATTCCCTGCGGGATCATCATCATCGCCACCACCACCCCGGCGGTCAGGTCGCCGGCCAGCAGAGCGCGACGATACTGTCTAAGCCAAAGCAGCATGTGCGGTTCCAACAATGCAAAGGCGACAGCCTAACACGGGCCGGGTGCGCCTGGCGGTTGGCGGCCCGGACGCCATCGCCGGGAGTCACCAATCGGTGACGGAAGCGTCAGCGCGGCGCGCCGCCATGAGCACGCAGATTGCTTAGCAGGCAGGCCACCCCGAACGCCACGAAGGATGCGAATTTTTCCAATTGTGCGAACGGCTAATAGATTATAGTCATCATGTATAATGTCGGTCAACGACCGCTGATAGGGCAGATCATGAAAGTAAGCAGAGCGCAAGCCGCGCAAAACCGCGAACGCATCGTCGATGTGGCGGCGCGTTTGTTCCGCGAACGGGGTTACGACGGCATCGGCGTGGCCGATCTGATGCATGGCGCCGGCCTGACCCATGGCGGCTTTTACGGCCATTTCGCCTCCAAGCAAGACTTGCTGACCGAGGCGTGCCGGCGCGGCGCCGACGCTTCGGTCGAACGCTGGCGGCGGCTGCGCGACGCGGCGCCGGATCAAGCCCTGAGTCAGATTATCGCTTCCTACCTGTCGCCGGCCCACCGCGATGGCCCGGGCCAAGGCTGCACCGTGGCCGCGCTGGGCGCCGATGTGGCACGCCTGAGCACGTCGGCGCGCGACATGATGACCAAGGGTATCGAAGACCAGATCGCGATCCTGGCCGGCCTGATGCGGGACGGCACGGACCACGAACGGCGCGCCCAAGCCGTCGCCGCCTATGCGACGATGGTGGGCGCGATGGTGCTGGCGCGCGCAGTCGGCGCGCCTGCACTGTCGGACGAAATACTGCAAGCGGCGGCCGCGCGCCTGAAGGACGACGCGGCGCGGTAAGTCGCTGTGAATATTACCGGCGACGCCGGACGTGCCTCGGATCACCCGCATCGCCCGCTTCGTCCGCGCCCCGATGTGCCGCACAATGTGAGAAAGCGCACGGTCCGCCGGCGCGCCGCTGGCGATACTGCTCTTCACACTAGAGGAGAACGTTATGAGCAAGCCCGGCAATTCAGAAAACAAGACCCCCGAAGCGACCGCCAACATGCAGCGCGCCATCCAGCGGCAGCAAGATCGGCACGACGCCCAATCGACGGACGCGAAAAGCGCGCCCGAGGGTCCGGTGCAAACCACCTTGCGCGACTATCCCGGCGCGCCCCTGCCCTCCCAGCATTTGACCAAACCGGGCAATGAAGCGCAGATGCGGCTCAAGCCGCAATTCATGGCGCCGGACTACGCCGGCAGCGGCAAGCTGGCCGGGCTGACCGCCGTCATCACGGGCGGCGATTCCGGCATCGGCCGCGCGGTGGCGGTGCTGTATGCGCGCGAAGGGGCCGATGTGGCCATCATCTACCTGGACGAACACGAGGACGCGAACGACACCAAAGGCTATGTCGAGGCCGAAGGCCAGCAGTGCCTGCTGCTGCCGGGCGATGTGCGCGATCCCGCCTTTTGCCGCGACGCGGTCGAGCAGGTGATCGCGCGCTTCCAGCGGATCGACGTCCTGGTCAACAACGCCGCCTTCCAGCAGCATGCCGACTCGCTGCTGGAGCTGTCCGAGGAGCGCTTCGACCTGACCATGAAAACCAACGTCTATGGTTACTTCCACATGGCCAAGGCGGTGCTGCCGCATCTCAAGCGCGGCGCGGCCATCATCAACACCGGCTCGGTGACCGGCTTGCAGGGCTCGAAAAAGCTGCTCGACTACTCCACCACGAAAGGCGCGATTCATGCCTTCACCATGTCGCTGGCCTCCAACCTGCTCGACCAGGGCATCCGGGTGAACGCGATCGCGCCCGGCCCGGTATGGACCCCGCTCAACCCGGCCGATCAATCGCCCGAGCAAATCGCCAAGTTTGGCCAGGACACCGACATGCGCCGCCCCGCGCAACCCGAAGAACTGTCGCCGGCCTACGTGTTCCTGGCGTCGGGCGCCTGCTCCAGCTACATCACCGGCATCGTACTGCCGGTGACCGGCAGCGTGGGCGGATAAGCGCTCATGGCCAGGGCATTGTGGAAAGGCGCGATCAGCTTCGGGCTGGTGCACATCCCGGTCGAGCTGTATTCGGCCGTCAAGGAGCACGAGCTCGATCTCAGCATGCTCGATCGGCGCGACTTCGCCCCGATCGGCTTCAAGCGCTATAACAAGAGCTCGGGCCAGGAAGTGGCCTGGGACAATATCATCAAGGGCTATGAATATGCCGACGGCGAGTACGTGGTGCTGTCGGACGAAGACCTCAAGCGCGCCAACGTCAAGGCCACCCAAACCGTCGATATCCTGGCCTTCGTCGACGCCGGCGACGTGCCGCTCACTTATTACGAGCAACCGTACTATCTGGCGCCGACCAAGGGCGGGGAAAAAGTGTACGCGCTGCTGCGCGAGACGCTGCGCAAGGCCGGCAAGATCGGCATCGCCTCGGTGGTGATGCGCACCAAGCAGCATTTGTGCGCGCTGGTGTGCATCGACGACGCCATCGTGCTCAACACCCTGCGCTACGCCGACGAGATCCGCGACACGGATGAACTGAAGCTGCCGGGCGCCTCGGCCAAAACGGCCGGCATCACCGACAAGGAGCTGACCATGGCGCTGTCGCTGGTCGAGGGCATGAGCGAGCCGTGGAAACCGGACCAGTACCGCGACACGTACCGCGACGACGTACTGGCCATCGTGGACAAAAAAATCAAGGCCAGGCAGACCAAGACGATCACCGCGCCGGGACCGGAAGACAAAGCGGCCAAGAGCACCAACGTCATCGACCTGGTGGCGCTGTTGCAGCAAAGCCTGGGCAAAAAGCCGGCCGCGCGCGCCGCCGATAGCGACGACGACTCGGCTGGCGCGCCGCCGAAGGCGAAAAAAACGGCCACAAAAAAATCCGCAGCCAAGCCGGCCGCGGTGAAGACGTCCAGCCGCGCCGCGCCGAAAACCGCCGCCAAAACCCCGGCGCGCCGCAAGAGCGCCTGAAACGGCGGCGGCGCGCCGGGCGCGCGCGTCTTCCAGGCGAATGCGCGATCGCCTGCGGACCGGCGTCCATCCACATCACGGCCCGGGTCGATATCAGTCCGGCTTGAAGCCCAGTTTTTTCATCGGCGTCGCCAAACCCTTCGCGCTCGCCGCGTAACCATCCCACGGGGCGTTGCCAACATCGAGGCGCTGATGTACGGTGCCGACCTGCCAATGGTCGCCGCCCTGGATCGATGCCAGCTCGTCCCAGCCAATCGGCACCGAAATGCCCAGCCCGGGCCTGGTCCGCGCCGACCAGGCGCACACGGTGGTGGAACCGCGCCCGTTGCGCAGATAATCGATGAATATCTTGCCAGGCCGGTTGCTGGCGCCACTCTTTTGCACGAAGCGCTCCGGGATGGTCTGCGCCATATGCGCCACCACCGCCTGTGAAAACGCCTTCACCGTATCCCAGTCATAGCCCGGCTTCACCGGCACCACCACATGCAAGCCTTTGCCGCCGCTGGTCTTCAAAAACGTCAACAGCCCGAGTTCTTCCAGAAACGCGCGCATCAACAAGGCCGCCTCCTGGATCTGGGCCCACTCCACACCCTTGCCCGGGTCCAGGTCGAACACCATGCGATTGGGTTTCTCATAATTGCGCGCGTACGCGTTTTGCGTGTGGAACTCGACCACGTTCCACTGCGCGGCCGAGAGCAAGCCTTCCACCTTACCCACCGAGAGCATGGGCGGGTGATCCGGATCGAGCGCCTGATCGAGCTGCTTCACGCCGGGCAGCTTGCCGATGTCGGCATGCTTTTGAAAAAACAGCTCGCCGCCCACGCCGGCCGGCGCCCGCACCAGCGACACGGGCCGCTCCTTGAGGTGGTCGAGCATCAGCGGTCCCACCAGCGCGTAATAGCGTATCAGATCGATTTTGGTGGTACCCGATGCGGCGTCGATCACCCGCTCGGCGTTGGTGACTTTGAGCGATGCCGGCAAAGTCCCGTTCAAGGCGGTGTCGTGCTCCGTGTTTTCCATGGCTGGCTCCAGATGGCGCGGTACTTCGCGCGTGATGTCGACGGCCTTTTTGTCGCTGCGCAGACCTTGAAACACGGCGTGGCGAATCGCGCCGCCCGCGGTCCAGTCGGCGAAGCTCACTTCGGCCAGCAATTGCGGTTTGACCCAATGCGACTTTTTGGCGATGCCCGCGCAAGAGGCGAACGGGCATTCCTCGGCGGCGAGCCGGTCCAGCCGTCGTTTCAAGTCCAGCAGCGCGGCTTGATCGAAGCCGCTGCCGACGTTGCCGACGTAACGCAGCGCGCCCCGCTCGTCGTGGACACCGAGCAGCAGCGAACCGATGCCCTCGCGCGAGCCTTGCGGATCGGTGTAACCGCCGATCACGAATTCCTGGCGCTTGCCGCATTTGAGCTTGATCCAGTCGGCCGTGCGGCGCGACGAATACCTCGCGTCGCGCCGTTTGCCGATCACGCCTTCGAGTCCCAGCTTGCAGGCCGCCGCCACGATATCGCGCGGCGGCGCGTCAATGGCGGCGCTAAAGCGCACGCTCGGCGACGACGGCGCGCGCTCGAGCGCGGCACGCAGCAAGTCGCGGCGCGATGCGAGCGGCACTTCACGCAAGTCGTAACCGTCGAAAAACGGCACGTCGAACAGAAAATAGACGATATTCTTGGTGGCCTCGTTATCGAAGGCCAGTTGCAGGGCGCCGAAATCGGGCCGTCCCTGGCTATCGTTGACCACGATTTCGCCATCGTACCAACCGGGCGGCAGCGTCAATTTTTGCAGCGCCGCGCGCAGCGGCTCGAGCTTGTGGGTCCAATCGTGGCCGTTGCGCGTCCACAGTTCGACGTTTTTGCCGTCGACGCGCGCCAACAGGCGGTAGCCGTCAAACTTGAATTCGAATATCCAGTCGTCCGGATCGCTGGGCGGGGCGTCGACCAGGGTCGCCAATTGTGGCGAAAAGCTGGCCGGCAACGCCGTCTTGGCCGGCGCGGCGGCGCCGCCGGCGATCGGCGGTTTGGCGCTGGCGGCGGCTTTTTTACGCTGCGTCCCGACCTTGGCGGCGCCCGGCATCGGCAAAGCCTTGACGCTATCGGGCAATTCATCGACCACGCTGAACTCGGCCGCCGGCTTGGTGAATTCGTCTTTTTCCTTGATCAGCAACCACGGCTCCTGCTTTTCACCCGAGCGCTTCATGCGCACCAATACCCACTTGCCGCGCATTTTATGGCCGCGCAATTCGAATTTCAAATTGCCCGCCGCATAAGCGCGCCGCGGATCGTCGAGCGGATGCCAAGTCCCCTTGTCCCAAATGATGACTTTGCCGGCGCCGTATTGTTTTTCCGGAATAGTACCTTCGAAGCTGGAATACGCGATCGGGTGATCCTCGACATGCACGGCCATGCGCTTGTCCTTGCTGTCGTAACTGGGGCCTTTCGGCACCGCCCAGCTTTTCATGGTCCCGTCGAGCTCCAGGCGAAAATCGTAATGCAGGCGGCTGGCCCAGTGTTTCTGGATCACGAAAGAGAGTTGCTCACCCGCCCCGCCGCCATCGGCCGGCTCCGGCGTGATGGCGAAATTGCGTTTGGCTTTATATGTCTTGAGCGCGTCCGTCATGGCCGGTCTTTCGATGATCGATGGACGCCAAGTCTAGGCCGCTCGGGGACGCGCGACCGTACGCCAATTAACAATGCCACGCAAGTCATTCAAGTCGCGCGCGATCGCCCGATGCCGAGCCAGGGCCAGCACCACGGGTTTTTCAGGCGGCGCGCCCCGCGCTGGCCTGGCCATCGGTCGTTGTCCAGGCCGGTAAAATGGCGCCGGCCTTACTTGGCCTGCACGGGTTTCACGGGCAGAAAAGTCAGGTCGCCGAAGTCGAAGCTGGTGTCGGTGTCGTCCGAGATGGCGGCCATCTTCATGCGCTCGACGCTGCCGTCCGGGTTGAGCGAGAACGTCACATACGCGTCGGCGTTCAGGCTGCGCTCCTTCCAGCGCACGATGAAGGTGTCGTGCCGGAAGTGCGTCAACTCGCCCGTCATGTCCGGCGTCTTGGCGAAGCGCAGAATGTGCTTGGCGCCCACAGCCTCGATGGTGGCGGCGCCGTACCACGCGTCGCGGTACTCGCCGTCGTAGGCCGATAGCGCCAGCGAGGGCGCGGATGCGGGCGCGCGCGTGGGCACGGGCGCGGGCACGGCGGCGGGCGCCGCCTCCTTCGCGCCCGCCTCGGCCGCGACCTCGGCGACCGCCGCGATCCAATCGGTCGGCGCCAGGCCCAGATACTGGTCGAGCAGGCGGTATTTCAGCGCGTTCATGGTCGGGGTGCTCTCGCCGTTGGTCATGATCGCGATACCCAGTTTGGCCGACGGCACCAGCACCACCGCCGAATAGAAGCCGAACTGCCAGCCGCCGTGCGTGACCAGCTTGACACCGCGATAGTCGCGCAGCTCGAAACCCAGGCCGGAGGCGGCGAAATTGGCCTTGGTGGCCGCCAGTTGCGGCTTCGGCTCGGCGACCCGGATCGGGGTTTGCGCGCTCCACATTTCGCGCGCTTGCGCCGCGCTGAACAGGCGGCGCTCCGGGCCGCGCGCGTCCGGCCCGTCCAGCTTGCCGCTCTCGAGCAGCACGGTCATCCACTTGGCGATGTCTTCGGCGCTGGTGCTGATGCCCATCGCGCCGGCAGCGTTCGCCATCGCCATCGGCTTGATCGCGGCCAGCTTGCCATCGACCACGCTGTGCGGCGCGGCGCGGTCATCCAGCCCCGCGCTCTCGGCCAGGCTGGTGGTGGTGCGCGTCATGCCCAGCGGCGCGAGGATGCGCTCGCGCACGGCCTCGCCCCAGGGCTTGCCGGTTTTCAGGGCGACGATCTTGGCGGCCACGATATAAGGCAGGTACTCGTAAATGTAGCGGTTGCGGAAACTGGTGGCCGGGGCGATGTGGCGCAGATTGTGGATGATCTCGTCGGCGCTGAAGGTCGAGCTGGGCCACCACATCAAGTCGCCGGCGCCCACGCCCAGGCCGCTGCGGTTGCTCAGCAGGTCGCGGATGGTGGTCTCGCGCGTGGCGTAGGCGTCGTACAGTTGATATTGCGGCAGATGTTTGGTGACGGGATCGTCCCAGGACAGTTTGCCCTCGTCGACCAGCCCGGCCAGCATGGCCGCCGTGAACGCCTTCGAGTTGGCGGCGATGTCGAACAGGGTGCGGCCATCCACCGGCGCGGCCGCGCCCAGCTCGCGCACGCCGAAACCGCGCGCGGCCAGCACCCGGCCATCCTTGACCACGGCGATGGCGATGCCCGGCACATGGAACAAGTCGCGCACACGGCTGACGTCGGCCTCCATGTCGTAGGCGGGCGGCGCGGCGCGCGCCGGCGCGGCGGCGGCGCCGATGGCCAGCAGCAGCGCGCCGGCGCGGCGCCGGAAAAGGAGGCCGATGGGGAAGTGAAAGTTATGCATGCGTACTGATCCTTGTTGTCGCGGTGGAGATGCCGATACCGACCGGGGGCTGCGTTCCCGGTTGCAAGTATCGAAGATGAGAATGTATCCCATTCCGCCCGGCATGGTGTAAAACCGATTAAATGTAGGAATATGCCTACAAGAAATTCAGCCAACAAGAAAGTTCAATTTGCGTCAACGCAAACTGTTAGCGCCGCGTTTTATGCTCAGTGACAAGGGAATACTCCCCACTTTGATCAACCACACTGAGGATTACACCATGAACAAAATCATCGTTACCCTGATCGCTGGCCTGTTCGCTACCGCCGCATTCGCCCAAACCCCGGCCGCCGCCAGCGCCGAAGCGAAAGCCACCAAAGAAGTCGCCAAGGCTGACGCCAAAGAAACCAAAGCGGTCGTGAAAGCCGACGCCAAAGAAGCCGCCGCCGGCGCCGATGCCAAAGCCGATGCGGCCAGCGCCCACGCCGACGCGAAAAAAACCAAAGCCAAAGCCCATCACAAGGCTGAAAAAGCGAAAGCCGAAGCCCATACCGACGCCGCTTCCGCCGCCGCCAAATAATCGTTACAAGCTTGCATATAAAGACAGGGCGCGCCCTGTCTTTTTTTTCATCTGCCGTTATTGTTATCGTTCATTGTTGAAATAATTAACGATGAACGGTACACGCTCAATGAAAAACGCGGCGAAGCGCATGGCGCCCGCCGCATTGTCATCCCGCTGTCAGCGATCGGCCTGGTTTACTTGGCCGCCACCACCTGGACCGGGGCGGCATCGCCCCAGCCGCCACCCAGGGACCGGATCAGGGCCACGGTGGTGACCGCGCGGTTGCCGCGCAATTGCACCGCGCTGCGTTCCACGTTGGCCAGATTACGCTGGGCGTCCAGCAGATCCAGATAACTGGAACGGCCCGCGTCGTACAGTTTCTGCGCCAGGTCGGCCGAGCGGCGCGCCGAGACCACCGCCGCGTCGATCTGCTCGGTCTGCCCGGCCAGGATGCGCAGCCCGGCCAGATTGTCTTCCACTTCCGAGAACGCCAGCAGCACGCTTTGACGGTAACTGGCCACCGATTCCTCCAGCACCGCTTCGCTGCGGCCGATGTTGGCCTTGTTGCGCCCGCCATCGATGATCGGCAGCGACATCAAGGCGCCCACCAGCCAGGACCGCCCGCTCCATTTGAACACGTCGGAGAAGGTGTCGGACACGCCGCCGCCGTTGGCGTTGAGCGTCAACGACGGGAACCTGGCCGCCTTGGCCACGCCGATGCGGGCGTTCGAGGCCACCATCGCGCGCTGGGCCGCCACGATGTCGGGCCGGCGCTCGAGCAGCGAGGACGGCAAGCCGGTCGGAATCGCCGGCAGCAGCGCGCTGTCTTGCAGCGGGCTGACCCCGGCCGTGAAACCGGCCGCCGGTTTGCCCAGCAAGACCGCCAGCGCATGTTCGGCGGTCACGCGCTGACGCTGCAGGCCGATCGCTTCGGCGCGCGTGGTGGCCAGCTCGGTCTTGGCGCGGGCCAGATCGAATTCGCCGATGTCGCCCAGGTCGAAACGACGCTGGTTGATTTTCACGTTCTGCTCGCGCAAGCTCACGCTCTGGTCCAGCGTGACCAGTTCGGCGTCGGTGGCGCGCAGCCGGAAATAGGTCTGCGCCACGTCGGCCTGCAAGGCCAGCAGCACCGAGCGGTAGGTCGCCTCGACCGACGCGGCGTCGGCGCGCGAGGCGCTCACGTTGGACGACACGCGGCCGAACAAGTCCACCTCGTAGCTGGCGGTCAGCTTGGCTTGGTACACCGTGAGCGGCGCCGTGTCGGTGCCGGCCGGCAGACCCAGTTCGGTGGCCGAGGAACGGCCGCGCTGGGCGCCCACCCCCACCCCGATTTGCGGAATCCGGTCCGCCTCGGCGATGCCGGCGATGGCGCGCGCCTGTTTCACGCGCGCCGCCGCCACCGCCAGATTGGCGTTGGCCCCGGTGGCTTCGGCGATCAACTGCGTCAGCGCCGGGTCGTTGAAGGCCAACCACCATTCGCCGCGCGGCTGCGCCTCGGCCGGCTGGCCCGGTTTCCAGCTGGTGCCGTCGGCCGTCGTCAGCGGGGTGGCCGATTCCTTGAAGGCGCCCGGCACGTCCACTTGCGGCTGTTTCAATTCGGGCGCGGAACACGCCACCAGCAGCAGGGCCGCCAGCAGCGGCGCCGCGCCTTTGGCGAGCGCCCGCGTGTAAGGATGAGTCGCGAGATGAGTAGCCATATTAGTGATTCCCTTCCAGTTTCGGCGCGGCCAGGGCCACGTCGGTTTTTCTCTCCATGCGTTGCGCCAGGGTGCGCAGCAAAACGTAGAACACAGGCGTCAAGAACAGGCCGAAGAAGGTCACGCCCAGCATGCCGGCGAACACCGCCACGCCCATCGCGTGACGCATCTCGGAACCGGCGCCGTGCGAAAACACCAGCGGCAGCACGCCCATGATGAACGCGATCGAGGTCATCAAAATCGGACGCAGACGCAGGCGGCACGCTTCCAGCGCCGCTTGCACCACGGTGCGGCCATGGTGTTCCAGTTCGCGGGCGAATTCGACGATTAAAATCGCGTTCTTCGAGGCCAGGCCCACCAGCACGAACAGGGCGATCTGGGTGAAGACGTTGTTGTCGCCGTGGGTCAGCTTCACGCCGATCAGGGCGCACAGGATCGACATCGGCACGATCAAAATCACCGCCAGCGGCAGGGTCCAGCTTTCATACTGGGCGGCCAGCACCAGGAACACCAGCAGCACGCACAGCGGGAAGACGTAGATCATGGTGTTGCCGGACAAAATGTCCTGATACACCAACTCGGTCCATTCGTAGGCGATACCCTTCGGCAGCACTTCGTTGACGATCTTGGTCATTTCCGCCTGCGCCTCGCCGGACGACACGCCGGGTGCGGGGGCGCCGTTCATTTCGGCCGACACGTAGGCGTTATAGCGCTGCACGCGGTCCGGGCCATAGCTGTCGCGGATGCGCATCAGCGACGACAGCGGGATCATTTCGCCCTTGTCGTTACGCACCTTGAGCTGGGCGATATCTTCGGCGTGCGAACGGAACGGCGCGTCGGCCTGGACCCGCACTTGATAGGTACGGCCGAACTGGTTGAAGTCGTTCACGTACAGCGAGCCCAGATTGATTTGCAAGGTCTGGTAAATGGTCGGCAGCGGCACGCCCAATTGCTTGGCCTTGGCGCGGTCTATATCGGCGAACAACTGCGGCACGTTGATCTGGAAGCTGGAGAACACGCCCGCCAGTTTCGGATTTTGCCAAGCCTTCATCTGCACCGCTTGCACCGCTTTATACAACTCGTCGTAACCGAGATTGTCGCGGTCCTCGATCATCAGCTTGAAGCCGCCGGTGGTACCCAGGCCGTTGACCGGCGGCGGCGGGAACACCATGATGAAGGCATCCTGCACCACCCCCATTTGCTGGTTGATCGCGCCGGCGATGGCGCCGCCCGACTCGCTCGGCTTGCCGCGCTCGTCGAACGATTTCAAGCCGGTAAACACGATGCCGGCGTTGGGCGCGTTGGTGAAGCCGTTGATCGACAGGCCGGGGAAGGCGATCGAGGACTCGACTCCCGGAATGCCACCGGCGATGCTGGACATGCGGCGGATCACGGCGTCGGTGCGGTCCAGCGAGGCGGCGTCCGGCAATTGGGCGAAGCCGATCAAATAGCCCTTGTCCTGGGCCGGCACGAAACCGGGCGGCACCAGCTTGAACATGAAGCCGGCGGCCACCGCCAGCACCACATACACCAGCACCGAGCCGCCTTTGCGGCGCAGCACGCCGGTCACGCCGGCCTCGTAACGGGTCGAGGCGCGTCCGAAGAAGCGGTTGAACCAGGCGAAGAAGCCGCCGAACACCTTGTCCATGCCGCGCGTGAGCAAGTCTTTCGGCGCGTCGTGCGGACGCAGCAAGGTCGCGGCCAGGGCCGGGGCCAGGGTCAGCGAGCTGAAAGCCGAAATCACGGTGGAGATGGCGATGGTCAGCGCGAACTGCTTATAGAACTGGCCCGACAGGCCGGACACGAAAGCGATCGGCACGAACACGGCGCACAGCACCAGGGCGATGGCGATGATCGGGCCGCTCACCTCGCGCATGGCCTGGATGGTGGCCTCGCGCGGCGCCAGGCCGTTGGCGATGTTGCGCTCGACGTTTTCGACCACCACGATGGCGTCATCGACCACGATACCGATCGCCAGCACCAGCCCGAACAGCGACAGGGTGTTGATCGAGAAGCCGAAGGCCAGCATCACGGCGAAGGTGCCGACGATCGACACCGGCACCGCCAGCAGCGGAATGAGCGAGGCGCGCCAGGTTTGCAGGAACACGATCACCACCAACGCCACCAGAATGATCGCTTCGATCAAGGTGTGGATCACGGAGTTGATCGATTCGCGCACGAATTGGGTCGGGTCATATACAACGCTGTAAGTGACGCCTTCCGGGAAACTTTTGCTCAGTTCGGCCATCTTGGCGCGCACGTCGGCCGACAATTGCAGCGCATTGGCGTTGGGCGCCTCGAAGATGGGGATCGCCACCGCCGATTTATTGTTCAACAGCGAACGCAGGGCGTAAGAGTTCGAGCCCATCTCCAGCCGGGCCACGTCCTTCAACTGGGTCAGCGCGCCGTCGGCGTTGACCTTGACGATGATGGCGCCGAATTCCTCGACGCTTTGCAGCCGGCCCTGGGTGTTGACGGTCAACTGGAAGTCGGCGTCCTTGCTCGGTCCGGCGCCGATCACGCCGGCCGCCACCTGCACGTTTTGCTCGCGGATCGCGTTGACCACGTCGCCGGCGGTCAAGCCGCGGGCCGCCACTTTTTGCGGATCGAGCCAGACCCGCATCGCATAGTCGCCCGAGCCGAACAACTGCACCTCGCCCATGCCGTTCAGGCGCGCCAGCTGGTCCTTGATGTTCAAGACCGCGTAGTTGCGCAGATACAGATCGTCATAGCGTCCGCCCGGCGACTGCAAGTGGACCACCATGGTCAGATTGGGCGAGCTTTTCACGGTGGTCACGCCGATCTGGCGCACCTCGTCCGGCAAGCGCGGCAAGGCGCGCTGCACCCGGTTTTGCACCGCGGTTTCGGCTTGCTCGACGTTGGTGCCGATCTTGAAGGTGACGGTCAGCGCCAGCGCGCCGTCCGAGGTGTTTTGCGAGGACATATACAGCATGTTCTCGACCCCGTTGATCTGCTCCTCGAGCGGCGCGGCCACGGTTTCGGCGATGATCTTCGGGTTGGCGCCCGGGTACTGGGCGCGCACCACCACCGAGGGCGGCACCACGTCCGGGTATTCCGAGATCGGCAGCTTGAAGATGGAAATCAAGCCGGCGACAAAAATAATGATCGACAGGACCGCCGCGAAAATCGGCTTGTCGACAAAAAAGCGTGAAAAGTTCATATTAATTATTCCTTCGCGGTGGACGCTGCTTTAGCCGCCACCTTGGCGTCTTTGGATTCGGGTGTGGCGTCGGCTTTCTTTTCCGGAGCCGGGGCGGCGGCGGGGTCGAAATCCATGGCCACGATCTGCGGCGTGACGGTCGAGCCAGGATGGACGCGCTGCAAGCCGCTGACGATGATCTTCTCGCCCAGCTTCAAGCCCTCGCGCACCACGCGCAAGGCGCCCACCGTCGGTCCGAGTTTCACCGGGCGGTATTCGACCTTGTTGTCGGCGCCGACCACCACCACGAACTTGTGGCTTTGATCGGTGCCGATGGCGCGCTCGTTGATCAGCAGCGCGGACTGCTCCTTGACGCCGGTCACGCCGCTCAACTGCACGCGCGCGAACAGGCCGGGCACCAGCACATTGTCGGCGTTGACGAAGGTGGCGCGCATGCGCACGCTGCCGGTCTGCGGGTCGAGCCGGTTGTCGACGAATTCGAGCTTGCCCTCGTGCGGGAAGCCGGTCTCGTTGGCCAGCCCCACCTTGACGGTGACGGCCGACCCCTTGTGGGCCAGCGCGCCGATGCGCAGGTAGGTGTCTTCGTCGCCGTCGAAGCTGGCGTAGATGCGGTCGGTCGAGACCACCGAGGTCAGGATCGCGGCCGGATCGATCAGGTTACCGACCGTGATTTCAGCCTTGCTGACCCGCCCGTCGATCGGCGAATGGACTTGGCTGTAACCGAGATTGAGCTTGGCCGTTTCGAACTGGGCCTGGGCCGCGCGCACGTCGGCGTCCAGCTGTTTCATGTTGGAGGCGCGCTCGTCGAATTCGCGCTGGGCGATGGCTTTCTCGCCCAGCAGCTTGTCGGCCCGGCTCAGTTCCAGCTTGGCCAGTTCGGCCTTGGCGCGGGCCGAGCCGACCGCCGCCTCGGCCCGATTGAGTTCGGCCTGGAACGGACGTGGATCGATCACGAACAGCACCTCGCCTTTTTTCACTTCGCCGCCCGGCTTGAAGTTGACCGAGGTGATGAAGCCGCCCACGCGCGAACGGATCTCGACCCGCTCGATGGCTTCCAGACGGCCGGAAAACTCCTGGGTTTCGGTGAACGGTTTCTCGATCACGGCGGCGGCCGAGATCGGTGGCCCGCCGGCCGGCGGCGCTTCCTGCGCCTTGCTGTTGGCCGAATCGCATCCGGCCAGGCCGAACGCGGCCAGTCCCGCCAGTGCCATCGCGGCAACCAGAGGCCGCGCTAGCGTTGTCAATTGTTGGACGTTTTTCATGTTAATCCCTTTTTATATGAACATGGTGAATCTGACGAGACGGTGATACCGGATTGCATTGAGCCTTGCTGGGGCCGTGAAAACTTGCCTGGCGGGGAAGAGTGGCGCCGGAGCGCGCATGGATGTGGATGACATCACGACACTATATTGCACTACACTACACAGTGTAGTTTCCATCGGCCACTTTGTAAAGTGCTTCGCAGAACTATTTCGTACTGATATATGACTCGCTTGGCGCGTATCGCCTCGCAATGAGACCGCCCGCCCGCCGACCGGCCCCGCTTTTTTGCCGCATCGCCGCTTACGCCACCGGCGTCTGCTCCAGCCCAGCCATGAAAGCGGCCACTTCGGCCATCGCTTGCTCGCGGCACGCGCATTCGTCGCGCGCGCCGGCTTCTTGTAAAGGCGCCGGCGACATGCGCCGGACGGTGGTCTTGATCCCGCAGGAAATCAGTTTGGTGCCATATTGCTCGGCCTCGTCACGCAGCGGATCGTCCTCGGTGGACAGGATCAACGCAGGCGGCAAATGTTTCAACCGGCTGGACTGCAAGGGCGAGGCATACGGATGGGTGCGATCGGCGGCGTTCGGCAAATAACCGCGATAGGCGGCCGCGCACGCATCGGCCACCTCCCCCATCTCGCGGTCGGCCGGCATCTGGCGCATCGAACAACTGGTCAAACCCGGATCGAGCATCGGCATGATCAACACTTGGCCGGCCAGGGCCGGGCCGCCCCGGTCGCGCGCCATCAGCGCGCACACCGCCGCCAGATTGGCGCCGGCTTCGATACCGCCCACCACCAACTGCTTGCCGGTCCAGCCCAGCTTGGCCTTGTTTTTCTTGGACCAGACCAGCGCCGCGTAGGCGTCTTCCACCGCGGCCGGAAACGGACGCACGCTGGCCAAGGTGTAATTGGCGGCCAGGGCCACGAAATGCGGATTGCACAGCACCAGGGAGCGCAAGAAACTGTCGCAATCGTCCAGGTCGCCGCCGACGAAACCGCCGCCGTGAAAAAACACCATCAAACTATCTTGCTTGAGGCCGCGCGCGCCGGTCGAATACAAGCGCGCGGCCTGGGCCTCGCGCTCGCCGCCCACTTCGAGCTCGCGCACCCGGGGCGTCGCTTGCGGCGCGGCGAGGTTCATTGCGGCACCGTCCGGCCGGCGCCGTCGGCTTCCTGGTTCCAGCACAGCGTGGCGCTGTCGCCCTGGACTTGGCTGGTCAGGGCGCCGACCCCGCTGGCCTCGGCCTGCGCCGCCCGGGAATACACATCGGTGGTGAGGATGGCGGCCATGGCGAGCGAACTGAGCGCGAGCGCGATGGTGGCGAATAATGCATCCCGATAAACCATGATATTTCTCCGATAGCGTCCAACTGCGGCTGCAATCCATTGGTGCAGTACAGCAATCATAAACTTGTTCTACAATCTGATAAATAGTGCAATGTCGAATTGATTGTTCAGGAATCGGAACAATGAAAGAGGGAAATGAATAAATTGCAGGCGATGGAAGTGTTCGTTCAAGTGGTGGACGCGGGCGGCTTCACGCGCGCGGCCGACAATATGCAACTGCCCAAGGCCACCGTCTCGACCCTGATCCAGTCGCTGGAACGGGCGCTCTCGGTCAAGCTACTGCACCGCACCACGCGCCAGGTGAGCGTGACGGCCGACGGCGCCGCCTACTACGAGCGCTGCCTGCGCATTTTATCGGACGTGCGCGAGGCCGAGGAATCGCTCTCGCGCACCCGCTTGAGCCCCAGCGGCCGGCTACGGGTGGACGCGCCCACCGCG
This sequence comes from Janthinobacterium sp., assembly GCA_043787615.1. Classification (GTDB taxonomy): domain Bacteria; phylum Pseudomonadota; class Gammaproteobacteria; order Burkholderiales; family Burkholderiaceae_D; genus Janthinobacterium. The sequence goes on along the minus strand of JAYVUV010000291.1, from coordinate 6,079 downwards.
CTGGCGGCCGACGTGATCATCCCGGCCCTGCCCGATTTTTTCGTGCGTTATCCGGACATCGTGCTCGAACTGGGCTGCAGCGACCGCCAAGTCGACTTGATCGAGGAAGGGGTCGATTGCGCCATCCGTGGCGGCGTGCTGGGCGACTCGGGCTTGATCGCGCGCCGGGTCGGCATCCTGCACTTTTCCACCTGCGCGGCGCCGTCCTACCTGGCGCGCTATGGCCGCCCGCGCCATCCGATGGAGCTGGAACGCCACCGCTGCGTCAATTATTTTTCGGCCCGCACCGGGAAAACCTACGACTGGGATTTTTCGCGCGACGGCGAACGGATTCAGATCGCCCTGACCGGCCACATGGCGCTCAACGATTCGACCGCCTACGTCAGCGCCGGCCTGGCCGGCATCGGCGTGGTCCAGATGACCACTTTTTTGCTCGCCCCGCTGGTGGCCGCCGGCCGCCTCGAGCCACTGCTGGAGGACTGGACCTCGGACCCGCTGCCGGTGCACGTGGTGTATCCGCAGAACCGCCACTTGTCGGCCAAGGTCCGCGTATTCGTCGAATGGATCGCCGAACTGTTTGCGCGCCACCCCGGCATGCAACTGCCGAAGTCCAGCCAGCCCTCGGGCCAGCCCAAGGGCGAGCCGTCCGGCCAGCCCAAGGGCGAGCCCAAGCCGCCACCACGCGAAAGTGAACCATGACCAGCGCCCACCATATCGTTTTCCTCGACCGCGACAGCCTAATCGCCGAGCTGCGCCGCCCCGCCTTCGCGCATCGATGGCAAGAATATCCGGCCGGCGCCGCCGCCGACACCGTGCCGCGCCTGCGCGACGCCAGCATCGCCATCAGCAACAAGGTCGCGCTGCGCGAGGCCGACCTGGCCCGCCTGCCGCGACTGAAAATGATCGCGGTGGCGGCCACCGGCACCGACATGATCGACCTGGAGGCTTGCCGCGCGCGCGGCATCGTGGTGTCCAATATCCGCGGCTACGCCACGTCCACCCTGCCGGAACACTGTTTCGCCTTGATCCTGGCGTTGCGCCGCAACGTGCTGGCCTACCGGGCCGATATCGAGGCCGGCCGCTGGCAGCGATCGACGCGCTTTTGCCTGCTCGACCATCCGATCCGCGACCTGGCCGGCAGCCAGCTCGGCTTGATCGGTTACGGCGCGCTGGGCCAGGCGGTGGCCGAACTGGGACGCGCCTTCGGCATGCGGGTGGCGGTGCACAGCCGCACCCCGGCCGCCGATCCACGGGTGGAGAATATGACGCTCGACCGGCTGCTGGCCAGTTCGGACGTGATCAGCCTGCACCTGCCGCTGAGCGCCGCCACCCGCCACCTGATCAGCGCGGCGCAACTGGCGCGCATGAAACCGGACGCGCTGCTGATCAACACCGCGCGCGGCGGCCTGGTCGACGAGGCGGCGCTGGCCGCCGCGCTGGAACAGGGCGTGATCGGCGGCGCCGGCTTCGACGTGCTGAGCGCCGAACCGCCGCCGGCCGAGCATGTGCTGCTACGCCTGCGCCGCCCCAATTTCATCCTCACGCCGCACGTGGCCTGGGCCAGCGCCCAGGCCATGCAGATCCTGGCCGACCAGTTGATCGACAACGTGGAGGCGTTCGCCGCCGGCAGGCCGGCCAATGTGGTGACATGAACGCGGCGAAATAAAAAGCGGCCGCATAGAGGCGGCCACGTAAGACTGCTAAATAAAGGGCCGACCAAAAAGGCGGGGGTCGGCGGAGCCGTTCGGGAAGATGCGGGCGGCGCAAGGCGCGCCAAATAGAAAAAGGGACCAGATCTTGCGATCTGGTCCCGATATTCTGGTGCGGCTGGCAGGAATTGAACCCACGACCCCTTGGTTCGTAGCCAAGTACTCTATCCAACTGAGCTACAGCCGCGAAAGACAAAATTATAGCAGGTGTTTCGAAAATATCCAAGGGTAAAAAAGCCGGCCACGCGGCCGGAGTGCGCGCCTAATGCCGCCCGCTTTCCCGGCCGCGCAATTCGCGCACGCCCTTGCCTAGCTCGCGCCGCAACAAGGTGCGCAAGGTAGCCCCGTCGGCGTACCCGACCAGATTGGCGATGCGCTCGATGCTGTCGGCGCCGGTGCGCAGCAGATGCGCGGCGCGCTCGACCCGCAAGCGCTGGAAATAGGCCAGCGGCGACTTGCCCAGCACGGCCTGCACGCGCCGCCCCAAGGTGCGCTCGCTGGCGCCGACGGCCAGGGCCGCGTCGGCCAGCGAAAAACCCGACGCCAGCCGGTCCCGCGCCCAGCGCTCGAAGCGCTCGACGACGGGGTCGGCGTGCGCCACATGATCGGGAATCACGAACTGGGCCTGCGATTGGCGCGCCTCGATCAGCAGATAGCGCGCGCACAGGGCCGCCAGGGCCGGACTTTGGCCGCGCACCACGCCCAGCGCCAGATCGAGATGGGCCAGCGCGGCGCCGGCCGTGGTGAAGCGCGAAGAATTGACCAGCATGCGGCTGTCGTCCAGCGTCACGCGCGGATAGCGCTGGCGAAACAGGGCCGACAACCACCAGGACGTGGTCGCGCTTTGCCCGTCGAGCAAACCCGATTCGGCTAGCACGAAGGTGCCGGTGCACGCGGCGCCCACGGCCGCGCCTTGCCCCGCCCACCGTTTTAAGCAGAGACCCGCGTCGGCCACGTCGGCGCGCGCCAACGCCGCCACCAGGGCGGCCGGGGTTTTGCTGCCCAGCGCGGGCAGCAGCACCAGGTCGGGGCGCGGCAAGCCATCGGCCGGCTCCACCGGCACCGTCAAGCCATGCGCCGTGCGCGCGCTGGCCCGCACGCCCACCAGCCGCGCATCGAAACGCAGTGAAGGCTGCGCGATGGGCGCCAATTCATTGGCCGTGCCGATCACGTCGAGCAGCGCGGCCAAGCCGAGGTCGAACACGCCTTCCAGCGCAAGTATATAAATGAGCATGGCGGGAATGATAGCATTATCGGCGTTATCGCCACTACCAGGAACGGGCACGCCTGCCTACAATGGCGGCTCACCCACCCTTGAAAGACACATCATGATCACCGTCGCCCTGCTCGCCAAGATGAAAGCCAAGCCCGGCAAGGAAGCCGCCGTGCAAGCGTTCTTGACCGACGCCCTGCCCTTGGCCAACGCCGAAATCGGCACCACGGTATGGTTCGCGTTGAAATTGAGCGATAACGAGTTTGGTATTTTCGACGCGTTTCCCGACGAGGCGGCGCGCGCGGCCCATTTGTCCGGACCGATCGCCGCCGCGCTGATGGCCAACGCCGCCGAATTGCTGTGCGAGGCGCCGACCATCGAACGGGTCGAGGTGCTCGCGGCAAAAACGCCGACGTAAAAAAAAACCCAGAGGTAGGATCCCCTGGGTTTTTTTCACGACTTTAATTCTGGTGCGGCTGGCAGGAATTGAACCCACGACCCCTTGGTTCGTAGCCAAGTACTCTATCCAACTGAGCTACAGCCGCGAAAGCAACATTATACCGTGTTCATTTCGTTTTGGAAAGTTCGATTTTTCGATCGCTGGACGGTTCGCGCTTCTTTCTTCCGCTAACTATCCACCTTCAAGCACGAAAAACATGGTATTTCGTTTCAAACCGTTGGCCCGACAAAGCGCCGCTTGCTTGAACCCGGAGAGCTTGCCCCCCGAAGGAAGCGAGATTATAGGGACTGGCGGCCGGCTTGTCCAGCCCCAATGCGGGACGCCCGACACGGGGCGCCCGACACGGGACGCCGCAACGCGCTAGTCGAGGCCGAACTCGGCCGCCGCCTTGGCTGCCCACAGGGCTTCGTTATAAGAAGGGAAAGGCCGATCGTAGCTATCGACCGCGCCATCGGTCCCGATAAAGCGGGTCCACCACCCTTCGCCGTCGGCGGCGATGGCGATGTCGCCCGCATGACAGTGCTCTCCGAGCCGCTCGCCCTCCGACAACACCACAATGTTGACCTTCCTGTGCCGAACGATGACTGGCATGGCGCTCCCCTTGTCGATATGCTGTTGCGTTGTCTACCCTCCCCATCATGGCAAATTTATGGACGTTTGGCAAAGCATGCTCGCGCAAGCGGACCTGCCATTCATCAAACTGATCACTGTCATCATCAACAAAAATTTGATTTTCGTGCCGCGATGCAGCATTATGAATCCGTCTCCTCTATTCTCCTCCAAGAGATAGATTCAGCCCGCTTTCACCAGCGGGCTTTTTTTTGCCCGCGCCGCGCCGCAGCAAAACGCGCCGCCGTCCATCCCCTATTCTGGCCAGGATCGGCCTGGAACTACAAGCAGACGAGGCCTAGTCCGACACCGCCTCCAGACTAGCGTGTGGGGCAAAACGCCGCCTCGACGCTACAATAACTGCGTACCACCGAGCATGAGAACGCCAGCGCCATGCGGCGCGCGTATCTGCCGAAACGATGCGAAACGATGCGAAACGATGCGAAACGACTAATCACGGCTTTGACGCACACTTATGATTCTCCCAGCAGAGCCTAGCTGCAATCCCGCCTTGGCGTCCATGTTCATACCGGCAACCGGCGAGAGTGTTTAATGGCAAATCACGAACAGGAGCTACGGCTCCAGCCCGCCTTGCGCGGCGCCCGCATGGCGGCCCCCTCCGGCCGGGCCGAGGATGAGGTCGCCGAACTGCGCCTGGCGCTGCGCCTATCCGAGGAGCGCATGGGAGCGATGCTCGACGGCATCGCCGACGGTTTCCTGATCATCGAGCGCGACTGGCGCATCGGCTATATCAACGAACGCGCCGAGGCGATGCTGTCGGCCCCGGGAGCCGAGCGTGACCCGGGCGCCCGGGGGAAAAATTTTTGGCTGGCATTTCCCGCCCTGCGCGGCACCGTGCTCGAAGCCCAATGCCGGCAAGCGATGGAGCGGCGCGGCACGGGCGGCTTTGAACTATATTACCTGCCCCGCCAGCGCTGGCTCGAAGTGCGCGCCGCGCCCTGCGGCGAGGGGCTGGCTTGCCATATTCAAGACATCAGCGAGCGTAAAGCCAACGAACGGGCGCTGCGCGACAGCGCAGGCCGCTTGCATATCGCCCTCGCCGCCGGCCGCCTGGGCGACTGGAGCTGGGACGCGGCAAGCAATCTGGTTACGCTGGGGCCGCGCGCGGCCGAGATCGTCGATCTGCCGCACGGCCAAGCCGTCACCTGGAAGGCGCTGCGCGCACGCCTGACCGGCGAGGACCAGGCGTCGGCCCAGGCCGCGCTCGAACACGCCATCGCCACCCGGGCCGATTACCATATCGAATGCCGCATCGAACGTGGCGGCGAGCGCCGCTGGCTGGCTTTGGTCGGGCACGGCAATTATGGTGAACACCATGGCTTGCTGGGCATGACAGGCATGGTGCAAGACATTACGGCGCGCAAGGCGGCCGAAGACAGCCTGCGCCAAAGCGAAGAAGAATTACGCGCGCTGGCCAATTCGATCCCGCAACTGGCCTGGATCGCCCGCATCGACGGCACCATGACCTGGTACAACGAGCGCTGGTACGCCTACACCGGCACCACGCCGGAACAAGTGGCCGGCGAAAACTGGCACATCGCCTACGATCCGGCCTGCGTGCCGAGCATGGTGGCGCACTGGGAACAGTCGCTGCGCAGCGGCGCGCCGTTCGAGATGGAATTCCCCATCCGCGGCGCTGACGGCCAATTCCGCTGGTTCCTCACGCGGGCCAATCCGGTGCGCGACAGCGCCGGCCAGCTCTCGCGCTGGTTCGGCACCAGCACCGATGTCGATCAAGTCAAACGGGTGCAAGAAGCCTTGCGTGACGAAAGCAATGTGCTCGAACTGCTCAACAACACCGGCACGGCGCTGGCCGCCACGCTCGATCTGCGCACCCTGCTGCAAGCGGTGACGGACGCGGCCACCCGAATCGGCGCGGCCCGCGTGGGCGGCTTCTTTTATCGAGCCGACGCCGCCGACGACGGCTTGACCCTGCACGCCACCAGCGGCGCGCCGGCCAATTTTTTCGCCGGCTTGACCGGGGCCGGCGGGACGCCCCTGTTCGCGCCCGGCTGGCATGCGGCGGGCGCGGGGCGCCTCCCCCACCACCGGGCCCGGCCAGCCGAC
>JAYVUV010000290.1:0-5366 GCA_043787615.1 Janthinobacterium sp. | reverse complement strand
CGGCCAACCCGCCGCGTTCAGGCGAACTTCGAAAAGTCCGGCCGGCGCTTCTCGAAGAAGGCGGTGAACGCTTCCTTGGCCTCGGGCGCCACCAGCATGGCGCCGAACAGCTGGTTTTCCTCGATCATGATGGCCTTGACCGGCTCGGCGCGGGCCAACTTCATCAAGCGCTTGGTGGCGCGGATCGACGCGGCCGGCAAGGCGGCCAGCTTGGCCGCCTGGGCGCGCGCGAACGGCAGCAGCTCGGCCACCGGCAGCACCTTCGACACCAAGCCCATATCGAGCGCTTCCTGGGCCGGAAACGCTTCGCCCAGCATCAGCTTTTCGGCCGCGCGCGGGTAGCCCGCCAACTGGGTGAACAACAGGCTGGAGGCGAACTCCGGGCACAGGCCGAGTTGGGCGAACGGCATCGAGAACTTGGCGTTGTCGGCCGCGTACACCAGGTCGCAATGCATCAGCAAGGTGGTGCCGATGCCGACCGCCGCGCCGGCCACCGCCACCACCACCGGTTTGGCCGCGCCGCTCAATTGGCGCATGAATTGGAACACCGGGCGGTCGCCGAAGGAGCCGTCGGCCCCGGCCGGCGCGCTTTTCATGAAGTCGTCCAGGTCGTTCCCGGCCGTGAAAATCTCCGGCTTGCCGACGATCAGGATCACCCGCACCGCCGGGTCACGCTCGCCGTCCTCGATGGCGTCGGCCATGGCCTGGTACATCACCGAGGTGATCGCGTTCTTGCGCTCGGGACGATTGAATTCGATGGTCAGGATGCCGTCCGCCTTGCCGCACAAAATATCCATGGTGTCTCCAAATAAGTTGAAGGGCGCCGGAGGAGATCCCGCGGCGCCCTTGTGGTGGTGATGACTCGGCGTGGACTTACACGCGTTCGAAGATGCCGGCCGCGCCCATGCCGGTGCCGACGCACATGGTGACCATGCCGTATTTCAGGTTATTGCGGCGCAGCGCGTGGATCACGGTGGCGGCGCGGATGGCGCCGGTCGCGCCCAGCGGATGGCCCAGCGCGATCGCGCCGCCCATCGGGTTGACCTTGGATTGGTCCAGACCGAGGTCGCCGATCACGGCCAGCGCCTGCGCCGCGAACGCCTCGTTCAACTCGATCCAGTCCAGCTGGTCCTGGGTGATGCCGGCCGCGCGCAAGGCGGCCGGAATGGCTTCCTTGGGGCCGATGCCCATGATTTCGGGCGGCACGCCGCGCACCGCGAACGAGGAAAATTTGGCCAACGGGGTCAGATTGTGCTCGCGCAGGATCTTCTCGCTGACGATCAGCAGCGCGCCGGCGCCGTCCGACATCTGCGAGCTGGTGGCGGCGGTGACGGTGCCCTTGGCGGCGAACACCGGCTTCAACTTGCCCAGCGATTCCATGCTCGACTCGGCGCGCGGGCCTTCGTCGGTGTCCACCACGCGCTTGACGATGTCGATCTGGCCGGTGGCCAGGTTCGGCGTGCGGGTGATGATTTCGACCGGGGTGATCTCGTCCTTGAACCAGCCGGCTTGTTGGGCCGCGATGGCGCGCCGGTGCGACTCGACGCCGAACGCGTCCTGCGCCTCGCGCGAAACCTTCCATTGCTTGGCCACGTTTTCGGCGGTCAGGCCCATGCCGTAGGCCATGCCGACGTTTTCATCGGTGAACATGTTCATGTTCATCGACGGGTGGTGGCCCATCATCGGCACCATCGACATCGATTCCACGCCGCCGGCTAGCATCACGTCGCACTCGCCCACGCGAATACGGTCGGCCGCCATGGCGATCGCGGTGATGCCCGAGGCGCAGTAGCGGTTGACGGTGACGCCGCCCACCGTTTTAGGCAGGCCGGCCAGCAGCACCGCCATGCGCGCGATGTTGAAGCCCTGCTCGGCCTCCGGGAAGGAACAGCCGATGATGGCGTCGGTGATCAGGGCCGGGTCCAGGTTCGGCACGGCCGCCATGGCGCCCTGGATGGCGTGCACCAGCAGGTCGTCCGGACGGGTGCTCTTGAACATCCCGCGCGGCGCCTTGCCGATCGGGGTGCGGGTGGCTGCGACGATGTAGGCGTCTTGAAGTTGTTTGCTCATTTTGCTCTTTCAAATTTGGTCGGCGTGAACGGCTTGGCGGCCGGCTTAATTGCGTACCGGCTTCCCGGTTTGCATCATGCCCATGATCCGCTCTTGCGATTTCGGATGGTTCAACAGTTCCAGGAAGGCCTTGCGCTCCATGTCGAGGAACCACTGCTCGCCGACCACGCTGCCCTGGTCGACGTCGCCGCCCGAGACGATTTCGGCGATCATTTCGCCCAGCTTGAAGTCATGCGCCGAGATGAAGCCGCCGTCACGCATATTGACCAACTGTGCCTTGATGGTGCCCAGGCCGTAGCGGCCCGCCACCGGCACCGTCGTTTTCAAAGGCGGACGGAAGCCGGCGTCGAACATGGCGCGCGCCTCCACCTTGGCCACGTGCAGCAGCTCGTAGGGATTGAAGACGATCACGTCGGACTCGGACAGATAACCCATCTGCTTCGCTTCCAGCGCCGATTTCGAGACGTTGGCGGTGGCCGCGTTGGTGAAGCCGGTTTTCAAAAATTGCAGGATATCGCCGCCCTTGGCTTCGCGCGCCGCGCGCAGCGCCGCTTCCTTCAAGCCGCCGCCGGCCGGAATCAAGCCCACGCCCACTTCGACCAGGCCGATGTAGGATTCGATCGAAGCCACCCGCTTGGACGCGTGCAGCGCCATTTCGCAGCCGCCGCCCAGCGCCAGACCGGCCACCGCCGCCACCACCGGCACGTTCGCGTATTTCATGGCCATGAAGGTGTCTTGCAGGGCTTTGATGTTCGGCTCCATCGCCTTGGCGCCGCCTTGCATGAACAACGGCAGGGCCGATTGCAGGTCGGCGCCGGCCGAGAAGGCGCCGCCTTCGGCCGCGTCGGTGTTCCAGATCACCAGGCCCTTGAAGTTTTTCTCGGCTTCGGCCAGAGCGCGCCGCAAGCCGTTGATCACGCCTTCGCCGATCACGTGCATCTTGGTTTTGAGCGAGATCACCAGCACCTCGTCGCCGCTATGCCACAGACGCACCGAGTCGTCCTCGAACACGGTGGTGCCGGCGGTTTTGCCGTCGGCCGCGCCGCTGCCCAGCACCGGCGCGCGGAAGGTTTGCCGCTCGTATACCGGCAAGCTGGAACGCGGCACGAAGCTGTTGCTCGCGGCCGAGTACGAGCCGTCGGCGGTGTGCACGCCTTGTTCGGCGACCACGCCGTGCAATACCCAGGCCGGCAGCGGCGCGGCGCACAGCGCCTGGCCGGCGGCGATATCTTCGTTGATCCAGGTGGCGATCTGCGACCAGCCGGCCGCTTGCCAAGTCTCGAACGGGCCGACATTCCAGCCGAAGCCCCAGCGCATGGCGAAGTCGATGTCGCGCGCGTTGTCGGCCACGGTGTCCAGATGGACCGCGATGTAATGGAAGGCGTCGCGGAAGATCGCCCACAAGAACTGCGCCTGCGGATTGGTCGATTCGCGCAGCGCCTTCATTTTTTTGACCGGGTCCTTTTCTTTCAGGATGCGGCCCACGATGTCGGCCGCCTTGCCGCCGCCAGCGACATATTCGCCGCTGGCGAAGTCGAGCCGCAGGATGTCCTTGCCGACCTTTTTATAGAAGCCGGCGCCGCTCTTCTGGCCCAGCGCGCCCTTGGCCACCAGACCGGCCAGCACGTCCGGCGTTTTGTAGACGGCGAAGAAGGGATCGTCGGGCAGATTGTCCTGCATGGTCTTGATCACATGGCCCATCGTGTCCAGGCCCACCACGTCCGCGGTGCGGAAGGTGCCGGACTTGGCGCGACCGAGCTTGGCGCCGGTCAGGTCGTCCACCACGTCCACCGACAAGCCGAATTTTTCGGCTTCGTGGATGATGGCCAACATGCCGAACACGCCGACCCGGTTGGCGATGAAGTTCGGGGTGTCCTTGGCGCGCACGACGCCCTTGCCCAGGGTGGTGGTCAAGAACACTTCGAGCTGGTCGAGGATCTCGGGCCGGGTGGCGGCGGTCGGAATCAGCTCGACCAGATGCATGTAACGCGGCGGATTGAAGAAGTGCACGCCGCAAAAGCGCGCCTTCAATTCATCGCCGAAGCCTTCGGCCAGCTTGTTGATCGACAGGCCGGAGGTGTTGGAGGCGAAGATCGCGTTTTGGGCGATGTGCGGCGCCACTTTTTGGTACAGATCGTGTTTCCAATCCATGCGCTCGGCGATGGCTTCGATGATCAAATCGCAGCCGGCCAGGAGGTCCAGATTGTCTTCGTAGTTGGCCACCTCGATCAGGGCCGCGTCGTCCTTGTTACCAAAGGGCGCGGGGCTGAGCTTTTTCAGGTTCTCGATGGCGCGCAGCACGATGCCGTTCTTTTTCCCGTCCTTGGCCGGCAGGTCGAACAGCACCACCGGCACCTTGGCGTTGATGCAGTGGGCGGCGATTTGCGCGCCCATCACGCCGGCGCCCAGGACGGCTACTTTTTTAACGATGAAGTTGGTCATGTCGGTCCTCGGTTTCTTAGAACAGGTCGGCGTCGAGCGCCAGCAGGTTGGCCGCGCCGGAACGGGCCTGACGGATCAGGGTCGCGGTTTCCGGTTGCAGGCGGGCGAAGTAAAAACGCGCGGTGGCCAGCTTGGCTTTATAAAAGTGGTCGCCGCTCGCTTCGGCGGCCTCGGTTTTTTCCAGCGCGATCTTGGCCATCTGGGCGAAGAAGTAACTGTAGATCAGGTGACCGACCACGCGCAGGTAAGGCACGGCGGCGGCGCCCACCTCGTCCGGATTTTGGAACGCCTTCATGCCGATTTCCATGGTCAGCTTGGTGACCTTGTCGCCCAGGTCGCCCAGCGGCGTGATGAACTCGGACAGCGCTTCATCGGTGCCGTTTTCTTCAACGAAAGCCTTGATCTTTTCGCCGAACTTGCGCAGCTTGGCGCCGTTGTCCATCAGGACCTTGCGGCCCAACAGGTCGAGCGACTGGATCGTGTTGGTGCCTTCGTAAATCAGGTTGATGCGCGCGTCGCGCACGTACTGCTCCATGCCCCACTCTGCAATGTAGCCGTGACCGCCGTAGACCTGCATCGCCTCGGACGTCGCGATCCAGCCGTTGTCGGTGATGAAAGCCTTGACGATCGGGGTCAGCAGCGCGACTTCGTCGGCCGCTTCCTTGCGCACTTCTTCGTCCGGATGATGCAGTTCACGGTCGATCTGCAACGCCACGTAGGAACTGAATGCACGGCCACCTTCGGCATACGCCTTGGCTGTTAGCAGCATGCGGCGCACATCAGGATGGACGATGATCGGGTCGGCTGCCTTCTCCGGCGCTTTCACGCCCGTCAGGCTGCGCATTTGCACCCGG
>JAYVUV010000289.1:0-3159 GCA_043787615.1 Janthinobacterium sp. | reverse complement strand
GGCGTTGAACAAGGCGACCAGCAAGTCGATGCTGTGGTAGTCGGCGTCGATACGTTCTAATAAAGCGAGCATGCACGGACCGTTAGCGTGAAAACAGGGAGTATAGGGCCGGGCGCGACATATGTTTGTACGCTGGCGTACATAGATGCCGTTAGCGGAGGCCGTTCCGGACCCGGACTGTGGCGCGCGGCGCGGAAATTTAAGCAAACTTTGCGTTACGTTGTGTGCCGCACAGATGCGTGCGTTCAAAACGAATTACAGTGTAGATAAGCTAACAGCATGCAGGACGGCGGCGCCGAGCCTATCGGCGACTCAACACATCACTGTGCCGATGCCGACCATGCCCACCATTCGCTCTTTTCATTCGACCCCGGCGCTCGCCTTGTTGGCGACGCTGGCGCTGCTTATCCACCACGCCCGCGCACAAGAGGCAACGCGCCCGGGCGCGGGCGGCATGATCGGTATCGACACCGGCATGGCGGCCGGGCGCGCTTGCGCCAACTGTCCCGTCAACAACGTCGCGGCCGGTTCGCGGGCCCGCATGCAGGAGCGCGAGGCGCTGGGCGGCGACTTGGCGACGGTGTTCACCCTGGAGCCTGGCGTGCGCAACGACAGCGGCCGGGCCGGGGAAGGGCGCCAGACTTATGTGGGGCTCGACAGCCGCTTGGGCGCGCTCACCCTGGGCCGGCAAACCATGCCCGCTTATCTCGGCTTCACCCCGGCCGAACTGGCCGATCCCTTCAGGGGCAGCACGGCGGACTATAGCGGCCAGCGTTACGACAACACCGTGCAATACCTCAGCCCGCGCCTGCGCGGCTTGAGCGCCAGCGCCATCTACAGTTACGGCGAGGCGCCCTACAGCAATTGGTATCGGCGCGCTTACGGCGGCACCCTGGGTTACACCAACGGTTTATTCCAACTGAGCGTGGCGCACCAGCGCAAACGCAACGTGGTCGAGGCGACCGGCACCGCGCCGGCGGCCGACCTGTCGGCGCGCAGCTCGCTAGTGGCGGCCAATTTGCGGGTCGGCGCGGCCACCGCCTATGCCGCCTACGGCAGCACTCAGGGCGACAGCGGCGTGCCTTGGGACAGCGCCAATCCCTACGGCGCGCTGGCGCTGAGCACGCCGTCCACCGACAGCCGCGATGTGTTGATGGGTTTGTCCATGCCCTACGGCGCCGCCACTCTTATGGCTTCCTTCATCCGCAAGGACGACCGCAACCTGGCCAACCGCGACGCCAGCCAGGTCGCCGTCGGCATGAGCTATAGCATGTCGCGGCGCACCGATCTGTATGCCGCCTACGCCAAGATCAAGAACCATAACGGCGCCGCCTATGCGGTGGGCCGGGTCGGCGAGCCGGGGCGGGGCGACAGCGCGCTCAACGTGGGCTTGCGGCACGCCTTTTAACACCGCCGGGGTTCGCTTGGCCGGGCACGCCATTGTCTGGTAACCTTGCCGTTCACAGCGAGGAAACGTCCATGTATCTGACTTATTTCAACGGCGCCTGGAGCGAGGGCAACACGCCGATTTTCGGCGCGATGGATCATAGCCTCTGGCTCGGCTCTTCCGTGTTCGACGGCGCGCGCGCCCTGCGCGGCAAGCTGCCGGACTTGCTGCCCCATTTGGCGCGGGTGCTGGTGTCGGCCGAAAAGCTCGGCTTGCGCTGCCCGTACACGGTGGAGCAGATGGCGGCGCTGGTGCGCGAAGGCGTGGCGCGCTTCCCGGCCGACGCCGAATTGTATATCCGCCCGCTGGTGTTCGGCACCGAGGGTTTGCTGATCCCCGTGCCGGAAAAGAGCGGTTTCGCGCTGACTCTGTTTGACGCGCCGATGCCGCCGTTCAGCGGTTTTTCCGCTTGCTTGTCGGAGTTGCAGCGGCCCGATCCATCCATGGCGCCGACCGACGCCAAGGCGTCGGCGCTGTACGCCAACACCAGCCGGGCCTTGCGCGCGGCGCAAGCCCGGGGTTACGACAACGCGGTGGTGTGCGACAGCCTGGGCCAAGTGGCCGAGTTCGCGACGGCCAATCTGTTTTTTGTCACGCCGCAGGGCGTGGTGACCACCCCGGCCGCCAATGGCACCTTCCTCGCCGGCATCACGCGCGCGCGCGTGATCGGCTTGCTGGCCGAGCGTGGCGTGGCGGTGGACCAGCGCGCGGTGTTGCCGGCCGAATTGGATGAGGCGCTTGAAATCTTCAACACCGGCAACTACGGCAAGGTCACGCCCTGTGTTCGCTACCAGGCGCGTTCCTTGGCCGTGGGGCCGGTCGCCACGCTGGCGCGCGAGCTGTACATGGCGTTCGTCGAGCGGTACTGAACGGTTTAGTGGGCGGCGGGGCAGGTGGCGCTCAGCCACTTGCCGCTGGTGTCGACCGTCATTTGTTCCGGTTTGCCGCGCGCGCTGGAGGTGACGTTCATCTTCATGGTGAAGGCCGAGTCGCTGATGAAGATGAGCTTGCCTTCGCCACTGGAGGGTGGGTTGGTGCAGCGAAACGACATAGTCATGCCGCCGGCCACCGCCACGTTGTTGGAGGTGCAGTCGCCTTGCTGGCCGGTGGGGATTTCCTTGCGGGCCGCCATTTCCGGCGTCACGCAGGCGGTGATGCCCAGGCCGCCGTCGGCGCCCACCTTGGGCATGCTCATGCCGTTTTGTTTAGCCATCTCTTCGACTTGCTTGCGCTGCTCGGCCGGCATATTGCCCAGCTGTTGCAGCACGGCCGCCAGCATTTGATCGGTCTGCGGATCGGCCGCCTTCATCTTGTTATTAATTTCCCACAGGCCCGGTTTCATGTCGGCGGGGACGGGCGCGGCAAGCGCGGCGGCGCCGGCGGCGAAGGTGAACATACTGAACAGAATGCGTTTCATGGAGGCTCCATACAAATTTGGTAGCCAGAAGAATAAACCAAAACGCGTGCTTTGTACGGGGAAACGTCGGAGCAGGGCGGCGGCGAGCCGTGAAACGCAAGGTGCAGCGCGGGCGCGGCGAGGCCCGGCCGGGCGGTGCCGGCCGGGCAAAGCGGAGTGGCTAAACGATTACGCTTGCGGTTCGGCGACGTAGATTTCGACCCGGCGATTGCGCGCGCGGCCGGTGTTGTCGTCGTTGGTGGCGATCGGTTCGCGCGCGCCACGGCCCTCGACCACGATGCGGGTCGGCGACACG
>JAYVUV010000288.1:0-2993 GCA_043787615.1 Janthinobacterium sp. | reverse complement strand
GCGGGTGCAAGCCGATCCCGGGCAAGGCCAGGTTGACCAGGTCGCGGATTTGCTCCACCGAGCCGATCTTGACTTGGGCCGGGAAGCCGGAGCGCAGCTGCTCGGGCGGCATCTGCGCGTGCACCGCGAGCACGAAGGTGGCCGTGCGCAGCAGCTCCTTGTCCGCCAACAGCGCCACGCGGATGCCGAATTGGCGTTCGTCGAGCGCGATCGGCACGGCTTGCTGGTCCATCACCGTCGACAGGGAGCGGCGCAGGTCGGCCATCAAGGGCGCGAAGCTGCCGGCCAGGTCGGCGTGACGGTACGGCGGGTAACTGGCGGCGCGCTTGCCGGCCTCGGTGAAGGTGGCCAGCTCGCCGGCCAGTTCCAGCATGGCGCGGTACAGCGTTTCCGGGTGCACGCCGGTGGCGCCGGCCAAGTGGATGAAGAGCGGCTCGACCCGGTTCAGCAATTGCAGCAGCAGGAAGTCGGCGATCTCGGCGGCGCCGGCCGCGCCTGGCTGCGCGAGGCGCCCGGCCAGGGCGTCGGCGCGCTGGTGCAGCAGGCCGACCAATTCGTCGGCGAAGCCGGCCAGGCGCGGCGCGGCGCGAAAATCGAGACACGGCGGGCAGTAATCGGGATCGAGTACCACCCGGTTGTCCGGGCGCCGCTCCACCACGCGCGCGATGCCCAGCGTGGTGTAGGCGTCGAGCGCCTC
Organism: Janthinobacterium sp.; assembly: GCA_043787615.1. Classification (GTDB taxonomy): domain Bacteria; phylum Pseudomonadota; class Gammaproteobacteria; order Burkholderiales; family Burkholderiaceae_D; genus Janthinobacterium. The sequence goes on along the minus strand of JAYVUV010000288.1, from coordinate 2,296 downwards.
GCTGGCCGGCACCACGCGCAGGCGCAACGTACCGACTTGCATCAGCGCGCAGTTATCGAGGCCGTTACTGTCCCATACCTCGTAGTCTTCGCCGCGGTGACGCGCGAAATTGTCGGCGCCCTCCTGGTCGCCCACTTCGGCCACGCCGTGGCGGCGCAAGGGCAGCGCCAGCACCACCAGCATGTCGCGCGCGTCGGCCGGGATATCGAGCGGCAGCGGCAAATGGTCCTCGCTCGGCAGGCATAGCGGGGTGCCGTCGGGCAGCACCGCGTGACAAGCCTGCAAGACCAGCTTGCCCAGTGCCAGTTGCTGCTGGTCGATTTCCAGCCTGGCGTAACCCCAGCCGTAGGGCCGCAAAGGCGCCACGCGCGCTTCGAGCTGGCTTTGCCAATAGCGGTCGTGTTGCTGCAAATGCTGGGGCTGCAACAGCATGCCCTCCGACCACACTACTTTATTTTTCCAGGCCATGATGTCTCGCTTCTTTGGTGGAATTGATCGCGGCGGCGCCCGCGCGCAGGCGCGCCACCTGTTCTTCATAGGCGCCGGAAAAGGCGTCGCCCAGCGCGCCTTGGTCGCGCTCCAGGTCCGCCGCCAGCCGCCCGTGCAGCGCGACCATGCGGTCCCACATCCTGGCCTTGCGCGCGGCGCCGCCGGCCAGCTTGTCGAACGATCCGGGCGGCGCCTCGCGCCGTTCGATATCGGCCGGGTTCAGCCGCTCCAGCATGGCCGCCAGCGTGGCGCGCATGCCCGCGATGACGGCCAACTCGTGCGCCTTGACGTCGTCGAAGGCGCCGGCCACCGCCTGCACCGGCGCCAGGTAGCCGACCATGGCGTTGGTGAGCAACTGGGTCAGCGCACCGTCGACATGGGGAAAAAACTTGAGCGGATTATTCGAGCGCACCGCCATCATGGTCATGTCGATCCTGCTCTCGCGCTTGGTCAGCGCGCGCGCCATCAGCACCGCCATGGTGCCGGCGAGCGCCTCGCGCAGCATGGCACCGGCCGTCTCGGCCAACGCGGCGGGCGAGCTGCTCTGCAAATGCGGCAGGCCCAGGCCGCGCAGCAGCGCGGTGAGCACCTCGTCGTCGGCCGCGAGCGACGCGGTCTTTGCGGTCGGTGCGGGCGGCGGCGCTGGCACGGGCGGCGGCGTGGCCTCTGGCGGCGGCAGGAAATCGGCCAACGGATCGTAATCCTCCGGAATCGCCGATGCCTGCGCCGCCAGGATCGGCGTGGCGGCCAGCACGAGCGGCGCCAGTTCAGGCGACAAGTGATCGCTTTCGGCGCCACGCAAACGCGGCGCCAGATTCAAGCCGTGAAGACCACCTTGCGCCAAGGCCGGCGGCGGCGCGCCAAACAAATTCAAGCCCAGTGGATCGTCCCGCCCGGCGCTTTGGCCGGAAGCCGGGCCGATGTCGAGTATGCGCGCCCGGGCCAAGGCGTCCGGCGCGCCGGCCGATGACGACGGCATGGCGGCGACCGCCGCGACCGGCCGCGGAGACGATGGCGGCGCCGCGCATGGCGGCATGGCCGTGTCGTCGACCGACGCCGCCCCGTGCGCGGCCGGCGGCTCGGCGGCCAGGCCGACTTCGAGCCGATAATCGCCAACCTGGATGCGGTCGCCGTCGGCCAGCATGATTTCACGGCCCCGACCCAGCGCCTGGCCATTGACGATGCTGGAGTTGTTGCCCAGGTCTTCCATAAAATAAGCGCCCGCGCGCCAGCTGATCTTGGCCTGCGCGCGCGAGATGATCTTGGCCGGATCGTCCAGCACCAGCGCGTTATCCGGCGCGCGGCCCAGCGTGCCGCCGGCGGTGGAAAAGTGGCCGGGAGCGGCGGCGGGCAGCGGCTGGTCGCGGTAACTGAGTATATGCAGGATGAGCATGGGATGAGGGTCCGTGTGGGGTTGACGATCGCGCAGCGGCATCAGTTAATCTTGACCAGCGCGCCGGCCACGGTGAGCACGCCGCCCGCCTTCAAGTCCATCATCGCGCCCGCCTCCACCTTGATGTTGGCGTCGGCCTTGACCTCGACCTGGGCCGACTGGATCGTGATCTTGGCCGACTCGATCTTGATGCTGCTGCCGCCCACCTTCAGCTCGATGGAAGTGCTGGCCTCGATCACGATGGTTTTGCCGACCGTGATCTTCTGGTCGCCCGTGATCGCCACCGTCTGGTTACGGTCGATGGTCAGCTGGTGATCGTTGCCGATATGCTCGGTCTGGTCGTTACCGACATCGAGCTTCTGATCGTGCTTGATGGCGACGGTGCGGTCGTTGCCGACATCGAGGCTTTGATCA